>NZ_JBEZNU010000017.1:0-170363 GCF_040653375.1 Streptomyces sp. NPDC047974
TATCTCACCCCGGAGCCGTTCCACCTCCCCCAACTTCATGACCGGACGATGCCCACCACCAGGCAAGATCACCCAACGTAACGAAGCACTACTAGCCGTCGACCGTGATCGGCTCGCTGTGGCCGCAGGACACCGGCGGGTCCGCGCCTTCCCGCTCCCACCCACTGTGCAAGGGCCTCCAGGCCCCGCTGCAAGGCCTGCTGTGCCCCGGCGGTGTGCCGGGCAGCCCTCCGCCGGCTTCGCTCGTATCCGGCTCCAGGCGAAGAGGCGTTCAATCTGGGAGCGCCCCGGACCGGACCAGGGGCGTGCCGGGTCACAGCACCGGTCGCGCGGCAGACCGCCGTGCCCACGCCTACCGAGCAGGAACCGGCCGACGGCCCGAGTGCCCGGCGTGGCGGCGGGATGGGGCCCGTCACCGCTGTCAGTCAGCGCCACCACCGCCTCCGCCGGAACTACCTCCATCCGCACCACTGTCCGTGCCGTGACCGGGGCCGTCGTCGACGGCTTTGCCCATGCGGAGAAGAGTGCGCCCGAGGTCGTCGGGTATGGGGTGGGCGTCGAGCGGCCCGCGTCGAGCGGGGCCAGAAGCCAGTGCGGCGGGGCCGTGAAGCGCGTACGCGGGTACCTTTCCCGTCGAGGCCGCGTCCGCGAGACATCGCCGTCCGGCTCGGGTGGGCTTCCGTCGCCGACGGCGCACGAGGCCCAGGGAGACGAGGCGACGAGCGACCTCTTCGACCTCGGCGGAGTGCCTGACGGAATCGATCACCTCCTGAACCGGCTTGCTACGCGGGCAGGCGACGATGACGGCGAGCTCCACTGGGTGTTCGAGACGTTCCTCGCCGATGACACGCAGGCGGGCTGCCCCCAGGGAGAGCGTCCCGCGCTCGGTGAGGGATACAACCGCACTCTCCGCGACCCGTAGACCCCCGCCGGCAAGGTAGGCGTACTGGTACAGGTCCAGGTCCTCGTCGGCCCTGGACGCGCCTCCGCGCCGGAACATCCGCGTCATCCCGTGTCCCCCTGTCGCACGTACCGCTCCGCCAGACGGCCGTCGCCCGCATGGTCGCGCCGCCCCTTCCGCTCCGGCGAGCCTTTACCCACGTTCAGAGCTTCTTCTGAGCTTCGATACGCCAGAGACAGCGGCCTCCGAGCCAGAAAGTCAGAGCACGCTACCGCGCCCGTTCCGCAAGGGCCCGCAACTGATCATCTTTCAGGAGGCGTTCGAGGTGGGCGGTGTTGCCGCGGGAAAGGCACCCACGACCGCACCGCCACGTACGTGCGGCGCCCTGCTCCCTGCGCGCGGGGGATGGTCGCTCCGGCCGGCAGGCGGGGTGGATCGGGTGATCATGACGAGCTGTTCCCCGCGCTCGCGGGACCCGTTGGCGAGCTTGCGGCGTTGATGACGGTCGCCTGCTCCCCACGCCCGAGGGAGAGTTCAGACTCTTCGGTCGTTGGAGTCGCGGTTCGCGCCTGCGCGGGAGAGGCGGCTGTTCCGTCTGTTTCGGTGAAAGTTACTCGGGAGGGGCTGGTGTCGGGTAGAACTGCTGGTCAGGAAGTCTGCTCCCCGCAAACACGGGGATGGGCCCGCTTTTCGCGACGCGGTCGACCTGGGTACCGCATGCTCCCCGCGTACGAAGGGATGGTCCCGACCGGATCATGTCCACCGTGTCCGTGCCGGCCTGCTCCCGCTCGTGCGGGGATGGCCCTCAGGGCATCACACGTAACGTGCTGGTGGAGGATTTGCTCCCTGCGTCGGCAGGGATGGTCGGTGGGTCCTGGCGGTGAGTGGGGCGTGAGGTTTCCGGTCAATTCTCTACGCCTGCAGCCCGGAGAGGCTCCCCTGTACGAAGCCCGCCGCCGCTCCCACACCTTCCCCAGGCCGCGGTGCGAGAACCGTCCTTCAAGACGGACACCTTCTTGCGGGCGAGTACCCCATACCGCCGGGGCGCGGGTGCCACTGACGGCAGCTGATGCGCCGGGCTGAGCCTCCCACCCCCAAGTC
The DNA here is from genome assembly GCF_040653375.1 of Streptomyces sp. NPDC047974. Taxonomy (NCBI): domain Bacteria; kingdom Bacillati; phylum Actinomycetota; class Actinomycetes; order Kitasatosporales; family Streptomycetaceae; genus Streptomyces; species Streptomyces sp. NPDC047974. The sequence continues at coordinate 2,003 of NZ_JBEZNU010000017.1, forward strand.
CGGCCGCCGCCGCTCTGGTCGGTGAAAGTCACGTAGTGCTCTCCCGTGCCCAGGCACGTGACCTCTCGACGCCCTTCGAATTCTGGATGCCTCCGCTGCTGTTGACGGTCGCGCCGGCTGCTGCGTTTCAGGCGCGGACGTTGTCGGCGACAGCGACCGCGACGGCGACGGCGGCTTCGGCCGTTGCTACCTCCACCGCCGCCGTCCAGGATGTCGAGCAGCGTGTTCTTGACCTCCGCACGGCCGAGTGTGCCTTCTTCGGACTGCCGAATCCTTTCGCTCACGGAAGGTGAAGCCGGGCGTAGTTTTGGTCCGGTTTGGGGGCGGCAGAGTGAGGCAAGGAAGTCGTCCGACCTCACGGAGAGAAACACTTTGAAGAACAACAGGAAGGCCGGCGTCGCTGTGCGCGCCGCCCTCGCCGTGTCCGCAGCCTTCGCCCTCGCTCTGTCCGGCGCGGCGCCCGCCGCGGTGGCCGCCCCGGTCGCAGACCCTCACGGGCTCTCATGCGAGAAGGGCAAGCACAACATCGACGACTACACCGGCTGGGCGCTGTGCACCAACGTCGGGAGCGAGCCCATCACCTTCTGGGTCCACCTGATCTGTGGCTGGTCGTCCGACGCGGACGGTGAACACATCCGCCTCGAGCCGGGCGACTCCGGCCAGTCGACCGCGCACTGCTCAAGCCTTGGCTCGGGGATCGGCGAGATCCAGGTCCACTCCTCCTGACGGCAGGCGCCGCGGAAAGGCGTACCCCCGGGCTGTTGCCCGGGGGTACGCGCTTTCCGTTCTGTGCCCGCAGCGCGCGGCAGCGGCCTGGCGGGCGCCTCCAGATCGCACCGAGGTCCCGGGGTCGGGGACGGGGACGGGCCGAGGATGCTGCTACCTGGTCTCCCTGCGGAGGGGGGCGACACCGGGCGTCCGCAACTGCAGTTGTCGGCGTAGCTTCAGGAAGTCCGCTCCCCGCACGCGGGGACGGGTTCCGGCTTCGACCGGGCCGGGGGCGTCGCCACGGTGCTTCCAGGGCGCGTATCGAGGGCGTGATCTGGCGGTGCTGGCGGTTCGGCGCGTAAGCCCGTGTCACCGTGACACCGTGTCCCGCGTCGGCGTCCGTCAGGTCACCGTTCCACCTGGTCGGGCGTGGTCTTCGCGTCTCCGTGGGCTTCTGGATCGGCGTGTTCTTGCTCCTGTGCCCACGTGCTCGCCCATTCGTCGAGCGGCCGGAGGGCGTCACGGAGTGCTGTCCCCAGCCGGGTCAGCTCGTAGCCGTCGGCCGAGGGGGCGACGATCCCGCTCGATACGAGTTCGCGGAGCCGCTGGTAGAGGACGCTGGATGACAGCCCCTCGCACCGTGCCAGCAGCGCGCGGGCGCCGAGCGGACCCGCGCGCAGTTCCCAGAGAATGCGCAGCGCCCACCGACGGCCGAACAGGTCCATCGCTGCCATGAGGGGACGGCCGGTGGTCGATCCACGAACCGGTGTTCCTGGGCGCGGTGTCGGCATGACCCTCCTTGCGTTTCGTTATTCGAAACACTAGCATCCACTCGCGTTTCTGATTTCGAAACGAACTCGACGGGAGAGCCGATGTCGCGGATAGTCCTGCTGGAACCGGCGTGCACCGACCAGGCCGGTGTACGACTCGCGCGCACGATGCCCGGGGACGCCCCGCCGATCGGACTCTTCCGCACGGCTGCCGGAAGCCTCCCGATGGCCGGAGCCGTGTACGGGCGGGGTCGCTACGGGCTGGGCGGCCGGCTGGCGTCTCTGGACGGAGGGCGTCGTGCATAAGCTTGTCGTCCTGTATTCCGAGCCCGCCGACCCCGACCACTTTCGCCACTACTACGTGACCAACCACCTTCCGCTGGTCAGGAACTGGACCGGCCCGCTCGCGTGGCGCTACAGCTTCGACGTGGCGGCGATCGAGGGAACGGCGACCGGGGGAGAAGCGCCGTATTTCGCGGTCTTCGAGGCCGACTTCGCCGACGCCGCCGCCATGGACGCGGCGCTGACGTCGCCGCACGGCGAGCGGCTGGCCGCCGACGTCGCCAACTACGCCACCGGCGGCGCGGTCATCATCCGCTATCCGGTACAGGACGGCACCGGCTGAGGCGGGCCGGACGCTCCGGGGCGCGTTCCGTCGGCCGCTCGACTGATCATTTCAGAGTGCGTCGAGTCGCTGGACGGGCGACCGAGCGAAGCTCCTGACGGACACGGGTGACCTTGGCCGGAACCCGTCCGTCAGGAACTTCGCAGCCATGCGGCATGTCCGGCTCGCCGTCGGCACCACGAGTCCGGAAGGGCTCAGTTGCTCGGGCGCCGCGGGGCGCTCGCCACTCCTGTGTCCCGGCCGCTCAGTGCGGCGTCCAGCGTCTTCTGGGCCGTGCGCATCGACTCCGCGTACTTCGGCTCGAACATTCGCTCCCAGGCCCGGTCCGGCGCGACGTCCTCGACCCGGCTCACCACCCACCAGATGTTGCCGAACGGGTCCCGCACCCGGCCGCCGCGATCCCCCCACGCGCTGTCCGCGCACTCGGTGATCACCTGCGCCCCGTGCGCGACGGCGGCGGCCATGGCGGCGTCCGCGTCCGGGACGTAGATCCGCAGCAGCGAGGGCATCACCGGCCAGTCGGGCCGTCGGTCGAAGGCCAGTACCACCGTGTCGCCGACACGGATCTCGCCGTGGCCGATGGTGCCGTCCTCGACGGGCACCCGTGCGAGTTCCTCGCCGTCGAATGCGGCGGCAATGAAGTCGAGCAGCGCACCGGTGTCGTCCGTGACCACCCACGGTGCAACGCTGGTGTAGCCCTCGGGTGCGGTGTGCCTCATCGGTCTCATCCCCTCGTGGTCCTTCGCGATGCGACAAACCTAGAGGACAAATAGGACAGTCGCGGACCTAGATGGGATGCTCGGACGGGACTTCCGTGGGGTCGGCCCGGGACGGCATGCGGCCCGGGACGGCATGCGGCCCGGGACGGCATGCGGGCAGGGACGGCATGCGGGCAGGGACGGAGTGCAGGTCGGGACGGAGTGCAGGTCGGGACGGCGCGACGGCGTTCGGGAAGAAAAATGGCGCCGACCCCATCCGGAGGACCGCTTCGCGCCGAATGTCCGAGTGAGAGGTCAATCGATCCACGGCCGCGGCTCCTCGGTGTCCGGTCGGCGGGAGGAGCACGTCATGAACGCCACTTTCACCCGGCGACGCGTCCCGGCCGTTCTGGCCGCCGCGGCCCTCGCGGTCTCGTTCGGAGCTCTCGCCCCGCAGGCGTCGGCCGACGACGGCGGAGCCCCGTTCGGTCCGGGCTGCGCCTCGGTGCCCGAGCAGGGGGCCGGCTCGTTCGCCGGCATGGCCGACGACCCGGTGGCGACCGCCGCTTCGAACAACCCGGCGCTGTCCACCCTGGTCGCCGCCGTCGAGAAGGCCGGTCTCGTCGACACCCTCAACAACGCGGAGGACATCACGGTGTTCGCGCCGACGAACGACGCCTTCGCCAAGATCCCGAAGGCCGACCTCGACAAGGTACTCGCCGACAAGGCCGCGCTCACCGAGATCCTCACCTACCACGTCGTCGACGAGCCGGTGGAGAAGGCCGACCTCGCCGACGGCTCGTTCAAGACCCTGCAGGGCGACACGCTGACCACCGCCGGGTCCGGGGACACCTACAAGGTGAACGACACCGCGTCCATCGTCTGCGGCGACGTGCAGACGTCCAACGCGACCGTGCACATCATCGACACCGTTCTCATGCCGAAGTGAGGGCGCGCCGATGCACCGGGGCCCGGCCACGGCCGGGCCCCGACCGGCATCCGGGCGCCCCCGTGACGACGAAGAACCCGCACGAGGCGTGTACGGCCCGGAACTCCGTGAAACGGATCAGCACATGGTCACTCCCACATCGTCCGAGGCCCCCCGCTGTCTCGTCACCGGCGCGAGCGGTTACATCGGGGGCCGGCTCGTACCGGAGCTGCTCGACAGCGGGTACCGCGTGCGCTGTCTCGCCAGGCATCCGGACAAGCTCCGCGACTTCCCCTGGGCCGACAGGGTGGAGACCGTACGCGGTGACGTCACGGTCGCCGACAGCCTGCGCGAGGCGTTCACCGGCGTGGACGTCGCCTACTACCTGGTCCACTCCATGAGTTCGACCGCACGCTTCGAGGACACCGACCGGCTCGCGGCCCGCACCTTCGCCGCCGAGGCCCGCGCCGCCGGGGTACGGCGCATCGTCTACCTGGGCGGCCTGACCCCGCGCGGAGTCCCGGAGAACGAGCTCTCCCCGCACCTCCGCTCCCGCACCGAGGTGGGCCGCATCCTCCTCGACTCGGGCGTCCCCACCGCCGTCCTGCGGGCCGCCGTCGTCATCGGCTCCGGGTCTGCCTCCTTCGAGATGCTCCGGTACCTGACCGAACGGCTTCCCGTCATGGTCACCCCCAGCTGGGTCGGCACCCGGGTCCAGCCCATCGCGGTCCGCGACGTGCTGAGGTACCTGGTGGGGAGCGCCGCCATGCCCGCGGACGTGAACCGGACCTTCGACGTCGCTGGCCCCGACGTGCTCACGTACCGGGAGATGATGGAGAGGTACGCGGAGGTCGCGGGGCTCCGTCGGCGCCTCATCGTGCCCGTGCCGGTCCTCACCCCCCGGCTGTCCAGCCAGTGGATCGGTCTCGTCACACCGGTGCCGGCCTCCCTGGCCCGACCCCTCACGGAATCGCTCCGGCACGAGGTGGTCCGCACCGAGAACGACATCACCCGGTACGTCCCGGACGGCCCCGGCCGGCCCATCCCCTTCGACGAGGCACTCCGGCTGGCCCTCCGCCGCGTGCGAGAGGCACGGGTCACCACCCGGTGGTCCTCCGCCTCGCCGCCCGGGGCGCCGAGCGACCCGCTGCCCACCGACCCGGACTGGGCGGGCGGCAGTCTCTACACCGACGAACGCGCCCGTACCGTCGACGCGAGCCCCGAGGCGCTGTGGCGGGTCATCGAGGGAGTGGGCGGGGAGAACGGCTGGTACTCCTTCCCGCTGGCCTGGGCCGTCCGCGGATGGGCGGACCGGCTCGCCGGGGGAGTGGGACTGCGCCGGGGCCGCCGGGACGCGGAACGCCTCCGGGTCGGCGACGCGCTGGACTTCTGGCGCGTGGAAGCGATCGACCGCGGCCGCCTGCTGCGCCTCCGGGCCGAGATGCGCCTGCCGGGTCTCGCGTGGCTGGAGATGGCCGTCGACCGGGACGATCAGGGGCGGACGTCGTACCGCCAGCGGGCGCTCTTCCATCCCCGGGGCCTCGCAGGGCAGGCGTACTGGTGGGGAGTCGCCCCGTTCCACGCGGTGGTCTTCGGAGGCATGGCCAGGAACATCACCCGGACCGCCGAGACGGAGGTGAGGGAGGGCGACGGGTCAGGGGCGGCACCGGGCCGTAGGTGAGCGGCCGCTGCCCGGACGGGGCCGAGAGGCACGCGGAGCGCCGAGGAAGCACCGGTGAAGCCGCGAAGGTGCCGAAGGAGCGACGCGTCCGGTGCGGAGCACCGATGAGCCCGGGCGGGGAGAACCGGGGGAGGCACCGCCCGAGCCGGCGGTGCCTCGGGAACCCGCCGGTACGGTGGTGGGAACCCCGCCTCCTGCCGCGCGTCATCCGACGGCTCGGCTCGGCTCGGCTCGGCCCGGGTCGGCTTGGTTTGGGTCGGGTCGGGTCGACTCGCGTCGGCTCGCGGCCCTTCGCCAGCCGGTCAGGGCGGACGTCCTGGGGGAGGGGGCCGTCGCCCCGCTGGTCCGCCGGAGGCGGGCGGACCATGCCTGAAAGCCACTTCGGCGCGGATGGCGCCGGACACGGCGTCCTTCATGGCGCGCCCGGCGCGCCACGCACGGCGCCACGCACGGCGCCACGCACGGCGCCACGCACGGCGCCACGCACGGCGCCACGCACGGCGCCACGCACGGCGTCGCGGACGGCTCCAGACGGGTCATGATGCCGTCACGGAGCCGATGGAGTGCCTTGCCCGCAGCGACGGCACCTCGTTCGGGTGACGGAGCCCGTCCCCAGGGCGGTCATTGCCGAAGGACCGGGTGTGAGCAGCTTCCGGAACACCCTCGGCCGCGTGTCCCGCGGCCCACTCGTCGGCCTGACGGCCGGCTACACGGCCCTGGCGGTGGCCGAACTGATCGCGGCCCTGACGCGACCCGCCGCCGGGCCGGTGACGGTGGTCGGCGGCGCGGTCGTCGACCGGACCCCGGCCCCGGTGAAGGACTTCGCGATCCGTGCCTTCGGAGAGGACGACAAGACCGTCCTCCAACTCGGCATCCTCGTCCTGCTCGCCCTTTTCGCGACGTCCCTGGGAATCGTGGCGCTGCGCCACCGGTACGCCGGTGTGCTCGGTGTCCTGGCGTTCGGGCTCGTGGGTGCCGCCGCCGCGCTGAGCCGGCCCGACTCCACCGGCCTCGGTGACGCGGTGCCCTCCCTGGGCGGGGCGGTGGCGGGGGCCGTGGTCCTTTACGTCCTGGCGGGTAAGGCCGTCCTGGCGGGTGAGGTCCCGGTGGGGGAGTCACCCCGTGGTGCGGGCGGACGCGGAGGACGCCGACGCGGGTTCCTGACGGCCGTCGCGGTCACCGCCGTCGCCGCGACCGGCACGGGCGTCCTGGGACGGATGCTGTCCGGCCGCCGGGGCCGGGACGCCGAGGCCTCCCGCGCCGGTCTCGTCCTGCCCCCACCCGCCTCCCCCGCCCCCGTCGTGCCGCGGGGCGCGCGGCTCGACGTGCCGGGGATCAGTGCCTTCACGACACCGAACCGCGTCTTCTACCGGGTCGACACGGCCCTCGTCGTCCCCAAGGTCGACGCGGACGGCTGGTGGCTGCGGATCCACGGCAAGGGCGTGCCCCGGCCACGGACGTTCACGCTCGACGACCTGCTGGCCCGCCCCCTGATCGAACGGGACATCACGCTCACCTGCGTCTCGAACGAGGTCGGAGGTCCTTACATCGGCAATGCCCGCTGGCTGGGTGTACCCCTCGCCGATCTCCTGGAGGAAGTCGGCGTCACGCCGCCGTCGAAGGGCGGCCCGGCGGATCAGTTGGTGGCCCGCTCGGTGGACGGCATGACGCTCGGATCCCCGGTGGAGGACGTCATGGACGGCCGGGACGCGATGCTCGCCGTCGGCATGAACGGCGAGCCGCTGCCCTTCGACCACGGATTCCCGGTCCGGATGCTCGTCCCCGGTCTGTACGGCTATGTGTCGGCCTGCAAGTGGATCGAATCCATCGAGCTCACCACCTTCGACGCCTACGACCCCTACTGGGTGAAACGCGACTGGGCCCGCAAGGCGCCGATCAAGACCCAGTCCCGCATCGACACCCCCAAGCCCTTCGCCCGCACCGCCGCCGGGAACGTCACCGTCGCCGGCGTCGCCTGGGCCCAGCGCCGCGGCATCTCCCGCGTCGAGATCCGCGTCGACGACGGGCCCTGGCAGGACGCCGAGCTCGCCGCCCGGACGGGCGTCGACACCTGGCGCCAGTGGTCCTACCGCTGGAACGCCTCCCCCGGCGGACACCACCTCACCGTCCGCGCCACCGACGGCACCGGACAGGTACAGACCGCACAGCGCACCCGTCCCGTCCCCGACGGAGCGAGCGGCCGCCACAGCGTCTTCGTCACCGTCACCTAGACCACGGCGGTGCCGGCCTCCTCCGCTCCGCCGAAGAGGCCGATCCACGCGCATCCGGCACCCCGGAAAGAGAGGAACCGCGGATGCAGGAATGCCATGTCCGAATCCCGGCGCGGCGCGGCGCGGTGCGGCGCGCCCGTGACCGGCGGCCGAGCAGAGAGAGCGCGCGATGACCGTCTCCGTCGTTCTGTACACCTCCGACCTCAGGGTCCACGACCATCCGCCGCTCAGGGCCGCGGCACAGGGGGCGGAGGAGGTGGTGCCGGTGTTCGTCCGCGATCCGGCCGTGGACCGCGCCGGGTTCGCGGCGCCCAACAGGCTGGCCTTCCTCGCCGACTGCCTGGAGGACCTCGACCGGTCCCTGCGGGCCCGGGGCGGCCGGCTCGTGGTGCGGGAGGGCGACACGGTCGCCGAGGTGCGGGCGCTGGTACGGCAGACCGAGGCCGACGAGGTCCACGTGGCCGCCGGTGTGACGGCCTTCGCCCGGAGGAGGGAGGACCGTCTGCGCAGGGTGCTGGAGGCGGACGGCTGCCGCCTGTACGTGCACGACGGCGTGGTCACCGTCGTCCCGCCCGGCGCCGTCGTTCCCCAGGGATCGGACCACTACGCCGTCTTCACCCCCTACCACCGGCGCTGGGCCGCCGAGCCGCTCCGGGCCCCCTTCGCCGCCCCGAGGAAGCTGCGCGTGCCGTCCGGCGTGCGCTCCGAGCGCGTCCCGCGCCGCTCCGCCGTCGCCGACGTGTCTCCGGCCCTCGCCGTGGGAGGCGAGAGCGCGGGCCGCGAGCGGCTCGGCTCGTGGCTGTCCGCGCGTCTCGACACGTACGAGGAGGGCCACGACGACCTGGCGGGCGACGCCACCTCCCGCCTCTCGCCCTACCTCCACTTCGGCGCCCTCTCCGCCACCGAGGCGGTGCACCGGGCGGCCCGTCGCGGCGGGGCCGGTGCCGACGCGTTCGTGCGGCAGCTCTGCTGGCGGGACTTCCACCACCAGGTGCTGGCCGCGCGCCCCGCGTCGGCCGGGGCCGACTACCGGCCGCGGCCGGGCCGCTGGCGGACGGGCGCGGACGCGGAGGCGGACCTCGCGGCGTGGCGGGAGGGGCGTACGGGCTATCCCCTCGTCGACGCCGCCATGCGACAGCTCGCCCACGAAGGATGGATGCACAATCGAGGCAGGCTGGTCACGGCCTCCTTCCTGGCGAAGACGCTCTGCGTCGACTGGCGCGAAGGGGCGCGCCATTTCCTCGGCCTGCTGGTGGACGGCGACGTCGCGAACAACCAGCTCAACTGGCAGTGGGTGGCGGGCACCGGCACGGACACCCGTCCGAACCGCGTCCTCAACCCGGTCGCGCAGGCCAAGCGGTACGACCCCGAGGGCCGGTACGTACGCCGCTGGGTCCCTGAACTCGCGGGCCTCGAAGGACCGGCCGTCCACGAACCCTGGCGGCTCACCGGACTCGACCGGGCGGCCGTCGACTACCCGGACCCGCTGATCGGGCTCTCCGACGGCCTGGCGCGCTTCCGTCAGCTCCGGGGCTCCGCCTGACCCCATACGCGTCCGGACGCGAGGTGGGGACGGGGGGTTTCGATGCGGAAGCGATGCGAGTTGTGGTGAGGGAGGTGTCGGCCGGACCGTGAGGAGGCACGGGGCCGCCGAGGTCCCGGAGCCGACGCTCCCGCGGCGACGGCGGCACACCCCGTGGTCGCCGCGCCACCACCCGGAGGAGGAAGCGTCATGACCGCACACCGGACGACCGGAGACCTCGTCACCGCCGCGGCCGCCGTCGCCGCGGACGCCGTCAGCGACGACCGCATCGCCCGCGGCCTGGCCGTCGGGGACGAGCACTGCCTCGCCGCCGCCTACCGGCGCTGGGGCCGCCTGGTCCACACCCTGGCGGCCCGCGCCCTCGGCGACCCCCGCGAGGCGGAGGACATCACCCAGCAGGTGTTCGTCGCCGCGTGGCGCGGACGGGCCAACTTCCGTCCCGAGCGGGGCAGCCTGCCGGCCTGGCTCACCGGCATCACCCGCCGGAAGATCGCCGACGCCCTGACCGCCCGCACCCGCCGCACCGAACTCGCGGCGACCCTCGGCGCCTCCCTGGAGCACGAGGGCCGGACGGCCGAGGAACCCGATCGGGTCCTGGACCGGATGGTCGTGACCGAGGAGCTGTCCAGGCTGCCCCGCGTCCAGCGCGACGTCCTGGAACTCGCCTACTTCGCCGATCTGACCCAGACCCAGATCGCCGACCGCACCGGCATGCCGCTCGGCACGGTCAAGAGCCACGCCCGCCGCGGCCTCCAGCGCATGCGCCACAGCCTCGAACTCGCCGGCGCCGGCCACTGACCGGCCCCGGGCAAGACGACCGCCACACAGGGCACACAAGGGGTGGAGAACGATGAACGGACGAAGCGTTGCCGTCGTGGGAGCGGGGGTGGCGGGCCTCACCGCGGCCCACCTCCTGTCCCGCACGCACCAGGTGGTGCTGTACGAGTCGGAGAGCCGGCTCGGCGGGCACGCGCACACCCACGAACTGCCCGCCTCGGAGGGCGGCACGCTCCACGTCGACACCGGCTTCATCGTCCACAACGAGCGGACCTACCCCCACCTCCTGAGTCTCTTCCGCGAGTTGGGCGTCACCACCCAGGACGCCGAGATGAGCATGTCCGTCCGGTGCGAGGGCTGCGGCCTGGAGTACGCCGGCGCGCGCGGCGTCCGGGGTCTCCTCGGCGGCGGCAACGCCCGCCGGGGCCGTCACCTGCTGATGCTCGCGGACGTCCCGCGCTTCCACCGCGCCGCGCGCCGCCTGCTGGCCGCCGACGACATGAACCCCACCCTCGGCGGTTTCCTCCGCACGCACCGCTTCTCCGCCCACTTCGTCAACCACTTCGCGATCCCCCTCGTCTCCGCCGTCTGGTCCTGCGCCCCCGGCACCGCCCTGCGCTACCCCGCCCTCCACCTCTTCCGCTTCCTCGACCACCACGGACTCCTCTCGGTGACCGGCTCCCCGCAATGGAAGACCGTCACCGGTGGTTCCGCGGCGTACGTCGCACGCATCGCCAAGTCCATCGCCTCCGTGCGGACCGCGACCCCGGTGCGGGCCGTCGTCCGCGGCGGCGACCGTGCCACGGTCGTCACCGCGGACGGCGAGTCCACCGAGCACGCCGCCGTCGTGATCGCGGTCCACCCCGACCAGGCCCTGCGACTCCTCGCCGACCCCACCGAGCGGGAACGGCGCGTCCTCGGAGCCTTCACCTACTCCCGCAACCCGACGGTCCTGCACCGCGACACCAGCCTCCTGCCGCGCTCGCCGCACGCCCGCGCCTCCTGGAACTACCTGCTGCCCTCCTGCACCGCCCGCCCGGGCGCCGTCCAGGTCAGCTACGACATGAACAGGCTTCAGCGACTCCGCACCGACGAGCCGCACATCGTCACCCTCAACCCCGGCGACCACGTCGACGCGTCGACCGTCCTGGCCCGCATGACCTACGAACACCCCGTCTACACCCCGGAGTCCGTGGCCGCCCAGAGCCTCCTGCCCACGCTCCGCACCCCCGTCACCGCGTATGCCGGCGCCTACCACGGCTGGGGATTCCACGAGGACGGCTGCCGCTCCGGCGTCGAGGCCGCCCGTCACCTGGGGGCGACGTGATGACGACCGAAGCCGTTCCGCCGCCGGTCCCGGCCCTGTACGAGACCGAGATCGCCCACGTCCGCGTCACACCGATCCGCCACGCGCTGCGCCACCGCACCTACATGTGGCTGGTCGACCTCGACGACCTGCCCGTCCTGCCCCGGCTCCTGCGCCCCCTCGCCCGTTTCGACCCGGCCGACCACTTCGACGGCTCCGCCCCCACCCTGCGGGACGGCCTCGACGCCTGCCTGGCGGATCACGGCGTGCGGGACGCGGACGGGCCGGTCCTGATGCTGGCCCACGCGCGCGTGCTGGGCCACGTCTTCAACCCGCTCACCCTGTACTGGTGCCACGACCGCGCCGCCCGCCCCGTCTGCGTCGTCGCCGAGGTGCACAACACGTACGGCGGACGCCACACGTACCTGCTGCGCCCCGACGCGCGGGGCCGCGCCGAGACGGCCAAGGACTTCTACGTCTCGCCGTTCCTCGACGTCGAGGGCACGTACCGCATGCGGCTGCCGCTCCCCGGCGACCTCCTCGACCTGACCGTCCAGCTCTGCCACACGGACGGCACCCGCCCCCTGACCGCCAGGGTCCGCGGCACCCGTCGGCCCGCCGGTCCCCGCACGCTGCTGGCGGCCGTGCTCCGGCACCCGTGGTCGACCGCGGCCGTCTCCCTCGACATCCGCCGCCACGGCATCCGGCTCCACCTCAAGGGGCTCCGCGTCCGGCCCGGGCCCCGTACCGCGCCCACCCCGAAGGAAGGCACTCCGTGACCCTCACGCCTCCCCCGCCCGCCGTCCGCGCCGTCCGCGTCCCGGCCGACCCGGTCCGCTGGCCCGACGTGGCCCGGCTGCCGCGCGCCTCCGCCGCCCGGACCGTCGTGGCCCGCCTGCTCGTGGAGCGTGCCCTCGCCCAGCTGCCCCTGCGGATACGGACGGGCCGTGACACCCCCCTCGCGGGCGCGCGGACCGGCGACGACGGTCCCGCACCGACGCTCACGCTCCACGATCCGGACGCCTTCCACCGCCGGATCGGCGCCGCCGGACTGATCGGTTTCGGAGAGTCGTACATGGCCGGCGAGTGGGACGCCGACGACCTCGTCGGCGTCCTGACCGTCCTCGCCCGCCACGTCGACGACCTCGTCCCCGCCCCGCTGCACCGGTTCCGGGGAGCCTGGGCCCGCCGCAGGCCGGGAACCGACCGCAACACCCCCGACGGGGCGCGCCGGAACATCCACCGCCACTACGACCTCTCCAACGAGCTCTTCGCCCTCTTCCTCGACCCCGGACTCAGCTACTCCTCGGCGGTCTTCGACCCCCTCCCGCACGCCCCCGGAGTCCTCCCCGACGAGGTCCTCACCGCGGCCCAGCACCGCAAGATCGACCGCCTTCTCGACCTGGCGGAAACCGGTCCGGGCGTCGAACTGCTGGAGATCGGCACCGGCTGGGGCGAACTCGCGATCCGCGCCGCCGCCCGCGGCGCCCGCGTCCGCACCGTCACCCTCTCGGAGGAGCAACTCGCCCTCGCCCGCCTCCGCGCCGCCCGGGCCGGCGTCGCCGACCGCGTCACCGTCGAACTCCTCGACTACCGGCACGTCCGGGGCCGTTACGACGCCGTCGTGAGCGTCGAGATGATCGAGGCCGTCGGCGCCGCGTTCTGGCCCGACTACTTCACCGCGCTCCGCCGCCTCCTCGCGCCCGGCGGCCGCGTCGCGCTCCAGGCCATCACCATGCCGCACGAACGGATGCTCGCCACCGCCCGCACCCACACCTGGATCAGCAAGTACGTCTTCCCCGGCGGCCTGATCCCCTCGCCGGAGGCCATCGCCCGCGAGAGCGCCGCGGCCGGCCTGCGCATCACCCACGACACGGGGTACGGCGACCACTACGCCGAGACCCTCCACCAATGGCGCGCACGCTTCCGCCACCAGGAGGCCGCCGTGACGGCCCTCGGCTTCGACTCCGTCTTCCGGCGCATGTGGGACTTCTACCTCGCCTACTCCGAGGCGGGCTTCCGTTCCCGCTACCTCGACGTCCGCCAGCTCCGGCTCACCGCCGCCGACACGGAGGCGGCCCGGTGAACCCCACCCACCCCGACCCGACCCCGCGGCCCTCCGCCGTCGCCGGGCACCGCGCGGGAGTGGACCGGACCCCGGAGTCCCGGCCGGACGGCCGCGACCCCACCGCTCCGCCAGCCACCCCGGCGGCCCCGCACAGGGAGACACCGTGAGCGCCGTCGACACCGGGGCCCTCGGCCTCCTCCTCGCCGCCTCGGCGGCCACCGCCCTCACCGTCATGCTGGTGACCTTCGTGATCGGCACCGTGCGGAGCCTGCACCGGATCGTCGACGTCGCCTGGGGGATCGCCTTCGCGGCCGTCGCCGTCGTGGCGTGGTTCCTGGCGGCCGGGCACGGCGACGACGTCCGCCGGACCGTCGTCGCGCTCGCCACCGTCGTCTGGGGGCTGCGGCTCGCCGCCCACATCGCCCGCCGCGGCCGCGGCCACGGAGAGGATCCGCGGTACGCGCGGATGCTCGCCCGTGCCCGCGGCAACCCCGCCCTCTACGCCCTGGGGAAGGTCTACCTCCTCCAGGGTGCCCTCGTCTGGCTCGTCTCCCTCCCCGTCCAGACCGCCGTCCTCCTGCCCCTGCCCCTGGAGGCGACCGCGTACCTCGGCCTCGTCGTGTGGGCGACGGGCCTCGCCTTCGAGGCGGTGGGGGACCGTCAGCTGGCCCGGTTCAAGGAGGATCCGGCGAACCGGGGCCGTGTCATGGACCGGGGACTGTGGAGCTGGACCCGTCACCCCAACTACTTCGGCGACTTCCTCGTCTGGTGGGGCCTGTACCTGACGGCCTGCGCCACCTGGCAGACCGCGCTGTTCACCCTGGTCTCCCCGCTCGTCATGAGCGCCCTGCTCATCTGGGGCAGCGGCAAACGGCTCCTTGAGGCCCACATGGCAGACCGGCCCGGGTACGCCGCCTACCGGGCGCGCACGAGCGGCTTCGTCCCGCGGCCTCCCCGGCGTCGACCGGGGACGGACGCCCCGTAGGCGACTCAGGGGCGACTCATGGGCGACTCACGGGAGAGGGGGTGGATCAGGCTCCGGTGCCTCCGGCCCGCTCCTCGCGTCCGGCAGCCTCCCCGTACAGCCGGGAGACCACGCCGAGCGCCTCGCGCAGACCGGTGGGACGCGCCACGCCGGGGGCGGGCGTCCTGCCGAGCCATCCGGGGCCCGCGAGGAGGACCAGGGGAGCGGTCCGCGCTCCTCGTACCCCGAACGCCGTCCCCGCCAGGTGCCGGGCCAGCGCGTGGTTCGCGGTGGAGCGCGCCTGGGACCAGAGGACGACGGCGGCGGGCCCCGACCGGCGGACCGCCGCGTCGAGGGCCTCGGCGGGCACGGCCGCCCCGAACATCCTGGTCGGCAGCCCCCGTTCGGTGAGACCGGCGGCGAGCGCCTCCAGGGGCAGCGTGTGCTGCTCCGAGGGGACGCAGGCCAGCACGACCGGCGGTGCCGCCGGTGACGTGTCGGAGGACGTCGGCCCGGAGACGGCGGCACGCCGCAGCGCGGTGGAGATGTGCCAGGAGAGCAGGTGTTCCACCTCGACGTAGCGGTCGCCGGACGACTCCCACTTCCGGCCCACCGCGTGCAGCGTCGGGGCCATGATCTCCTCCCAGGCGGTGACCAGGCCGTGTTCCGCCAGCGCCGCCCGGAGGAGCCCTTCCAAGGCCGGAGCGTCGAGGCGCACGGCGGCACGGGCGAGCCCGCGGCACTCCGCCCGCACGTCTCCGAGTGGCAGACCGCTGCCGGCCGTCGCACGTCCGGCCCGCCCCGAGGACGGCTTCTCCACGGACACGACCGGCTCGGTGAAGAGCCCGGCCGGAGGGTCGCCGACGGGCACCTCGCCTCCGTCCGTCACCACCGCGGACCGCGCTTCCCGGGCCGCCCGCGCCGCCTCGGCCGGCGGGACGCCCGATGCCGTGAGACGGCACATCTCCTCCAGCATCGCGACGTCCGCGGGACTCCACCGCCGGTGCTGCCCGTCCGCGCGAACGGCGGGGCCGATCCCGTAGCGCCGGTCCCAGGACCGCACGGTGGTGGGGGAGACCCCCAGACGCCGGGCCAAGGCACCCGTGGTGATCCCGTGGACGATGTCGTGCATGCCACCACCGTACGACGCGGAAGCGCTGCGAGCCGGTGCGCCCGGGGCGAGGGAAGAAGGTCGGGAACGCCACGCCTCGGCGGCCTCCGGAAGGCGGGTGATCGCCTCGCCGCCCAGGCGACCCAACTCCCCGCGCAGGAACGGCGATGCGGCCGGCCGGGCGAACCGGGAGCCCTGGGGGTCGGTGTGCTCCGGTTGCGGAGGTGTGGTTCGCCGGAGAGCCTGGTATGGGGTGGCTCCTCGGGGCACGGGAGGCTCGATGTCCATCCAGTCGCTGGCACCGCCACTCGACATCACCTGGACCCGGATGGCGTACTCCAGGGACATGGTCGACACCGCGTTCGGTGACTTCGAGTTCGGGCCGAAATGGCGATCGTCGCTCGCCGTCTACTACTACCTCGTTCCCGAGGAGGAGACGGCGGACGACTATCCGGACTCGCGGATCGTCTATCTGAAACTCACCTGCAGCATCACCGGATACAACCCCTCGGAGACCCTGGCGGACGCCAGGCGGCTCGCCACCGCCTCGGGCGCGCTGGACGATCTGCAGCGTTCCACCTGGGAGGTGGTCGTCGGCAGCGGCTGGTCGGCCAGGTACTGGCCGTGTCTGGGCGCCATCATGCAACTGGCGGTCTATCCGAGCGGCAGCGAGAACGTCGGGCCGGACGACTATCCGTACATCCTCGATTTCGAGCCCAAGAAACGCGAGTTGTTCGAAGCGGTGACGGAGGGGAGCGAGCACCTGTCGGGGTCGGCGGAGAAGACCGAGATCACCAAGGGCTCGACGAGCGTGACCGGCCTGGAGGTCGGCGGGAGCGCCGGGTTCAGCATCGGGGGATTCGGTGCGAGCGGGTCGGTGAACCGTACGACGTCCGACACCACCATCAACCAGAACACCACCGACACCTCCCGCGAGGCCCGGGAGACGCTGAGTCGCACCACCCAGAGCAGCCAGATGTACCAGCTGTTCAACGGCTACCACCTGGGGAGCAACCGGGCCCTGTTCGTGGTGGCGCCCCGGCCGCACATCGTGTCCGACCGCTCGCAGACCGAGTTCAACCTCATCGACGGGGCCCGGAAGCTGGAGGGTGTCCAGGAGGTCTTCGTCGTGGTGCACATGCCGCGGGCGCTGACCGGCTTCTGCGTGCAGGCGGGGCTCGACACGGGACACGAGGTGAGCACAGTGGTGCCCTACCAGGCGATGATGCGGCGCCCGGTGGACGACAGCGGACCCACGGTGCCGAACGGCGGTCCCGAGCCGCCGCCACCGGACCCCCCGCCACTGCCTCCGAACACCCCGATCCGACAGCTCGTGGTGACACGGAGGGTGGTGCAGAGCTGCGGACTCTTCGACGACAACGGACAGTTCCGGCTCCAGCAGCTCCGTGAACCCCGTGTCAAGCCCGTCCGCGGCGAGTTCGCGCTCTCGGACCTGCCCGCCCGCCGGGCGTACGCCCAGCTGTCGAAGGAGACCACCCCCACCGCCCGCGCGCACGTGGCCGACACCCTCAACGCGATGCAGGGCCGGGTCAACCGGCTGATGCTCGACCGGGCCACGGCCGTCGGTTACGAGCCGCGCGAGTTCGTGGAGACGGACACCTTCAAGACCCTGGTCGCCAACGCGGCCCGTGAGGACGCGACGTCGCTTTCGGCCTTCGTCGAGGCGGGGCACCTGACCGAGGCCGATCTGAAGGAACTCACGCGCCGCCGGATCGGCAGGATGAGCGAGTTGTTCGGGACCGGCATGAGCGTGGCCGACTCGATCGCCACGGCGCAGATCAGGCGGCGCCTGATCGACAGCCTGACGGCGGTGCCACGGGAATAGTGGAGAGGTCCCGTCATGTCCGGCCCCGGCGAGCAGACCACCGAACCGGCGACCACCCCCGATCGTGACGGCGGGCTGCCCTCGCCGCGCGTGAGGCCGGACATGACCGACGAGCAGATCCGCGGGGAGCTGCGCACCTGCTATCTCGCAGCCGCCGAGGACGCCGCGCTCGCCTTCGAGGTCACCCCCGAATTCCCCACCAAGGACCTGGCGTCCTACAAGGCCATGCTGAACGACTTCTGGTCGAGCGACGATCCCTCCTTCGGACCACGGTTCGCGCAGCTGCGGACCGAGGTCGTGGAGGAACTGGCGCCACGGATGTTCGCCTACGTGGCCGGCGACGCGGCCCACTCCATCACGAAAAGTCTCCACGCCGCACCCGCCCCGGCGGGCGACGTCGCCACCGCCGCGGACCCGGTCCAGCTCGTCGACGGCGAATTCCGCTACAGCACCGTGGACTTCCAGCTCAACGGCGCCGGGATCGACTTCGTCTTTGCCCGTACCTACTCCCAGCTCGTCGACCACTCGGGCCCGATGGGCGAGAAGTGGGACCACAGCTACAACCTGTGGATCAGGGTGGACGACGGAGCCGACAGCCTGCACCGGTCGACCGGCGCGCTCGCCGAGGAGACATTCGTCCGGCACGACACGCTCGGCTACTGGGTGCCTCCGGCCGGCGTGCACGCGGTGGTGGTGAAGGACGGCGACGCGCTCGTCCTCCGCCGCAGCGACGGCAGCCGGATCACCTACGAGCGGCAGCAGGGGGTCGCGGAGTCGGTGCTTCCGGCGACCCGGATCGAGGACCGCTTCGGCAACGCGCTCACCCTCGACTACGTGGACGGGCTCCTCGCCCGTGTCCTGGTCAACCGGCCGGAACGCCAGGTCGCGTTCCACTACGACGACCAGCGGCGCGTCACGGCGGTCGAGGACTTCACCGGCCGCGTCTGGCGCTATCACCACGACGCGGACGGTGACCTGGTGGCCGTGACGACACCGGCCACGGAGGCGTATCCGCGCGGTGCCACCACCCGGTACGAGTACCTGGGCCCCGCGTTCTCGCCACCGGATCTGGCGCATCACCTGACGTCCGTCCTCGATGCCGACGGCAGGGCGTACCTGGAGAACTCCTACGGCACGGACGCGGGGCTGGTGAGCTACCGCCGAGTGGTCGCCCAGAGGCAGGGCGGCGGCGAGACACACTTCGACTACGCGGACGTCGTCCAGGAGTTCGACGCACCCTACGGTGAGCACGAACGCCCTCACTCCCAGACCGTGGTGACCGAACGGGACGGCCGGCAGACCCGGCACCTGTTCAACCGGCAGGGCAACCTGTTGATGCAGGAGGAGGCAGGCCGCGTCGACGGTCTTCCCGTCCGGCTCTTCACGCATTACCGATACAACCGCGACGGCAACCTGATCGGCGTACTGAGTCCGCTCGGTTCGCTCACCCAGGCGCTGTGGGGCCGCGACGCACATGAGCGCCGATTCGCCGTGCCGGAGGACCTCGCACCCGAACACGACCCGAACCTCACCCCACAGGCCCGGCTCGCGTTCGGGAATCTGCTCACCGTGGTGAAGCGGGGCAGCCGCCACAGCGTGGCGCAGCTGCAGGCGCTGCCGGGACTGTGGTCGACGCGCGCCCTTCCGGACATCCTGGGCGCCACCGACGCGGACGTGATCCAGAAGTTCACCTACGAGCCGGACTCCGGTCAGGTCTCCACGTCGTCGGACCCCCGCGTCACCCGGTCCCCCGACCCGGACTCCGCGGAGGACACCGAGTACCGGCGACGACTGACTCGCTACGGCTACGATCCCGGCCCGGTCCCGGGCCTGCTGCGCACGATCGACCTGCCCACACCGACCCTGCCGGACGGACGGCCCGGCGGCCCCGTCCGTATCCGGTTCCCCGTCCACGACGACCACGGCCGCGTCCTGGAGACCGTCGCCCCCAACGGGCTGCGCACGGTCAACACCTACGCCCCCGACACCGCCGGTCCGCGCGCCGGCTTCCTCGTGGGCCGCACCATCGACCCCGGCGGCTTCGACCTCCACCAGGACATCGAGCCGGACGACCTCGGCCGTACCGTCGCCGTAGGCCGCCCGTCGGCCCGCGACGCGGCCGACGGGCGCTTCGTGTCCACCGTCGCCTACGACGAGTCGAGCAGGATCGTCGCGACGGTCGGCACGCCGCCGCAGGCGATACGCACCGCCAACTTCTACGACCGGGCAGGGCATCTGGTGCGATCGGAACAGGAGGTGGCCGATGCCGCGGGTGCCCGTACCGGTGCTTTCGCCGTCATCAGCCGTTACGACGACGAGGCGCGGGTGGTGCTCCAGCGGATCGGGGACCCCGCCGGGGCCTTGAAGACCAAGCGCATCCGCTACGACAGGGCCGCCCGGCCGGCCTTGATACTGTCCCCGGCGGGCCGGATCCGGAGACTGAGATACGACGAGCGGTCCCTCGTGTCGGCGGTGATCGACGACCTGGCGGGCGTCCGCGCGGCCACCCGGCGGAGCTACGACGCCGACGGACGCCTGACGCGGATCACCGATCCGCTCGGCGCCGTCACCCGGTACACCTATGACGCCCTCGGGCGCAACACGGAGGTCCAGGACGCCCTCGGCAACCGGCTGGTGCGCCACGTGGACAAGCTGGGCAACCCACTGGTCGAATGCTTCTTCGAACGACGTGGCGAGGACGCGTTCGTCCTGGTGCATCGCCGGACGTTCGGCTACGACGAGCTCGGCCGCCTCGTCGCGGTGGGAACCAACCGGTTCCCGACGCAACAGCCGGTCGGCGCGGCGCGGGTTCCGACCGCGTTCCGCGACACCGGCCCCGGCCGACGTCTGCGGATCCTGCTCTTCCGCGACAGCGTCGGCAACGTCGTCGACGAGGTCGACCAGGACGGCCGCTCGTTCCCGGTCAGGTTCGACCTCCTCGGCCGCGTCGTCGCGCGCTCCGATCCGCTCGGCGACGAGGTCCGTCTGGGCTACGACAAGGAGGGCAACATCGTCCGGGTCGACCGCCGCGAGAGGATCTTGGATCCCTTGTCCGGAGCCCTGCTCGACGAGCGCTGGTTCGCCGAGTCCTTCGAGTTCGACGAGATGAACCGGATGACCGCGCACCACACGACCAGCGGCACCAGTCACTACGCCCATGACAGCCGTGGCCTGCCGACCTCGGTGACCGACCGGACCGGCGGCAGGACCGAGCACGCGTACGACACCTTCGGCCGCCGTGTGCAGACCCGTCGGCTGCTACGGACCGCGGGCACCCCGCCGTCCGTGGTCCCCCTCCGCACGGACTACACCTACAACCGCGACGACCAGATCACCGGGCAGGTGGACCCGCTGGGCCGCACGACGTCGTTCGAGTACGACTCCGCGGGCCGGCTCCGCCGGACCGTACTGGCCGACCTGACCGACGACACCTACGAGTACGACCGCGCCGGTCACGTCACCTCGTACCGTGACCGCAACGGCATCCGACGCAGGCTCACCTGGGACCTGCTCGGGCGCACCACGGTCATCGACGTCACCGCGCCACCCGGATCCGTCGTACACGGCGCCCTCCAGGCCCGCTTCGACTACGACGCCCTGGGCCGGGTCACGGTCGCCGCCAATGACTACGCCGTGACACGGGTCGACCACGACTCGCTGGCGGCGCTGCGCGAGACGGTCTCCTTCACAGCCACCGGCGACCCGGCGGAGCGGGAGTTCGTCCTCACCCGCGAGACCAGCGACACCGGCGCGGTCACCGCCCTGACGTACCCCTCGGGCAGACGACTGGCCTTCGAACGGGACGCCTTGGACCGGGTGGTACGGGTAGCACAGACCGACCGGGGACGGGACTATCCGGGAGACGGCGGCACACCGGATGCCGTCACCGTCGCCACCGTGGAGTACCAGGGCCTCCGGCCGCATCGCGTCACCCGTGGAAACGGGCCCGTCACGACCTACGGCTACGACTTCAGCGGACGAGCGGTGGAAGTCCGGCACAGGCTCGGATCCGCCGAGATCCTGCGCGAGGAGATGCTCTACGACCCGGAGGGCCGGGTCCGCCGACGCGCGGAGGCCGGTCAGGGACCCCTCCTGGACCGGTACTTCGACTACGACTCGCTGGGCCGGCTGACGACCGTCCGGGACGGGGCGGTGGGAACGCCGCCCGACCTGACCTCCCTCATGGCACCCGCCACCCCGGTGCCCGACCCGGTGCCCGACCGGCAGTCCGAGGTCGACACCCTCCTCGCAGCCGGGGGCACGCCGAGCGCCGACTACACCTACGACACGGTGGGCAACCGTCTGACGGCACGCACCAGCAGCGGGCCGCACAGCTACCAGCCCAACGCCGTCGACCAGTACACACACGTCGACGGCCGACCGATGGCCCACGACGCCAACGGCAATCGGACCGAGGACGCCGGCTTCGACTACCGCTACGACTTCCGCGACCAGCTGGTCGGAATGCGCGACAAGGCCACGGGCAGCGAGACCCGGTTCCTGCGTGACGCCTTCGGCCGGATCTGCGCCGAGCGGTCCGACACCGGAGCACGGGTGGTGCTCTACGACGGGCGCCAGGTCGTCGAAGAGCACACCGACAGCGGTCTGCGGCGCAGTGTGGTGAGCGCGGACCACGGCGACCAGTACCTGCTGACCTCCAGCGGCGGCGCGGAGGGCCTCCTGCTGCACGACCTCACGCGCTCCGTGCGGGTCGTCCACGACGGCGCGGTCGTGCGCGGTGCGTACCGCTACGACGAGTTCGGCCGGATGCTGACACCCGTGCCGCCCGGCGACGACAACATCTTCTTCTACGGGGGGATGCGCCGGGCCGGAGCGAGTGGTGCCTACCACGCCGAGCACCGGACCTTCGACCCGGACACCGGCCGCTTCCTCCAGCGCGACCCGCACGGCTTCGTCGACGGCACCAACCTCTACACGTACACGCGCAACGACCCGCTCGGCCTGAGGGATCCTCTGGGAACCGAGAGCCGCGAGGAACATCCGCAGGTCGCGGCCAAACTCGGGGCCGAACTCGCCTACCGGAACCCGGAGGGATTCACTCTCGCGGTTCCCGACAACTTCGACCGGCAGAAGATCCGTGCCTACCGTCGGCGGATCAACGACCCGGTGGACCGAGGTGTCGGAATCCGGTCGCGGCCGCCCGGCATGAAGACCTCCACCACCGACATCCGCCGGGCGAACCGGTCGCTGCGAGACGCGTTCGAAGCCTCACTGCCTGGAGGACGCAGGCCCTCCGGCACCGCCATCGACCACGTCGTCGAGCTCCAGCACATCATCCGCGGCAGGCCGGGCCGGTTCGCACCGGGCGCCGACCGCGTGCGGCCCCAGGACCACCGCGTGCAGGACTACTCCCTCAACAGCTCTCAGGGCAGCCGGGCGCAGAAGGTGAAGGCCGCGCAGGTGAGGAACGGGGCGCCGCTGGACACCTCGGCCGGAGGCGTGGCCCGCGAGCGTGACCTCAACCGATTCTGGAACCGTCAGGGCTATCGCACGACGATGCGCACGTTCGGACACTACAACCTGGCCGGCGGCACCTTCGGGTCGCTGACCTCGGTCGGCGACGCGCTGCGCGAAGGAGACTACGCGGGCGCCGCGGTCGGTACCTCCGCGTACCTGGGCGGGGCCCTGGAGCTCGGCGGCATCGCCGCCGAGTCGAGCACGCTCCTCAGCGCCGGCCGCTGGCTGGGCGCCCCCGCGGCCGTGGTGAGCTCGGGCGTGATCGGGGTGCGCATCGGCACCAACCTCTACGAGAACTACGTCGATCAGGAGATGTGCCTGGATGCCGGGTCCTGGGTCGAGGAGGCGACCGGCTCGAGGGTTCTCGGCGCCGGCGCCGCGGCGGCGGTCGCGGTGGGCGACGCCATCGTCCACGCTCCCGAGGCCGCGTACGACTACGTCACGGACAACCTCACCCTGGACCCCGACGAGATCGATTGGGACCGCACGCTGAAGCCGTGGAAGTGGTTCTGACGTTCCGACGGACCGCACTCTGCCCGCCCAGGACGAGCACCAGACCCTCGTGACGATTGAAAGGCGCGGCCCTCGGGCACGCAGTCGACGTTGCGGGCCGTGGTGCCGAACGCTTCCTCCACGATGTCGCAGACGTAGGAGAGGCCGCCATGCCTCAGCATGGAGACGATCATTGCGACACCACCACGCGACACCACCGCACCGGCAAGGAGCCACCATGACGACCACGCACGAGCGCGAGTTGACCCCCGGGGTCAGGATCCCCCTGGTCGGCTTCGGCACCTACCTCATCCCGGACGACGAGGCCGCCGCCGCCGTCGAGACCGCCCTGGTCGCCGGCTATCGGCACGTCGACACGGCCGAGGTCTACGAGAACGAGACCGGAGTTGGCGAAGGTCTGCGCCGTGGCGTGCGGCAGGCAGGTCTCGAACGCGACGACATCTTCGTCACGACCAAGCTGTGGCCGCTGACGCAGGAGCGCAACAAGACCGGCGCGGAGGCCGCCCGTTCCCTGGACGAAAGCCTCGAACGGCTCGGGCTGGAGCAGGTCGACCTCTACCTCATCCACGCCCCCTTCGGGCGCGAGCAGCGCCTGGAGCAGTGGCAGGCGCTGGCCGAGGCGTACGAGAACGGCAAGGCGAGGGCGATCGGTGTCTCGAACTTCAACGCCACACACATCGACGAGCTGATCGAGGCGGGGCTTCCCGTCCCGCACGCCAACCAGATCGAACTGCACCCCTGGTCCCAGAAGCCCGAACTGGTCGCCTACCTGCACCACAAGAGCATCATGCCCGTCGCCTACAGCAGCCTCGCCCCGCTCTCCACCTGGCGAACGGCCCCGGGCCACGCGAGCGGAAAGACCGAGGAGATGCGCGCCGAGGGTGAGCGGCCCGACCACCCCTTCAAGAAGCTGGCGGACAAGTACGGAGTGACCGAGGCCCAGTTCCTCCTGGGCTGGGGTGTACAGAACGGCTACCCGGTGCTTCCCAAGAGCACCGACCCGGACCGCATGCGACAGAACCTCGACGTCCTGTCCCTTCGGATCGAGGATGCCGACATGGACGCCATCCGTCGCCTGGACCGAGGCCCCGGCCTCGCCTGGGGCGAGGGAGACCCCACGACCTCCGCCTGAAGCCCGGACGTCGCGCCCTCCCGCCTGCCCGAGAACGCCGACACGCCGGGCAGCACGGCATGGTGTCCGAGGAGGGCGGCAGCGCCATCCAGATCGATCGTTCCGGGACGCGGGAAGGCGCCGTCGGCGAGGGCACACCGCCTCTGCCGACGACACTCGGCTGGGACCCTGGCGGGTGTCGTGAGTCGAGGGCGGCAGCACCGAGGGCGTCACGCTGCGCGGTAGGCGGCGGGGGTGACGCCGTAGGTGCGGGTGAACCAGCGGGTGAGGTGGGCCTGGTCGGCGAAGCCGGTCTCGACGGCCGTTGTCGCCGGTGCCATGCCCTCGGCCAGGAGTGCGCGGGCTCGGCGCAGCCGTAGATCACGTTGGTAGTCGCTGGGGGCGAAGCCGTACACCGCGCGGAAGCCCCGGTACAACGTGAAGCGGCTGCATCCGGCCGCCCGCGCCAGGTCGTCGGCGGAGAGGTTCTCGGCGAACCGCTGCCGCAGCAGACGCCGGGCCCGCTCCATGGCTGCCAGGTCCAGCCGGCCCGGGCGCTCCGGCAGCGGTGCCGGCCTCGTCGACGCGTGACGGCTCAGCGCCAGCACGGCGGCGGTGAGGCGTTCCTCGACGACGAGGCGGGGTGCCTTCCCGGTGACCGCGGTGTGGAGGCGGGCGACGGCTCGGGCCAGGGCCGGGTCGTCCACGACCGGGGTGGCGAAGAGCGGCAGCCCGGATGTGCCGGGCGTCGCGTCGGCGAGCACCTCCCGGACGTGGTCCTCGCCGAGGTGCAGCATCCGGTAGCGGTAGCCGTCGTGGACGGCCGACCGCCCGTCGTGGGGGTCGTCCGGATTGAACGCCATGACCAGCCCGGCCGCGCTGACGTGCCGCCCTCCCCGGCACACGAAGGACTGCGCACCGTGATCGGTCACTCCGAACGAGTACGTGTCGTGGGCGTGCATCGGATACGCGTACCGCTCGAAGCGGGCGTCCAGGGCTTCCAGCGCGAGCCCGGGAACCCGCCAGTAGGCGGCGCGCTCCCCGGAAGACGTCATGCCCCCATTGTCCCGCACGAGCGTTCAAGCCCCTGCCCGTGCCCAGGGCGCACGCTGGACCCATCGCCTCCATCAGCGAAGGAACCACAGGAATGACCGAGAACGCCTCGACAGTACCGATGAGCCTCGACGGGACGGAGAGGGTCCGCCTGGCCGTCTACCACGGCTTCGCACGCACAGGCCGGGCTCCGAGCGTCCCGGAGACCGCCGCACTCACCGCGCTCGCTCCCGACCGCGTGCGCCAGGAACTGCGCACCCTCCACACGCGCCACGATCTGGTCCTGGATCCGAAGGACGGCGACCGCGTCGTGATGGCCCACCCGTTCGCCTCCGTGCCGCTCGGCTTCTCCGTCATGGGCGCGCACACCCTGTGGTGGGGCGGGTGCGCCTGGGACTCGTTCGCCCTGCCCCACCTGCTGAAGGACGAACCCGACGTACTGGTCGCGACCCGCTGCCCGGCCTGCGACACCCCGCACGCCTGGGTGGTCGGCCGAGAGGCACCCCCGAAGGGCGACCAGGTGGCCCACTTCCTCACCCCGATGAACCGGGCCTGGGACGACGTCGTGCGCACCTGCGGCAACCAGCGCCTGTTCTGCTCCACCGACTGCGTCGACACCTGGCTGCACAGGACGGGGCACGAGCGCGGCTACGTCATGGACCTGCCCACGCTGTGGCGCTTCGCCGGCGACTGGTACACCGGACGCCTGGACGCGGGCTACGTCCGCCGTGACCCCGCCGCCGCGGCCTCCTACTTCGCCGAGGTCGGCCTGCACGGCTCCTTCTGGGGCCTGCCCGACTGAGAAGGGATCCCTCCCGCCCCGCGCTCAGCGCGGCCCCGTGCCCGGCCAAGCCCGCGGGTACGGCACACGGAGCGTCTCGGCCGCCACGGGAGCGTGGTCGGCGGCGGCGCGGAGGCGGCCGTCGCGCAGGACGACGGCACGGCTGCCGAGCATGGTGGTGACCAGTTCGGCGGCGAGGTCCTCGGGGGTCACGTCCAGGAGGCGGGCGGCGTCGGTCAGCCAGGCACGGGCGTGGAGGTACGGCTCGACCTCGTCGGCCGGAATCCCGTCGCGGATCATCAGGGCGAAGGCGAAGATCCGCCGTGCGCCGTACCAGACCGCTCCGGCCGGGTCGTCGACGAGCCGCTGGGCACGGCGCAGGGCGGCGGCGAACGCGGCTGCGGGGTCGGTGGGGATCGGGCCGTGGGAGGGGAGTATCAGGCGCGGATCGAGGTCGGCCATCCGCTTGAGCGAGGCCAGTGCGGTGTCGGCCGCGTCGGGGCCGTCGAGGGCGAGGTTGACCCAGCCGACGTCGTAGTCCGACAGTGCGTCACCGACCACGAGCAGCCTCTCCTCCGGCTGCCACAACGCCAGGTGGCCCGGCGTGTGGCCGGGGGTGCGGACGACTTCCCAGTCGGCATCGCCCAGCCGTAGGAGCCGGCCGTCCTCGAGCGGGACGTCCACGGTGTACGGGGCGACCGGCTGGTCCAGGTACTCGGCGGCGCAGCAGCCCGGGTCCCGGCGGGAGATCGGCTCGGCCTCCGGGGTGCCCGCGGCGATGGCGGCGCCCCCGGCTTGGAGGAGGGCGTTGCCCCCGACGTGGTCGGAGTGCCAGTGGGTGTTGACGACCAGGTCGATGGTCCCGGCGTTCGCCCGGGCCCAGGCGGCTGTCTCGTCGGCGTGGCCGACGAAGCCGCTGTCGACGAGGGCCGGTTGCCGTCCGGGCAGCAGGAGGGTGTTGGCGTCGGGGAAGGGCCGCTGCCACCACGTCAGCCACGACGGCAGGACGGGAGGGGCCGGTCGGGGGCTCACCGGGCGGTCCTGGCGACGCGGATCAGGGTCTGCCGGCCGTCGGCGACGAGCTTGCGGGAGCCGTCGGCCTGCACGCCGTAGACATCCAGCCGGCAGACGGTCAGGGGGCGTCCGGGCTTGAGGACGGTGCCGATGTGGGTGATCCGTGCACCGAGGTGGGACGTCGGGTCCTGCAGGACGAAGCTGTCCTGGACGCGCTTTCGCGCGGCGGGACTCGCCTGTTCCTGCCGCATGCGGTCTTCCACGTACGTCCTCTCCTTCGGGTGCGTGCTGCGGCGCGAACGGTGTGGCCGAGGAGCCGGGCGGTGGCTCGGGCGGGCGGGGGAGAGCCAGGGCCGCCACGTCGTGCTGGCGGGGTCAGGGGTGCGAGACGGCTTCGGTGAGGCGGTCGGCCGCGTCGACGGCGGCCTGCGCGAGCCGGACACCGGGGTTTCGGGTGAGGCGCTGGATCGGGCCGCTGATCGTGACGGCGGCGACGACACGCTGGGACGAGTCGCGGACCGGTGCCGAGACGGAGGCCATGCCGGGTTCGCGTTCTCCGATCGACTGGGCCCAGCCCCGGCGCCGTACGCCACTGAGGGCGGCGGCCGTGAAGCGGGCACCCTGCAGACCTTCGTAGAAGCGCTCGGGTTCCTCCCAGGCCAGCAGGATCTGGGCGGCGGAGCCGACCTTCATGGGAAGCGCGGACCCCACCGGCACGATGTCGCGCAGGCCGGCGGTCCGCTCGGCGGTGGCGACGCAGACGCGCATCTCGCCCTGGCGCCGGTAGAGCTGCGTGCTCTCGCCGGTGGTGTCCCGGAGGGAGGTGAGGACCGGGCCGGCGGCGGCCAGCAGGCAGTCCTCGCCCGCGGCGGCCGAGAGCTCGCCGAGCCGAGGGCCGAGGACGAAGCGGCCCTGCAGGTCCCTGCCGACCAGACGGTGGCGCTCGAGTGCGAGGGCGAGTCGGTGGGCCGTGGGCCGTGACAAGCCGGTGGAGGCGACCAGCCCGGCAAGAGTGGCCGGGCCCGACGCCAGTGCGTCGAGGATCACCGCTGCCTTGTCGAGGACGCCCACACCACTGGAAATGACCGAAATGCTCATGAAAGGGGGTACTCCAGTCTCGATCTGCGAGCCATGGCTCGCAGAGACCTCGCCCGGGGGAGAGAGGGCAGGAATGATCAGCGGGAAAGAGCCGAGGCGGTCGGCTGGAATGCCGCGACGATCACGAGACGGGTACGCGGAAAGCCCGGGCGGGACAGGGCCGGGGTGAAAGGCAGCACAGAGAGCACCGTGTCTCCTCATCTTTTCCCGCGCCACGTTGGCGCGGGCCGGAGTTGGCACTGATCCCGACGACGCGCGGCGATCATGGAACGCCGAGTCGACCGGGGAGTTGCCGGGGCTTCGTAGGGCCGGTCCCTCCACCCCTCTGGATGATTCGCGAGAAACCATACAAGACTTCGGGTGCTACCGGGCAACGGCGTCCCGCGCGGGAGGGCGCCGGATCAGGCAGGCCCCGGGAAGCGCAGTACTTGTCGTCCCAGGGTTGCCGGCCCACGCCGTCACCGAGTGTCCGGGCCTGCCCGGTGGCGCAGGCCCGGGGCATGCCGATCACCTGGGTCCGGCCGGGCGCCGGCCGGGAGCCGTCCGGTGCTCGCCCCCGCGCCTACTCGCGGGTCTGCTCCAGTCGTTGGAGGAACTCGGCGAACGACCTCGCCACCCGCCGCGGCACACGGTCCTCGTCGATGTACGCCACGGCGGGTTCGCCGTACGGTCCGCACTCGGAGTAGTCCAGCATCACCGTGTCGTGGCCGGCCGAAGGGGTGTCGCAGATCACCACTCCGATGTCCGGGTATCCCCATTCCTCGATCTGGTAGGCGCTTCCCCCTCCGGACCGGGCGTCGATCCCCCGGGCTCCGCCGATTCCACGGATGCCGCTGATCTCGAAGTGGTCTTCGGCCCACGACGTGCGGAACGGCGTCGGGTAGCAGCGGCGCCGCGGGGTGCCGCCGTTGCGGAGGAGGAGCGTCTCGACGTAGCTGTCCGGCAGCCGTACCCCCAGGTCCTCCTCGGCTCGACGGACCATCTCCTTGTCGAGCCGAGGGCCTGTGTAGTAGTCGCTGTCGTCGAACAGCTCCTCCGTCATCAGAATCCTCCGGTGTGGCCCGTCTCGGCGTGGATGTCCCGGTCGACGAGCTGCATGAGCCCGCTGTCCTGGTGATGATGCCAGGTCCAGCCTTCCGGGGTCCCCCGTAGCCCTGACGCCTTGTTGGCCAGCGCGAAGTCCTTCTTCCTGTCTCCCGTGAGCTGGATCCGGACGTCCGCGACCTGCGGGTGGCGCCAGGCGGAGAAGTCGGGGAATCCCTGCGTGTCGAACGGGACGCCGGTGACCGGGTGGACGCCGCCGGCGAGCTTGCCGTTCCTCACCTGCGGTATGCCGCCGTTCGCGCAGTTGCACGTCGACGGGTGTTGCGGCACGGCTCCGCCGCAGTTGTGGACGAGGACCGGGGTCCCACCCGTCAGCACGTAGTACGTGTGCAGGTCCGCGACCGTGACGTTGTGCACCCGCTGCCGCGGCGCCGTCCGCTCCTCCACCGCCACGACCGCGACGGACGCGCCCTTGTCGGTGCGCAGCCCCATCCCCGGACGCAGGTCCTCGGCGTCGAGCCAGCCGCGGAGCGACTCGATCCAGAACGGGTGGTTGTCGGTGGCGGTGACGGCGGCCGTCCGCTCGCCGGCGGGGCCGTCGGTGTCGACGGTGATCTTCACGAGGTGCTTCTCGCCTTCGCCGGAGATCAGGGCGGTGACGGGTTTGGCCTCCGTCGTGTTCGTCTCGGGGTCCGTGGCCAGAACCAGGTCGCCGGGTTCCAGCTCTTCGATCGGCTTGCCGGAGCCGTCCGCCATCACGACCTCGGTGCCGGGCGTGAAGCTGTTCTTGCACGGCGGAAGGCCCACCTTGGCGATCTTGTTCAGGCCCTTCGCCCCGAAGACGGCCTCCACGGCCCCGAAGGCCCCGCGGCCGATGGCCTTTCCGTAGTTGCCCTGGCTCCACTCGTTGCGGATCTCGCCGGTCGCCTCGTCCCAGGCCGCGGCACCGACGGCCTTGGCGACACCGACCGGGTCGTTCCACACCGCCGTTCCCACGGAGGACGCGGTGTCCCGCACCGCGGTGGCACAGGCTCCGACGTCCCCGGCGCAGTTGTATCCGGCCTTCGCGGCACTCCACGCACCCGAGACCGCTCCGGAGCCGGCCTCCCAGGCCGCCTGCCCGAAGCCGACGAACACGCCGCCGACCTGGTTCGCCGTGCCTCGCACCCACGAGGCGCCGGTCGGATCGGTGTAGTTGCCGGGGTTGTTCCTGCCGTAGGCGTAGAGCGCGAGGTTGACCGGGCTGTAGACGCCGCTGTTGGTCTCGCCGTTCAGGTAGTCGCCCAGGGCCGGGTCCGGTGACTGCCACACGCCCGACCTCGGGTCGTAGTAGCGGGCGCCGTGGTACGTGTAGCCGGTTTCCTCGTCCAGTTCCTTGCCGGTGAACTGGTACGGGTTCTTCTCGCCCGGCTTCTCGTCGATCCAGACCTCGCCCGAAGGGAAGTAGTCGAGGTGTTCCGCCAGGCGGCCGGTGCCGTCCGTGCCGTACGTCGTCGAGCCCAGGTGGTCGCCGTGGTAGTAGAACTGGTCCTTCTCGTAGGCGTTGCCGGGCTTCGACGTCTTCGTGGCGATGCGGGTCGTGCCGACGAAGACGTGCTTGAACTCCGTCTCGTTGCGGGCCGAGTAGTTCTGGTTCGGGTAGAGGGTCGTCTGGGCGCCGTCCTTCACGACGCGGCTGCCGTCCGCGTCGTACAGGAAGCGGACCGTCGGGGGCTTGCCCGGGGTCGTGCACGCGGACGGGGCCTGGGGCTGGGTCTGGTTCCTGGAGGTGTCGTGGACGCAGGCCAGGCGGTTGTCCTCGTCCCAGATCTGCTGGCGGCGGGGGTTGCCGGGAGCGTCCGAGACGTTGTCGGTGAGGTTGCCGTTCGCGTCGTAGGTCAGCGACTCCCCGCCGATGCGGGTCGGGGCATGGGGGCGGCCGGGCGTGTAGGTGTAGCCGTGGGTGTAGGTCGTGTCCCGCTGGGGCTGGGTGTTGTTGCTCCCGACGGTGATCCCGTGGCTCTGGGCCTTCGTCGTGATGTTGTGGATCGTGTCGTACGCCATCGACATCGCGTAGGTGTCGGTCTTGTTGTGCGCGAAGCGGTACGAGCCGCCGGCCTCGGTGAGGCGGTAGAGGTTGTCGTAGGCGTATGTCCGGACCGTCGGTCCGCCCAGCTTCGGGGCGTCCGCGCCGGTGGGCAGTTCGGTGGCGTTCTCCTGGCGGGTCAGGTTGCCGACCTCGTCGTAGGTGTACGAGAGGTTCTGGAAGGCGTAGCCCGTCGGGAGCTTCGCCTGCTGGGTGGCCAGGCGGCGGTCCTCGGCGTCGTGGGTGAACGTCGTGGTCGTGCCGTTGCCGAGCTCGATGCGGCTGCGCTGGCCGAACTTGTCGTACGTCAGCGTCCTCAGGTACGGGTAGGTGAAGCCGTTCTTCGTGCCGGCGGCGGCCGTGACCTCGCCACCGCTGTCGTACGTGTACGCCAGCTGTTCGCCGTCCGGGTAGGTGAGGGACAGGACCCGGCCGAAGCTGTCGTGGCGGTAGGCCGTGGTGAACGCGCGCGTCCTCGGACCCGGCGCGGGCAGGATCCTCGTCTCCTGCGTCACCTCGCCCAGGGGGCCGTAGCTCCTCGTCACCTCGCCCGCCGCGTCCTCCACCTTCGTCAGGCGGCCGGCCGCGTTCCCGGCGGCGCCGGGGGCGCCGTAGGTGTAGCGGACGTCGTTCTCGGTGAAGACGGGGTAGCTGATCCGCTCCAGGCGGTTGAAGTCGTACGTGTACGTGACCGCCTTGTCCTGCGCCGCGAGGTTCGCGGTGATCACCTGGGTGACGTTGCCCGCCGGGTCGTAGGCCGTCGTGGTGCGGCCCGCGTCCGGGGAGTCGACGACCGTGCGGCGGCCGAGGTCGTCGTACCCGGTCGTGGTCGTGTTGCGCTTGTCGTCCTCGACCTTCGTCAGCTGGCCCAGGGGGTCATAGGCGTAGGACGTCCAGATCGAGGCTTCGCCCGTCTTCGCTCCCGGTTCCCTGACCGCGGTCTTCTGCTGCCGTGCGTCCGCGTAGGCGTGGGTCTCGTTGCCCTTCGCGTCCGTGGCGACCGTCTCGAAGCGGGTCTCGCCCGTCCGGTCCTCTCCGAAGCCGTAGGTCAGCCGTGACACCGTGCCGTCCGGCAGGTTCGTGCGCAGCGGGCGGTCCAGGACGTCGTACGTGAACGTCGTCGGGCGGACCGTGTCGAAGGTGGTGCGGAACGTCGTGTTCTCCGCGCCCTTCGGCTCCGTCACCGGGTAGTGCTGCTTCGCCACCCGGCCCAGCGCGTCGAAGACCGTGCGGCCCGAGACCGTCATGACGTCCTGGCCGTCGACGGCCGCGTCCTTCTTCGTCTGGACCACGCGGCCCAGGCCGTCGGCGAAGGTGACGGTGTCGATCGTGTCGTCCTCGACCGAGCCGTCGGACGTCCGGTCGAGGTGACGGGTGAGCGCGTAGGGGACCTCCGCCTCGGGGTGGTAGGCGAACGCGATCGTCGGGCGGCCGGCGCCGTGGTCGTGCGGGCCCGTCACCGTGTCGACGCGACCGACGGAGTCGTAGGTCGTGCGGACCTTCTGGCCGTTGATGTCCGTGGACTCGGTCTCCGCGCCGAACCTCAGGTCGTAGGAGGCCGAGGAGGCGTAGCCGAAGCTGTCCGTGGTGGAGGTGACGTAGGTGCCCGTGGGGGCGTCGTACGTGTACGCGCGCTCGTACCGCTGGCCGCGGTGGTTCCGCGGTGCCGTGACCGAGCGGAGCGCTCCCGTCTCGAAGTACGTGAGGTCGGTGACGGACTCGGTGCCGTCGGCGAGTTTCGCCGTCGTGCGGGTGACGTCACCCGTCGCGCAGTCGACGTCCGCCGAACGGGACCGCATCGGCTTTCCGCCGCCGCGGACCCGGATCGCCACGGCCGTGCCGACGATGTGGCTGTCGGGGCAGGCGCTGTACTCGGTGAGGGCCTCGACGTCGTCCGCCGTCGTGCCCGGCTCGCCGTGGTCGAGGGTGCGGGTGACGTTGCCGAAGTCGTCGTAGGACTGTTCGACGGCCGTGCTCATGCCGGGCGCCGCCGCGCCCTCGTACCAGCGGGTCTCCGACTTCACCACGTGCGGGAAGAGCGTGGCGTGGAGGGAGCGGGCGTCGCCGGCCGTCCCCGTGGTCACGTCGCGCAGGGCGTGGGTGTTCACCGTCTCGGTGAACAGGGCGCCCGTGGAGTCGGCGACCGTCTGCCGCTTCACGAGGCCGTTGGTGTAGTGGCTGCCCGTCTCGTACTCCGTGGTCGAGGTCCGGGTGCCGGCCTGCGAGGTCGCGACCTTCGCGTATCCGCGGAACTCGCGCTCGCGGCGGTCGAACACGCCGCCCTCGTACGTGAAGGAGACCTCCTGGGCGTCCGGGCCGTCACCCGGCAGGTTGTCGTGGACGGTGGACTTCGTCAGCAGCCAGCGCGAGCCGGGCTGGTCGTAGGTGTTGCCGTCGCGGGTGTAGTCGAGGTCGATGCGCGAGCCCAGGGGGCGCGCGACGGACTTGAGGAGGTTCGTGCGGCCCGTGCGGTTCGCCGCGACCGTCAGCTCGTCGTCCTTGGTGGAGGCGAGGTGGTCGGCGAGGCCGTCGCCGTCGAGGTCGCGGAGCGTCTGCTCCGAGCGGGAGGTCCCCTTGGAGACGTTGAACCCCGGGTTGATGACGAGGTAGCCGGTGACGGGGGTGCCGAAGGAGATCCTGAAGTAGGCGCCCCCGCCGAGCGTGGCGTGGGAGTCGGCACTCAGGCCGGAGAGGCTGCCGTGGAACGGCACGTACGGGGCGAAGCCGTTGCCCGTGTTGAGCGCGACCCGGATCGGGCTGCCCGCCAGGACCCGGTCGGTCAGGCCGTCGCCGTTGACGTCCGCGAGGGAGCCCTTCGTGCGGGACGCGTCCTGCTCGAAGGAGGCGCCTCCGCCGAAGCCGTAGAAGTCGGTGTTGAAGCCGAGGCTGAGGCCGGACGAGGTGCCCGAGCCCTCGTTCAGCCTGCCGCCGGGCCACGGTTCGGGGGCGGCGAAGCGGTAGCCGAGGTTGAGTGCCGCGCGGCCGTCCTCGTACACCCGGTCGGGCAGGCCGTCGCCGTTGATGTCGAGGAGGTCGGACTCCGTGTCCGAGGCGCTGGTGCCGAGGTTGCCCCCGATGCCGAGCGGGGGCATGTCGTTGCCGGAGGAGGAGGTGTTGGCCGAGCCCGCGGCCGACGGGTCGGCGTGGCCGCGGCCCGTGGTGATGGTGCGGGCGGCGCTTCCGGCACTGGCGTTACCGGTCTTGGTGTCGGTCGTGCGCACCGCGCCGCCGGGCACCGCGCCCCGCGTGGCGCCGAGGGTGCCGGTGGGGTCGGTGTACTGGATGCCGTTGGCGCCGACCACGTCGGGGAATCCGTCGGCGTTCATGTCGAGGTAGTCGAGCTCGGCGTGGGAGGTGCCGGTCGCCACGCTGCCGCCAGCGCTGCCGACGTCCCCGCCGATGCTGCCGGTCAGCGAGATCTGCTCGTTGCGGGACACCCGCGGCACGGCGTGCGCCGAGGCGAGCTGGGCCGGGTCGGGCAGGCCGAGGGTGGGGCCGCCGAAGCGGGAGCTGGAGGCGGTGTCCGCAGCGACCCAGAGGAACTCGCCCGCGCTCCAGCGCCCGTGCTCGCCGTCCGGGGTGAAGGGCACCACGTTCGGGGGTGTGACCTTGGGGTCGGCCGCGAAGGCGTCGCGGTCCTTGGCCGGATCCACGGCCTTGGGGAGCTGCTCGGCCAGGTCCTCGACGTCGACCGCGAGGGCGGCCTGGTCCACGGGGCGGGCGGCCTTCTCCTTGTGCGCGTTGTAGCCGACGACCGACCAGCCGCGGTGGGTCCGGGCGAAGACGCCCTCCGCCGCCGGGGCGTGGACGGTGGCCGGAAGGGACTCGCCGGCGAGGGTGACGTGCGCGCCGGTCACCTTCGCCGCCACGGCGGCGTCGGTGAAGGTCACGTCGTAGTACAGCGCCTCGCCCGCGGCGGCCGTGACCTCCAGCGGCGTCGCGTCGGCCTCGCCCAGCCGGATGGTCCGCTTGGCTAGCAGCGCTCCGCGCTTCTTGACGGTGAGGACCGCCTGGCCGGTGGTGCCGTCAGGGACGGCGATCCGCGGTGTGACGGTGAAGGTGCCGCCCGGGGCGGGGTACGCCCGCTGGGGTGCGGACGCGCCCGTCACCTCGTAGGTGGCGATGTCGTAGGGCGGGTGGAACTCCGCGCCGAACCGTTCGTCGGTGGCGGCGGGGCCGGAGGGGGTGGGCGTCGAGGTGTAGGCGGCTCGTGGCGACCATGCGAGGGCGGTCGCGTCGACGGGTGAGTCGGCGGCGATCCGCCACGCGAGGTCCTGGCCCTTGGTCACGGGGACGTCGGCGTTCACGGAGACGGTGCCGGACTCACCCGCCGGGATGCGCTTCTCCAGGACGGGCTCTCCGTCGCGGGTCACCAGCACGGTGACGTCGTCGGAGAGGGCGGTGGTCACGCGCACGTCGCCGGAGAGGCGGAGGGTACCGTCCTCCGGCACCTCGACGGTGGCGGAGCGGCCCGCCAGGGTGAAGTCGCCCGAGGCCGTGTAGGTGCGCAGGGAGAGGCCGTTGGCGTCGGTGGCCTCGTCACCGGTGTAGGTGACGACGGGGTCCCAGGCGACCTGGTCCGCGGTGCCGTCGGAGACGGACCCGACCCTGAAGTAGAGGTGCTGTCCCCGCTCGACCGTGATCTCGTCGACGCCCTGGGGGGTACGGGCGTCGTGGTCACCGGCCGGGATGCGGGCGGTCCACAGCTCGGCGTCCTCGTGCTGGATCGCGACGCGGACGCCGTCGGGCGAGCCCTCGTCGGCCGTCGCCGGTGCCTTGAGGGCGACGCCGCCGGAGACGCGTACCGTTCCGTCGTACGGCGCCGTCCACCTGCGCACGGTGTCGACCAGGGGGAACGACGCGTCGCGCCGTTCGCGCTCGGCCGTGTGGTCCGGGAGCAGGCCGTCGGTGTCGACCGTGCCCGAGCCGATGGGTACGGGGGTGTCGGCGGCGGCTCCGTAGGCGACGGCGCCGTCGGTGCCGACCCTGCCGAAGAGCACGTTCGGGCCGTCGACCAGGTCGACGACACCGTCGGCGTTGACGTCCGAGAAGTACCGGCGCGTGGTGGACCGGGTGTCGACGTGGTTGAGCTGGGCCGCGATGCCGCTCAGGTAGCCCTCGATGCCGACCGTGCGGGTGCTCGACGATTCGCTGAGGATGCCGGGGAGGCCGCGCAGCGGGGTGGTGGTGGCGGCGAAGCTCGGGGTGCCGCCGGGGCGGGAGAGGTTCTTGCGGAAGGCGTAGCCGTCGCCGTCCTTGAACACCTTGTCCGGCAGGTTGTCGCCGTCCACGTCCGCGAGGGCGAGGAGGCCTTCGGCGGAGTTCCGGTTGTAGCCCGCCTTGATGCCGATCGATCCGGACTTCGTGCCGGAGAAGCCGTAGCCGACGTACAGGTGTCCGCCCGCGCCGGTGGAGCCGTTGCCGTTGAGCGCGCCGGCCTCGCCCGCGCCGGACCTCACGCCGTCGACGAACCGGTCGCGCACGTCGTCGTCGGGCGTCGCCCAGTCCACCTTCGCGAACGCCTGGTAGGCGCCCGTCGCGTCCCTGATGTCGTCGAAGTAGCCGAAGTCGTGGCGGTTGAACGACGTGCCGTCGGCGTCGAACTGCTCGATGGATTTCAGCAGGGTCTTGTGGAACGCGCCGGTGGTGTAGGCGAGTTCGTAGGACCGTACGGCCTTGTCCTCGAAGCGCACCTCCACGCGCCGCAGCAGGTCCGCGGTCACGCGCTTGAAGCCGCCGCGGGCGTCGATGGCGACGTCCGTGCGGCGCGGCTCGGCGAGCTCCCGGTCGCGCACGAAGGTCACGGTGTACGGCCCGTCGGAGTCGCCGCGGCCGGTGTAGGCGATCCGCTTCATGTACAGGTTGCGGCCCTCGACCGTTCCGTCGGCGACACCCGCGTCCCGGACGGTCGCGTAGGTGTAGCGCACGGTGTTGCCGTGCGGGTCGCGTACCTCGCGCAGGGCCCAGGAGAAGGTGTTGCCCCGGTCGTCCGCGAGCGTCGCGCCCTCGCCGCCGTACACGTACCGGACACCGGCCCTGTCGGTGACCTCCCAGCCGTACGACCCCGGGGAGTCCCCGGTCCGCACGATCCGGGCGAAGTCCCCCTCCACCCGCTTGTGGAACACCTTGTCGGCCGTGCGCGGGCCCGGCGTCGAGCGGTGTGCGACCGGGGTGAGCTGCTCGCCGTTCAGGAGGTACGTCTCGGTCTCGCGGGCGGCGTCGTAGCGCGGGACGCCCCAGCGGGTGTCCACGGATATCGACGGCACCGTCAGGTCCCAGCCGGTTCCCAGCCAGCCTTCCGAGGAGGCCGAGGAGTAGGTCACGGCCAGGGAGGGCGCGAGGGCGGCGCGCCCGCCGGGGAGTTCCAGCGGGTACGCGAGACGGGCGTCGCCCTGCCCGTTGGCGCCGGGCGCGGCGATCTGGTTCACGCCGGCGGAGGGGTCGGCGGCCCGGATCCCCTGGATGCGGTTCGGGTCGAAGCCGACCTGCTCGGGGCTCTCGGGCGCGGTGACGACGGCGTTCACCATGTCGGTGAAGTGGTCGGTGCGGGAGACGACGAGGTGCCGTTCCTCGTCGACCTCGATCCGTTCCAGCGGCTGCCAGCAGTCCGTGGCCTCGTCGAAGTAGAAGGTCCGGACGTCGGCGGGCGTGTACCCGGAGGCCTTCAGGGCTGCCGGGTCGTAGGGCAGGGAGACGGTGAGGTCGGCCTGGAAGGTGTGCGGGGTCGGCGTGAAGCGGTAACCGCGGGGGCCCTTGGTCATGTTGTCCATACCCGAGCCGAGGCCGGGCAGCGTGCTGTCCGTCAGGGGCTGGACGCCGACCTCGGTCGGGCGGTCCACCGCCTCCGGCGCCAGTGTCACCTCGGCGCCGTCCCGCTCCACCCGGCTCGTCACCCCCGTGCCGGGCGTGACCCACGCCTTCGTCGGACGGGCGGCCTCCTTGGCGAGCGGGCCCCTGGCCACCGCCTCGGTCCCCGGCACACAGCCGCCCAGAGGCTGGGCCTGGGCAGCGGGTTCGGGGTCCGGGGCTGCCTTCAGCCCGGCGCTCGCGGAGACGAGGGACGGCAGCAGAGCGCAGCTCAGCAGCAAGGGGAGAAGACGCTCGCGAACCCATATCCGACCGGCCATCAACCAGCCCTGACCCTTCAACAGTGGTGCACGACAAAGGACTTGCTCGCGCGAGACGCAGCGCGCCCGGCACACAGGGCAGTCACACAGGTCCCACCGGATCTGGACGGATCTTCACGGGTGGCACACACACATCGCCAGTAGGGAATCGGACACCCCGCGCACAGGAGCGGCCTCGTGCTGGCCGATTTCCCACAGGGCGGGGACCGCTCCCTGTCACCGAGCAGCCGGCCGGCCACCCCGCAGCATGTGGAGCGTGACGTGGAGCGTGCCGTGAACGGGTGCCATGATCGGGCCTTGGCCAATGCAGGGGTGACGGGGGAGGGCGAGTGGAGCGCTACACGGCCGATCGGCTTCGCGTGATGGCGTTCGAAGAGCACGTGCGGGCCCGTCCGGCCCTGTACTTCCGTGTCGAGCGGGACAGCGTGGAGCTGCCGACGGAGGTGCTTCAGCGGGTGGTGTGGGACGCGATGCACCACCGTGACGGCACGCATGGGCAGATCGGCGTCGAGATCGCATCCGACCTCGACTTCACGGTGGAGGACGAGCGACCGCACAGCGCCGACGAGCGGGGAAGGCCCCTGCCCGGGTTCTACGGTTCGCTGCTCGACAAGGACCGGTGGGCTCCCGCAGCGGCCGCCGCGCTCAGCGTCCGCACGGTCGTCGAGGTCTGGCTGGACGGCCGGGGATACCGCCAGGAGCTGGCCGGGGCGGTTCCGGCCGGTCCCTGGGAGGAGTGCCCCGCGCCCAGGCCGTACGGAACGAGGACCACGTTCCACCTCGACCCCTCGTACATCGCTCCGGGCGAGGCCATCGCCTGGGCGCTGCTGCCGGAGGAACTGCAGGAAGAGGGATGCGAGGCACACCCGTCACCTGCGACGTTCCCGATTCGCGATCTGCGCCCGGGAGCCGACGGCTCGGCGGGCGAGTAGGACCCGTTTCCGTAGCAGGTCGAAGCCGGCGCGACCGTACGTCTGCCGCGTGAGCATCCTTCGGGCAGGGCGTCGGGGTGGGTGAGGATCCGGCAGGTTTCGTTCCCGGGAAGTGAACGAAGCCCACGGTCGGCTTCCACCCGCCGGTGCGCGTGAGCAGGAGCGGTGGGGGATGGTCGTGGTCGACCACGAGCAGGCCGCCGTCTTCGCGGGCGGGAGGCGCACCCGCGTTCGCCGCGGGCGTGATCAGGCCACGGGCGGCCCCGCTCATCGGTCGCCCCGGGTTCATGGGAAACGGCGGCGCCGGCCGGTCACGCGACGCGGCGAGAGCGCGACGAGCCGCCTCGCCGGACCCGACGTCGCCGCCGCCTCGGGAAGGCGCGTCCGAGTGGAGGACCCGTGCCGTGGGTCTCCGTCCAGAGGGAGAGACGTTCGATACTCGGTAATATGCGCCTTATGTCTGAAATGAGGCGATTGGATGGTGGGGGTGCGCACGCTGACGCCGCGCTCGAAGGGGCGGACATCCTGCTCGGCGAGGGCGACCCGGTCATCGCGGCGAGGATGGCGGAAGCTCTGCGCGCTCAAGGCGCCGCCTCCGTCCACATCGTCGGCTCTCCTGCCGCCCTTCTGCGGGCCGGTGCCGACCCGGCCGCTCCCGTCGGCCTCTGGGACGTGGCCGTGTGGCACACCGGCCTCAGCCGGGACGAGGACGACCTCACCGAGCTTCTCGACCGGTGGCGACTGCAGCGCCCCGGGGTGCCCGTGGTCCTTCTCGACGACGCGCCCAGCGCCCGGCTCGCCGTGGCCGCCCTGCGCGGCCGGGCGGCCGACCTGGTCGAGCGCAGTGACGACACCGGGCTGGTCGCCGCCGTGGCCAGGGCACTCACCGATCGCTCCGA
Source organism: Streptomyces sp. NPDC047974 (assembly GCF_040653375.1). Lineage (NCBI taxonomy): Bacteria > Bacillati > Actinomycetota > Actinomycetes > Kitasatosporales > Streptomycetaceae > Streptomyces > Streptomyces sp. NPDC047974. The sequence goes on from NZ_JBEZNU010000017.1 coordinate 42,374, forward strand.
CCCGCTGGGCGTCGAAGGAGCGGGACAGACCTCGCTGAGCATGCTGGTCGTCGGCGCCCACCCGGACGACGTGGAGATCGGCGTCGGCGGAACCATCCACCGCCGTGCGCACGCGGGATGGGACGTCACCGTCCTCACCCTGTCCGGCGGCGGCGGCGGTGGCGATCCCGTACGGCGCCGGAAGGAGGCACACCGTGCCGCCGAGGTGCTGGGCGCCCGCCTGCTGATGGAGAATCTGCCGGACGGCTCGATGGTCGACGACCGCAGCACCGTCCAGGCCGTCGAACGCGCGGTGGATCTCGCCTCGCCCGACGTCGTCCTCGTGCACTCCGAGAGCGACACCCACCAGGACCACCGGGCCGTGCACCGCGCGACGCTCGTGGCCAGCCGCAAGGTGCCCCGGCTCGGCTGCTACCAGTCGCCCTCCGCCACCACCGCCTACCGGCCGAACCGGTTCATCGAACTGAACGAGGCGGACGTGGCGGCCAAGCTCGCCGCCATCGGCGCCCACGATTCGCAGGCGTCCACCCGCTGGTACCTCGACCAGGACCTGCTGCGTTCCACCGCCCGCTACTGGGGTCGCTTCTCCCAGACCCGCTACGCCGAACCCCTGGAGCTCGTCCATGACAGAACGCCCCTCGGCTACTACCACGCCGACTACGCCTGAGCCCGGTTCCACGGGGGCGCCGGACCTCTCCCGGCCGCTCGGCAGGCCGCCCCGGGTCCTGGTCACGGGCGCCGGAGGGCCTTCCGGGGTGTGCTTCCTGCGTGCCCTCGACGGGGCGGCCGAGCGGTACGCGGCGGACCTCGACCCCAACGGCGCGGGCCTGTACCTCGTCCCGCGCGCCTACCGGATGCTGCTGCCGCCCGGTGCCGCACCCGGCTACGCCGAGGCCGTGCTGAGGCTGTGCGAGCGGCACGCGATCGACGTCCTGGTGCCGACCGTGGACGCCGAACTGGTGGCGCTGGCCCACGCCGTCGACGCCTTCGACGCCGCGGGCGTCAGGGTCCTCGTCTCGCCCGCCGAGGCGCTGGAGACCTGCCTGGACAAATGGCGGCTCGCCGAAGCCTGCCAGGGCGCGGTACGACTCCCGGACACCCGGCTCGTCGGTTCGCCGGGCGCCACCCGGCCCGAGGGCGGCTTCCCCGCCGTCGCCAAGCCGCGCACCGGCTCCGGCTCGCGCGGCATCGTCGTCGTGCACGCGGCGGACGAGCTGGCCGGGCTCCCGCAAGACGGCTCCTACCTGCTCCAGGAGTTCCTGCCCGGCACCGAGTACTCCGTCGACGTCCTGACGGACCGCGACGGCCGGGTGGTGGCCGCGGTGCCGCGCGCCCGGGACAAGACCGACTCGGGGATCGTCGTCGCCGGCCGCGTCCTCGACCTGCCGGACCTGTCCGGGCTCGCCGAGGACACCGTCCGCACCCTCGGGCTGCGCGGCGTCCTCAACGTACAGGTCCGCGAGGACCGGGCCGGGAAGGCGGCCCTCCTGGAGGTCAACCCGCGCCCGCCGGGCGGCATGTCGCTGACGGTGGCCGCCGGGGTGGACATGCCGAGGTGGGCCGTGGCCGCGCTGCTCGGCGTCCCGATGCCGGAGCGGATCGCACACCGCGAGACCGCCGTCGTCCGCCACTGGCAGGACGTCGTCCTCGCCCCGCGCGAGCTCGGTGACATGGGCGACGTCACCGAAGCCGCCCGGCCGGGCGCCCAAGGGGACCGGGAGGCGCCGGCGTGACCGGCGCGGCAGCGGCCGGGCAGACCCCGGAGGGACCCGGCCCGCTGCGCACCGACCTCCACACCCACACCGCCTTCTCCGACGGGCACGACCCCCTCGGCGCCGTCGTGAAGGCCGCCGAGGCCGCCGGGCTCACCACGCTCGTCCTCACCGACCACGTCCGCGCCGACACCTCCTACCTCCCGGAGTACGTCGCGGCCGTCCGCGCGGCACGGACCTCGACGCCCCTGCGGCTGGTGTGCGGGGTGGAGGCGAAGATCCTCGACACCGAGGGCCGGATCGACCTGCCCGCCGACCTGACCGGGATCGAGCACGTCGCGCTCGCCGACCACCGCTTCCCGCTCCCCGACGGCCCCGCCCACCCCGACGCCGTACGGGCCCTGCTCGACGAGGGACGGCTGACGCCGGACGAGGCCCTGCGCCTGCTCGTCCTGGCGACCGCACGGGCGGTGGAGCGGGTGCCGGACGGCCGCAGCGCGCACGTGGCGCACCTGTTCAGCGTGCTGCCGAAGACCGGCCTCGACGAGTCCGGGGTCGACGCGGAGCTGCTGGAACCGCTCGCCCGGGCCTGCCGGGAGCACGGCACCGCGGTCGAGCTGAACGAGAAGTGGCGGTGCCCCTCGGTCCGCACGGCCCGGCTGCTGCACCGCGCAGGGGTCCGCCTCGCGGCCGGCAGCGACGCCCACCGGGCCGAGGCGGTCGGCCGCTTCACCTGGGTCGCGGAGACGCTCGCGAAGGCCGTGACGGAGGACCGGTGGGCGTCCTGAACCAGATCCTCCACGTCGTCGCGACAGGGCTCGTGTTCCTCGGCGCGGTGCCGCTCGTGGTGGCGGTGCTCCAGTTCCTGCTGGTCGGCCTCCAGCGGTTCCGGCACCTGTACGAGAACCGTCCGCCGCACGTGCCGCGGACCGCCGTCCTCATCCCCGCCTGGAACGAGGCAGCGGTCCTCACCTCCTCGGTCGAGGGCCTCCTCGCCATGCGCTACCCCGGCGACCGGCTCCGGGTGGTCGTCGTGGACGACGCCAGCACCGACGAGACGCCCGGGGTGATGCGGGAGCTGATGGCCCGGCACCCGGGCCGGGTCGTGCACCTGCGCCGGGAGAACGGAGGCCAGGGCAAGGCCCACACCCTCAACCACGGCCTCGCCCACGTCCTCGGCGGCGACTGGGCCGAGGCCGTGCTCGTCATGGACGCCGACGTCGTCTTCGACCGCGACGCCCTGCTGCGGATGACCCGTCACCTCGCCGACCCGGGGGTCGGCGCCGTCACCGCGTACATCAAGGAGGGCAGCGGGAAGCAGGGCAACTACCTGACCCGGTACATCGCCTTCGAGTACATCACCGCCCAGGCCGCCGCCCGCCGCGCGCAGAACGTCCTCGGCGTCGTCGCCTGCCTGGCCGGCGGGGCGCAGCTGCACAGCCGCGCGAGCCTGGAGGCGATCGGCGGCCGCATCGACACCACCACCCTGGCCGAGGACACCGTCACCACCTTCGAGACCCAGCTGGCCGGACGCCGGGTCGTCTTCGACGGGTACGCCACGGTGCTCGCCGAGGAGCCGGGCGACCTGGCCGGACTGTGGAAGCAGCGGCTGCGCTGGGCGCGCGGCAACCTCCAGGTCAGCCGCCGTTACGGGAACCTGTGGTTCCGCCCCTGGAAGCGGCGCGACGGGCACCGGCTCGGGTCGGTGTTCTTCGGCCTGATCTGGTACTCGCTCCTGGCGACGCCGGTGCTGCTCACGGTCTGCTCGGCCTCGCTGCTGTACCTCTACTTCACCGACTCCGACCGCTCGTGGGAGCTCTTCCGCGGGCTGTGGGTCGTCAACCTCGTCTGCTACCTCCTGATCATCCTGATGGCGGCGGCCGTCGACGGGAGCACCTTCCGGCGCTGCTGGCGCGAGGCGCTGATCTACCCCGGGATCGTCTCCACCCTGATCCTGGTGCTCACCGCGTTCCCCGGGTACTTCCTGCCGCTCCTCGAACGGCACGGGTGGCTCGCGGAGGACGGCTCGCCGCACCTGCTGATGACCGCGGTCTACGCCTGGCTGGGTCTGTCCCTCCCGCTCGCCTGGCTCGCGAAGCTCCTCACCGGCACCCGGCTCCGCTTCCTCGCGCCCGTGCTGCTGCACCTGGTCGGGTACGGCTCGCTGCTCGCCGCCTGCCTGGTGGCGGCGTGGGGCCAGGAGCGCCGGAAGAAGGAGCTGAAGTGGGACAAGACCGAGAAGACCGGGAAGGTGGCGGCGGGACGATGACACCGGACGACCCCGCCCCGGAGACCGGCTCGGGCTCCGGCGAGGAGCTGCGCCGGCACGTCGAGGAGCTGACGGCTGGCGACCGCCGCCGGGACCGGCGGCTCTTCTGGCTCGAACTGCTGGTGGTCCTGGTCGTGGCCGCCGCGCTCACGGCCCGCGAGCTCTGGCTGACCTGACCCCTCAGCCCGGGAAGAACGGGTCGGCGCCCTGGGCGGCGAGCGTGAACCACGCCGTGGTCCCGGTGTGCAGGCTGGCGTACAGGGTGTCGCCGTCGCCTGTGCGGAGCCCGTCCGAGGAGGCGGCGACGATCCCGTACCCGTCGGCATGGGGGGCGTGGGACTGGGCCGCGCGGAGGGTGGCGAGGAAGCGGTCGGCCTTCTCGCGGTCCCCGTCGCCGTCCCGGCGGCGGAGGGCCGCGGCCATGTGGGCGGTGCCCTCGAACCAGACCTTGGAGGTGTCGGCGTCGCTGACCGACACCCCGCTGAAGCCGCCGTCCTCGGCGGCCAGATGAGTGAGGGCCCAGTCCAGCGACCCGGCGTGCCGGGCGTCGCCGGTCGCCAGGAAGGACCAGCTCTGCGGGTCCTCCGGAACCGGCGAGCGGTTGACGGTGGCGCCGTCCGTGCCGGTGCCGGTCCAGAAGGCGGCCCCGTCCGGGTTCCACAGGGCGTCGAGGAAGCCGGTCGCGACCGCCGACCGGTCGGCCCAGACCCGGTCCCCGGTGACGTCGGCGAGACGGCGGAAGAAGGCGGCGACGTCGATGTTGTGCTCGGTGGACTTCCAGGTGAGGGCGGGACCGGAGGCGGGCAGTCCGCCGGTGTAGCCGGCGGTGCCGGTGGTGGAGGCGGTGCGGTCCTGGATCCAGTCGGCCAGCCGCAGCGCACCGGCCCGGCAGCGGTCCTCACCCGTCGCCCGGTGCACGTGGAGGAGGGCAAGCCCGGTCCACGCCTGCGCGCCCGTGAAGGAGTCCGCGGCGGCGACGGCCGGCAGCCCGTCCGCCGCGGTGACCTTCCCGGAGGCGTACGACTGGCGGACCCGCCCGTCGCCGGCGGCGTCGCCCTCCTGGAGGGCGAGCAGGGTCCCGGCGAGGGCACCGGCCCGCCGCAGGTCGGCGTCCGTCCCGCGCGCGCAGTACGCGATGACGGCGAGCGCGACGTCGTAGGTGAAGGCCACGGGGGAGTGGTGGGTCTCCATCCAGCCGCCGGTGTAGCTGCGCGGCAGCCCCTGCCGGATGCCGCCCGCCGCCTCGTCGACCCTGCGGTCGAGGAAGGTGTAGGCGCGGGCGACCGCCTCCCCTTCGTCCGCCGCGCCTTCCGCTCCCGCCGACCCCGACGAGCAGCCGGCGAGCGCAGCCACGGCCCCACCGGCCAGCGCCGCCGCGAAAGCCCTCCGGGTCATACGTCCGCGCCCGGCCTGTGCGATGCCCATGTGTCTCCTCATCCAGGCCATCGTGACCGGCATCAAGCCGGAACGCCCACCGACCGGCCGCATGGAGGGGGCGCAGCCATACGGCTGCCCGTGCCGGTCCCGTCCAATGAGCCTCCGCCACCTTGAAGTGGGGGAGAGCGCGCAGGCCGCCAGGAGGGTCTCTCCGGGGAGGGTGAACCCGCACTCCTGGACGGAGCGCTCGGGCGGTGTCGGGAGAGGAGTCACTAACGGTCGGGATACGGCCGCGACATGTGGCGGAAACCGGCCCCTCCTAATTTCTGTCACTCGACAGGAATTGCACGGAACTCGCCTCAGCGACAGGGGACCTCCATGACCGTGACAGATCCCGCTCCCTCGGCACCGCCCCCCTCCGACACCGCCGACCCGGACGCCTCGCTCGCGGGGTTCGGCTACCGGCAGGAGCTGCGGCGGCGGATGGGGCGGTACGCGTCGTTCGCCGCCGGATTCTCGTTCATCTCCGTGCTGACCACGGTCTTCCAGTTCTTCGCCCTCGGCTACTCCTTCGGCGGGCCGCGCTTCTTCTGGACCTGGCCGGTCGTCCTCGTCGGCCAGCTGCTGGTCGCCGCCTGCTGTGCCGAGCTCGCCGCCCGGATGCCCATCGCGGGGGCGATCTACCAGTGGGCCAGCCGGCTCGGCACCCCGGCTTTCGGCTGGTACGCGGGCTGGATCATGGTGATCGGCCGGATCGTGGTCGTGGCGGCCGCCGCACTCGCGCTGCAGGTCGTCCTGCCCGCCGTCTGGTCCGGCTTCCAGCTCGTCGGCGACGACCCGTCGCCGACCTCGACCACCGGTGCCGCCAACGCCGCCCTCCTCGGCCTGGCCCTCCTGGCGCTCACCACGCTGCTCAACGTCCTCGACAACCGCGTCCTCTCGGCCGTCAACACCATCGGTGTCACCGCCGAGATCGCCGGCGTCGCCCTGATCGTCACCCTCCTCGCGACCCACGCGGAGCGCGATCCCGGCATCACCCTGCACACCGGTGGCGAGGGCGGCCTCATCGCGGCGCTCCTGGTGGGCTCGTTCACCGCCGCGTACGTCCTCATAGGCTTCGAGAGCGCGAGCGAGATGAGCGAGGAGACCGTCAACCCCCGGCGCACGGCCCCGCGCACGACGCTCACCGCGCTCACGACCTCGGGAATCTGCGGAGGACTGCTGCTGCTCGGCGGGCTGATCGCCGCGCCGAGCCTCACCGACGGTCGGCTGGCCACGGAAGGCCTGAGCTACGTCCTCACCAGCACCCTCGGCGACGGGCTCGGAAAGGTCCTGCTCGCCGACGTGGCGCTGGCCATCTGTGCGGCGACCCTGGCGATCCAGACCTCGGCCACGCGCATGCTCTACTCGATGGCCCGCGACGGTGTCCTGCCCCGGTCGCGACAGCTGGCGAAGGTGCCGCGGCGGACGGGTATGCCCGGCACGGCCGCGGTGGTGGTCGGTGTCTGCGCGGCCGTGCTGCTTCTGCTCAACCTGGCCTCGCCACAGGCGTTCCTGGCGATCGGCACCACCTGCATCGCGATGGTGTACCTGGCGTACGCGATGGTCACCGGTCCGATGCTGGTGCGGCGGCTCCGGGGCGAGTGGCCGCCGGGTGACGACGAGCGGGACGAGCTCGGCAGGCCGCTGTTCTCCCTCGGCCGTTGGGGGCTGCCCGTCAACGCGCTCGCCCTCGCCTACGGACTGTTCATGACGGTCAACCTCTCCTGGCCGCGCGGAGCCGTGTACGACCCCGAGGGCGGCCACTGGTACTTCCAGTGGTTCACCGTCCTGGTCCTCGCCGGCACGGTCGCCACAGGTGCGGTGTACCGCCGGCACCGGCACCGGAACCGGATGCGGGGGTCCGAGCCCGCCGCCGTGTGAACGAGATGCCAGACTTCACCCATGATCGATGCCAAGGAAACCGTCCGCCAGTTCCTCCTCCAGGTGCGCTCGGGGCTGCACCCGGACAGGGCCGGTCGCTTCATGGCCGACCGGGTCCAGGCCCACCAGGTCGTCTCGGAGGCGCCGGTGGTCGTGGAGCGGACGCCGCGGCAGTACACCGAGCACGTCCAGGAGATGCTCGACGCGTACGGTGCCTTCACGCTGACCGTGGACGAGCTCATCGCCGAAGGGGACCGGGTGTACGCCCGGTGGACCCAGAACGGGAGGCACGTCGGCCCGGTCGACGGACACCCGCCGACCGGTGCGCGGGTCACGGCGACGACCAGTGCGGTCTACCGCGTCGAGAACGGACTCATCGTCGAGTACTGGATCCAGATCGACAGGCAGGGAGTCGCCGCCCAGCTGCAGGCCGATACCGAGAGCTGATCCGGCCGAAGGCCCCGTCAGTCACCCGCCGCGAGGAGCAGCTGCCCCTCGCGGCGCAGCCGTGCCAGTGAGCGCTGTGCCACGCCGGTCACCCGCAGCGCCGCGTCGGCCGTCGCCGTCGCCAGGGCCTCCGGGACACGGTCGGGGCCGGCACGCCGGATGAGGATCACGCTTTCGCTGAGGCCGAAGACGAGGTCCGTGCGCAACTCCAGGTCCTCCGCCGAGAGGAGGGATCCGGGCTCGGTCGCGGCGAGCAACGTCCCGTAGCAGGCCTTGAGCTCGGAGCGCACCCGGTGGAAGACGGCGAACCGGTCCGCCTGGACCTCGGGCAGCAGGTACAGCGCGCCGAGGTTGTGCGGGCCGCCGCAGAGCAGCGCGGCGTCGGAGTGGCACAGCGCCCACAACCGCGCCTCCGGCGACGCCTCGGAGCGGGCCACCAGCCGGCGCGCCACGTCCAGAGAGGGGTGGACGGTGCCCTCGAGGAGCGCCGCGAGGATCGCTTCCTTGCCGTCGAAGTGGTGGTACAGGGACGCCTGCCGCAGTCCCGCGCGCTCGGCGATCGTCCGGGTGGAGGTCGCGGTGTAGCCGTGGTGGGTGAACAGCTCCGCCGCCGCGGCGAGGACTTCCTCGCGCGGCGTCAGGCCCCCGTCGTCGGGACGCTCCTGGGCCCGTGGGCGGCCGACTCTTCTGCGGGAGGGCGTGGTCACTCCGCGATCCTCGCACAGCGCCGCCGGTTCCCTTCGGGGCGAGCCCGACGCGTGAGCCTCCGGTAACCGGTCCGAAACCCCCGGGCAATGGCCGCGAAGTGCCCGGTCCCTAATTTCTGTCGAGCGACAGGAATTACTCCCGACCGGAGGACGAGCCATGGCGACACCGTCAGTGACAGCGTCGGCGTACGGAGCGCGCGACCACGCCCGCGCACAGGAGGGCACACGGGTGGACGCCATGCCCCTGCTGCCCGCGAGCAGGTGGCCGACGCCTCCCGAGGGCGTCGCCGCCGCCGACGTCGTCTGGGCCGAGACCGTGGCAGGCGGCAACTACACCCACAAGGTCCTCGCCCGCGGCACCGAACTGCGGCTCACCGACCTCACCGGCGACGCCTGCGCGCACCTCCTGCTCCACAGCGCCGCCCGCCCCTGGGAGCGGCTGAACGTCGCGGACACCGTCAAGGTCCTGTGGAACGCGTACCTCGGCGAGGGGCACCTGCTCCTGTCCGACCAGGGCCGCGTCCTCGCCTCCCTCGTCGAGGACACCTCCGGACGTCACGACACCCTCACCGGCACCTCCACCCTCGTACGCAACACCGCCCGGTACGGCGACGGGACTCCGCAGTCCGCCTCCCCGGCCGGGCGTGAACTGTTCAAGCTCGCCGCCCTGAAGAACGGCCTCGCCCCGCGCGACCTCCCTCCGTCCGTCTCCTTCTTCCAGGGCGTACGGATCGCCGAGGACGGCACCACCGAGTTCACCGGCTCCGCCGGACCCGGCCGGACCGTCACCCTCCGCGCCGAACAGGACGTCACCGTCCTCCTCGCCAACACCGCGCACCCGCTGGACCCGCGCCCCGAGTACACCTGCGGCAACCTCCTGGTCCTCGCGTACCGGGCCCGCCCGACCGCCCCCGGCGACCCGCTGTGGGAGGCCACCCCGGAAGGCCGCCGCGCCTTCCTGAACACCGCCGAGCACCTCACCGCCCAGGGGATCGCATGACCACCACCTTCCCGGGACGCGTCGTCTCCGACGACACCGTCCCCGCACGTGCCGCCTGGTCCGCGATCGTCCGCGAGGGCCAACTGCTCACCATCACCGACCTGTACGGCAACCAGGCCGCCGACTTCCTCCTCTACGACGCGCACGACACCTCCGTGCGCTACAGCGCCCCCGACACCATCCAGGCCCAGGCCTCCCTCTACCTCACCACCGGCTCCGTCCTGCTCTCCGGCGAGCACACGCCGCTGATGACGGTCGTCGAGGACACCTGCGGACGGCACGACACCATCGGCGGCGCCTGCTCCAAGGAGTCCAACACCCTGCGCTACGGCCACCACACCTGGTCGCAGCACGCCTGCGCGGAGAACTTCCTCGCCGAGGGCAGCAGGCACGGCCTCGGCAAGAGCGACCTGGTCTCCAACATCAACTGGTTCATGAACGTGCCCGTCGAGAAGGACGGCACCCTCGGCATCGTCGACGGCATCTCCGCCCCGGGCCTGAAGGTCATCCTGCGCGCCGAGACCGACGTCCTCGCCCTCCTGTCCAACTGCCCGCAGATCAACAACCCCTGCAACGGCTTCGACCCGACCGCCGTCCGGATGACGATCACCGAGCCCGACGAGGACCGCACACGATGACCTACGACACCCTGCTGGTCGCCAACCGCGGCGAGATCGCGGCCCGCGTCATCCGCACCGCCCGCCGGCTCGGCCTGCGCACCGTCGCCGTCTACTCCGACGCCGACCGCGGTGCCGCGCACGTCCGGATGGCCGACGAGGCCGTCCGGCTCGGCCCGGCGCCCGCCAAGGAGTCCTACCTCGACGCCGACCTGGTCCTGAAGGCCGCCGAGTCGACCGGCGCCGGCGCCCTCCACCCGGGCTACGGCTTCCTCTCCGAGGACGCCGCCTTCGCCCGCCGCTGCGCCGACGCCGGGATCGTCTTCGTCGGACCCACCCCCGAACAACTCGACCTGTTCGGCGCCAAGCACACCGCCCGCGCCGCCGCCGAGGCCGCGGGCGTGCCCCTCGCCCCCGGCACCGGCCTCCTCCCCGACGTCACCGCGGCCCTCGCGGCGGCCGAGGAGATCGGCTACCCGGTGATGCTCAAGGCCACCGGCGGCGGAGGCGGCATCGGCATGCGGGCCTGCTACGACCCGGCGGGCCTCGCCGACGCCTGGGAACGGGTGCAGCGCGTGGCCGCCGCCTCCTTCTCCTCCGCCGGCGTCTTCCTGGAACGGCTCGTCGAACGGGCCCGCCACGTCGAGGTCCAGGTCTTCGGCGACGGCGAAGGCCGGGTCGTCACCTTCGGCGACCGCGACTGCTCCCTCCAGCGCCGCAACCAGAAGGTCCTGGAAGAGGCCCCGGCACCCGGACTGCCGGACCACGTCCGGCGCGGCCTCGCCGACGCCGCCCGTGACCTGTGCGCCTCGGTCAACTACCGCTCCGCCGGCACGGTCGAGTTCGTGTACGACGCCGCCCGCGAGGAGGCGTACTTCCTGGAGGTCAACACCCGCCTCCAGGTGGAGCACCCGGTCACCGAGGCGATCTACGGCGTCGACCTCGTCGCATGGATGCTGCGCCTCGCCCAGGGCGACACCACCGTCGTCACCGAACCCCCGACGCCCCAGGGCCACGCCGTCGAGGCCCGCGTCTACGCGGAGGACCCCTCCCGCGACCACCGCCCCAGCGCCGGACTGCTGACCCGCGTCGCCTTCCCCCCGGACGTCCGCGTCGACACCTGGGTGGAGACCGGCACCGAGGTCACCACCGCGTACGACCCGATGCTCGCCAAGGTCGTCGCCCACGGCGCCGACCGCGCCGAAGCGCTCGACCGCCTCGACGCGGCGCTCGCCGCGACCCGCGTCGACGGCATCGTGACCAACCTCGGCCTGGTGCGCGCCGCGCTCCGCGACCCCGAGGTCCGCGCCGCCGGCCACTCGACCGCCTCCCTCGCGACCATCGCCGACCCCACACCCCGCATCGAGGTCGTCCTGCCCGGCACCCTGACCACCGTGCAGGACTGGCCCGGACGCACCGGCCACTGGCAGGTCGGCGTCCCGCCGAGCGGGCCGATGGACGACGTGTCCTTCCGCCTCGGCAACACCGCGCTCGGCAACGACGCCGGCGCGCCCGGCCTGGAATGCACCCTCCAAGGCCCGTCCCTCAGGTTCACCCACCCGACGACGATCTGCGTCACCGGTGCCCCGGCCCACGTGACGATCGACGGCACGACCGTGCCCCAGTGGGAGCCGATCACCGTCGAGGCCGGACAGACCCTCGCCGTCGGCGCGCCCGACGAGCAGGGGCTGCGCACCTACGTGCTGTTCGCGGGCGGACTGGACGTACCCGGCTTCCTGGGCAGCGCGGCCACGTTCACCCTGGGCCGGTTCGGCGGACACGGCGGTCGCGCCCTGCGCGCCGGCGACGTCCTGCACGGCGGGGAATCCCGCACGCGGACCTCCGCCGTCCCCCTCGACCAGCGGCCCGTCTTCGCCACCCCATGGCAGATCGGCACGCTCGAAGGCCCGCACGCCGCACCGGAGTTCTTCACCGAGGACGACATCCGCGACTTCTACGCCGCCGACTGGACCGTGCACTTCAACTCGGCGCGCACCGGCGTCCGTCTCGTCGGCCCCAAACCCCGATGGGCGCGCACGGACGGCGGAGAGGCGGGCCTGCACCCGTCCAACATCCACGACACGCCGTACTCCGTCGGCGCCGTCGACTACACCGGAGACATGCCCGTGCTCCTCGGCCCCGACGGGCCTTCCCTCGGCGGCTTCGTCTGCCCGGCGACGGTCGCCACCGGGCAGCGGTGGAAGCTCGGCCAGCTCCGGCCCGGGGACACCGTCCGCTTCGTCCCGGTCACCGCGCAGGCTGCCGCCGCGCTGCGGCGCGACCCCGTCGCGGCCCCGCGCGCCGACCGCCCGGCCACCGTCGACGGCGGCGTCCTCGCCCGCCTGGCGGAGACCGGGACCCGCCCGACGGTCACCTACCGGCGCAGCGGCGACGACAACCTCCTCATCGAGTACGGCCCCATGCAGCTCGACCTCGCCCTGCGCATGCGCGTCCACGCGCTCGCCGAGGCCCTGGCCGCGCTCGGGCTCCCCGGCATCACCGACCTCACCCCGGGCATCCGCTCCCTCCAGATCCAGACGGACCCCGACGTCCTGCCCCCGCACGTGCTCCTCGACCTGGCCCTGCGCGTGGAGGAGGAGCTCCCCGCCACCGGCGAACTGGTCGTGCCCAGCAGGACCGTGCACCTACCGCTCTCCTGGGACGACCCGGCCACCCGTGAGGCCATCGCCCGCTACACGGCGGGCGTGCGCGACGACGCCCCCTGGTGCCCCTCGAACATCGAGTTCATCCGCCGCGTCAACGGCCTGGAGACGGCCGACGACGTCCACCGCACCGTCTTCGACGCCGAGTACCTGGTCCTCGGCCTCGGCGACGTCTACCTCGGCGCGCCCGTCGCCACCCCACTCGACCCGCGCCACCGGCTGGTCACCACCAAGTACAACCCGGCCCGCACCTGGACCGCGGAGAACTCGGTCGGCATCGGCGGCGCCTACCTGTGCGTGTACGGCATGGAAGGCCCGGGCGGCTACCAGTTCGTCGGCCGTACGACCCAGGTGTGGTCGCCCTGGCAGCAGCGCGGCGCGTTCGAGGCGGGCAAGCCCTGGCTGATGCGCTTCTTCGACCGGATCAGGTGGTATCCGGTCGGGGCCGAGGAGCTCCTGGAACTGCGCGCGGACATCACCTCGGGCCGGTTCGTGCCCAAGACCGAGGAGGGCACCTTCTCGCTCGCCGAGTACCGGACCTTCCTCGACGAGAACGCCGAGTCGATCGCCGCGTTCCGGGCCCGCCAGGGCGCGGCGTTCGGCGCCGAGCGCGACGCGTGGGAGGCCGCCGGAGAGTTCGCCCGTGCCGAGGCGGTCGCCGAGGTCGCGCCGCCGGCCCCCCACGTCGAGGTGCCCGAGGGCGGCCGTCTGGTCGAGGCCGACTTCACCGCGAGCGTCTGGCAGGTCGGCGTCGAGGTCGGCGACCGGGTGTCGGCGGGGCAACAGCTCGTCGCGCTCGAAGCGATGAAGATGGAGTCCCCGGTACGGGCCCCCGCCGACGGTGTCGTCACGGAGATCCTGATCAAGCCGGGCAGCCAGGTCGAGGCGGGCACCGCGCTCGTCGTCCTCGGCCCCGTCGAGAACGCGGAGGTGACCGCGTGAGCAGCGCGGTGGAACGCGTACGGGCCGCGTACGCCCGCATCGCCCAGGTGGACCGGCCCGAGGTGTGGATCGGCCTGCGCGCGCAGGCGGACGCGGAGGCGGACGCCGCCGAGGTCGACGCGAAGGCCGCCTCGGGCGCGCGGCCGCCCCTGGCCGGAACGGTGTTCGCGGTGAAGGGGAACATCGACGTGGCCGGGCTCCCGACCACCGCCGGCTGCCCTTCGTACGCCTACGAGCCGACGGCCGACGCCCCTGCGGTGGCGCGCCTGAAGGCGGCGGGCGCGGTGGTCCTCGGCACCACGAACCTCGACCAGTTCGCGACCGGCCTGGTCGGCACGCGCAGCCCGTACGGCGTGGTCCGCAACGCCCTCGACCCGGCCTACGTCTCCGGCGGTTCCTCGTCCGGCTCGGCGGTCGCGGTCGCGCTCGGCATCGCCGACTTCGCCCTCGGCACCGACACGGCGGGATCGGGCAGGGTCCCGGCGGCCTTCAACGGAATCGTCGGCCTCAAACCCACCTACGGCCTGGTCCCCACCGAGGGCGTCGTCCCGGCCTGCGCCTCGCTCGACTGCGTGACCGTCTTCGCCCGCACGCTCCCCGAGGCGGAACGGGCCCTGTCCTTCATGACGGCGCCCTCGGGCCGCGAGCTCCCGCCCCTGGCCCAGCGCCGCCCGGGCCCGTGGCGCATCGCCGTGCCCGAGGCCGGGCAGCTGGGCGAGCTCGACGAGGGCTGGGCCGAGGCGTTCGCGACGGCCGCGACGAGGCTCGCCGAAGCCGGCACCGAAATCGTGCCCGTCGACCCGGCGCCGTTCACCGAGGCGGCCGCCATGCTCTACGAGGGGGCGTTCGTCGCCGAGCGGTACACCGCCGTCGGAGCCTTCGTCGACGACCACGCCGGCGCGGCGGACCTCGACCCCACCGTGGCGGGCATCATCACCCGGGCCCGCACCATCCCGGCCCACCGGCTCCACGCGGACCGGGCGACACTCGCCTCCCTCCGCACCCGGGCCATGGCGTCCCTGGGCGACGCCGACGCGCTGCTCCTGCCGACGACACCCGGACACCCCACGATCGCCGAGGTCGCGGCCGACCCCCTGGGCGTGAACGCGCGCCTCGGCCGGTTCACCCACGCGACCAACCTCTTCGGCCTGGCCGCGGTCGCCGTCCCCGCCGGTGCGGCCGGCGGGCGGCCGTTCGGCGTCCAGCTGATCGGCCCGGCCTTCACCGACGCCCGCCTCGCCCGGATCGCCGCCCTGCTCACCACCCCGCCGGTGCGCCTTGCGGTGGTCGGCGCCCACCTGTCCGGACAGCCCCTGAACGGACAACTCCTCGCCCTCGGCGGCCACCTCGTCCGTACGACCACGACCGCGGCCGCCTACCGGCTGTACGCGCTGAACACGCACCCGCCGAAGCCCGGCCTCGTACGGGCCGGGAAGGGCGGCGCCGCGATCGAGGCCGAGATCTGGCAACTCCCCGCGGAGGGTCTCGGCACCCTCCTCGCGACCCTTCCCCGCCCCATGACCCTCGGCAGCGTCGAGCTGGCGGACGGCACCTTCGTACCCGGCTTCCTCTGCGAACCACAGGCCCTCGACGGCGCCCGCGAGATCACCGCGCACGGCGGCTGGCGAGCGGCCCGCGCCGCAGAGGAAACGTGAGGCGTCGAAGCCCCGGCTCCTCCCCGCCCGGCGCCGACCGGCCGGCGCCTCGGCACAACGCTTCCACGTCGACCTTGTACAGCGACCGAAGCGACCGAACTTCAGACATGGGTCGGCGAAGTAGCCATGCCAGACCCAGGGGTGAAAGCAGCGCTGTGGTGAGTACGCGCGGGGCTGCGCATGCGGACCGACCTGATGCCCCGCCGGGCGGAGCGGGACAGGCTGGGGGAGGCGGGTGGGCTTTCCGGCCCGGAGGGGGTGGGTCGGGATTCTGACCCGGCTTCGTGACCTGTACCGGCTCGGCGCCCAGGTGCCCTCACGGGCGCTCGCCGACCGCCCCCTGGCCGGCCCTCACCGGAATCCGCCCAGGAAGCAGCAGCACGTACGCACCGCGCCGGATCCGTCACTCGCCACCGACCTCACCATCGCAGGTCAAAGCCCCGTGAGTGCGATACGCGAGGGGCTGGAGTCCGCTTGCGTGGAAGGCCGGCGCCACGTCGGCGAGGCGGTGCTGTCAAGGCTGCCGGCGAGGGGCCTCGTCGTCCGGAGTGTCAGGGCTCGCGAAGTGGAAGGGGACGGCAAGGTGGGCCGCCAGCTCTGCGCCGACTCTGTGGGCGACCACTCCTGCAGGGTGGCGGCCTTCGAGCTTCTCGCTCGCTCCGAGGTGTCGTTCGGCCATGGCCCAGTGGACGAGGGCCAGCGGGTGCTCCTCCACGGGATCGGCGGTGACAGCCAGCAGCCTCACGAACCAGTCGCGGACCGTGTCGCCGTCCCAGACCGCCTCGATCACCGCGATACGGCCGGGGATGCCCCCGACGCGCCGGACCAGGGACTCCTGGTCGATGGGAGTGTCCGGGGCGCGGGCTATCCGGTCGCCGTAGTGCGCGTACCGGTCGCTGACGATGGCCGTAGCGGTGGCGACCCCGATGTCATCGGGGATGAAGGACGACCGAGGTGTGGACCGAGTCGGGTAGCGCGTCCCCTGGTGCCGATCCACGGGCGAGGTTCGGACGCGGGGAGATTCCTCTCGTCATGGTGATCACGCCGCCGCCGGGGAGAGCGACGACTCCGTTCGATTGCCGTCGGTGATCGGCACCGGTGGCGCACGCGGGGGCGCACGGAAGCAACAGGCGGTGGCTCAGGGGCTGTTGTCGGGGGGCTGCGCTACGGTCATGGTCCCCGTCATCGGGGGCGTTTCGTCCCGCCCGGCCTCTACCTCAGGCCGGGCGGGAACGAGTGGCGCGTGCTCCCTGGTGGTTCTCGGCACGGGAGTCGGGCCCCTTCCGGATGGAAGGACGACACCAAGGTGTCCTGACTCCAATTTGGGGGTCTGGCAGGTGGGATTGCAAGGAGAACCGGGAACTTCACCCGCGAAGCGGCCCCCGCCGTGCTCGACGTGCACGGGAACGGTCATCTCCGACCGCATGGCGCACGTTTCGAGCATCACAATGTTCCGTAATTTCATGATCACGTGGCGTTGGCGGCATTCGCCGGTACATGCTGATGCTCCTTCAACAGCGGCTCGGCACCCGCAAGTTGAAGGGGCCACCTCCGTGTGGCCTTCCGGATGCGCAGTACGACGACACGCAAGGAATCACGATGAACAGCAAGCTGATAGCGGCGGCCATGGTGCTGTCGCTGGGCGTCCTCGGCTGGAGCGTGGCGATGGCGGCGATGGGGCACGCCGCCATCATCGCCACGCTGGCCCCGGTCCTCGGTCTCACCGTCACCCACGTCCTGGCCGGCTTCCGCAACAAGGCCGCGGCCGTCCCCAGCACCCCCACGACGGTGACCGACGAGGAGGACAGCGCCCCGTGACCCCAGCGCACAACGCGACGGGGCCGGCTTCCGAGCCGGCCCCGCTCCGCCCCGGCCGCAAGCTCGGCCCCATCGCCTCCACCGTCGGCAGTGCCCACCGCGCATGGCTCACCCCCACCCGCGAGCACTACCTCCTCAGCGGCCGCACCCTCGCCGACCTCAGCGCACGCGTACTCGCGAAATCCAAGCTCTCCGAGCTGCTGCGCGGAGTCGGCCACTACCCCCGCTGGGAAGTCATCCACCGCCTGGCCGAGGAGCTCGACATCCCCACCTGGCCCCTCCACCGGCTCTGGAAGCAGGCAGCCATGGACGCCGGGAAGAGCCGCGACTGGGTCGACCGCTCCACCGCAGGCCGGCTCGCCGTCACCACCCAGCCCGGACCGCCCCTGGAACACGGCGCCCTGCGCTCCATGGTCGAAGACGGCTACCGCCGCTACGCCGGCGTCTTCCTGACCGACACCGTCCTGGACGCCGCCGTCGAGGAAACCTTCGCCATCCTGTGGCTCTCCTTCGACGACGCCCTGGCCAGCCCCGACATCCGCCGCTACGCCTGGAACATCCTCAGCGCCACCGTCAAGGCCAAGGCCGACCACCGCGACCAGCGGCCCGTCCTCGCCGACGCCGCCTTCGACACCGCCGCCCTGCACGCCCAGGGCTCCCTCGACCACCAGGCGGTCCAGCTGGCCGAGTCCCTGGAGATGTTCGCCGCCATCAGCAAGCTGCCCCTCACCCAGCTCGACGTCATGGTGCTCCGGCGCCTGTGCGGCTTCACCACCGAGAAGGTCTCCGACCTCCTCGGCATCCCGCTGGCCCTCGTACGGTCCAGCGAACGTCACGCCGACCGGTTCCTCGCCGACACCGTCGAGCCGCCGGCCCACACCGGGGGAACCACCTCATGAAGAAGTCCCACCTCGACAGCCTCCTCGCCCGCACCCTCCTCGTCTTCGAACGAGCCGTGCCACGCGACACCGTCCCCGCCCGCGACCCGGATCCGAAGACCCCCAGGCCCGTCGCCCCCCGCCACCGCACCGACCAGAACACCGCATCGGCCGCCGAAGACCTGCGCACCCTGTGCGAGGCCCTCGTCACCCACACCCCCGCCGACGCCGTCGCCGACTTCCTCACCGACCAGATCCCCGAACCCCGCAGCGCCATGGTCCTGGCCTGCGTCCTGCAGCTCACCGACACCGACGACGGCGCCCGGTTCTGGTGGCAGTACGCCGCCGGCGCCGGGCACGCCGCGGCCGCCTACTGCCTCTACCTCCACCACCTCGCCCTCGGCGAGACCCACGTCGCCCGCTGGTGGCACAAGCAGACCGACGACGACACCCCCGCGGCGAGGATCGTCCGCACCACGGTCCACCGCGACAACAAAACCGTCGCCCTCTTCCACGAGGAGGAGACGTCCGCCGCCGCCCTCCTGCGACTCCTGCGGCTCCTGGGCAGGCCCGCCCCCGGGCCCCGGTCCGCCGCCCTTGCCGAGCTGATGGCCTACATGCCCACCGCCGTCGCCGTCGGCTACCTCCGCGAACCCGACAGCGAAATCCCCCTGCCGGGAGACAAGTTCGCCCACGAGATCCACACCCTGCTCACCGCCGGCGCCACGCGGCCCGACCACCCCAGCAACCTCCCCGCCCGCACCCGTACCTGCGGCCGCCCCGGACAACGCCAGGCGACAGTCGCCACCGCGGTGCGGACCCCGCAGACCCTCGACGAGGCCGCGTCGCGCTGACCCCCCCACCCTCCGCAGGGCCCCTCACCAGGTGGCGAGACGGGCCATGCGGAGGGAGGAACGCCCATGGTTCGTGCTTTCCTTCGAAAAGAGCCTGTGCTCCGCATGCCG
Organism: Streptomyces sp. NPDC047974; assembly: GCF_040653375.1. Lineage (NCBI taxonomy): Bacteria > Bacillati > Actinomycetota > Actinomycetes > Kitasatosporales > Streptomycetaceae > Streptomyces > Streptomyces sp. NPDC047974. Next base: position 61,347 of record NZ_JBEZNU010000017.1, read on the forward strand.
CCGTCGCACCGTACGGACCGTCACTACCGGCCGTCCGGGCAGCCGTCCGTACCGGGGACGCATGGGGCCCTGGGAAGACGGGCGGGTGCGGCGAGCTGGGCGAACCGCGCGATGGCGCTGCCGCGGCATGCGCCGACCGCGTCGGTAATGCCTCAGTAACGGTCACCTCCTAACGTCCGCACGCGGTGGGGTCCCCACGGCTTCCGCCGTCCCTCTCACGGGGGGCGCGGGGGCCACTGTTCCAGCATGCGAAGGAGCCGTTCTATGCATCCGCCCCGTACCTCCGGGCGCAGACGTGCCGCGTGGGCGGCGGCCGTGGCCGCCGCTCTGCTCGCCGGCTCGGCGCCCGCGGCCGCTCAGGCCGCGCCGAGCGCGACACCGGGCCCGGCGAAGGTGGACCGAACGGTCCTCGACACGGTCGAGGCCGGCAAGGACGCCACCTTCTTCGTGGTCCTGAAGGACCGCGCCGACCTGTCCAAGGCCCGTACCGCCCGCGGCCACGCCAAGAAGGCCACCGCCGCGTTCGACGCGCTGCGCGAGACGGCCGCCACGAGCCAGGGCCCGCTGAAGGCGTTCCTGGACAAGGCGAAGGTCGGCTACCAGTCCTACTGGATCGCCAACACCCTCCGCCTGACCGGCGACGAGGCGCTCGTCGAGAAGCTCGCCGCCCGCCCGGACGTCGCCGAGATCATCCCCTCCCGGACCTACGAGATCGACGACCTGGAGCAGTCGGCCGCGGCGGACGCCGCCACCCAGGCGACCGGAGCAGACGGTTCCACCGTCGAGTGGGGCATCGACGACATCCGGGCCGACGAGGTCTGGGCCCAGTACGCCGACCGCGGCGAAGGCATCGTCATCGCCAACATCGACAGCGGTGTGCAGGGCAGCCACCCGGCGCTGCAGAGCAGTTACCGGGGCTGGAACGGCTCCACCGCCGTGCACGACTACAACTGGTTCGACCCGACCGGTGTGTGCACCACCGGCGCCCCGTGCGACAACAACGGCCATGGCACCCACACCATGGGCACCATGGTCGGCTCCGGCGGCATCGGGGTCGCACCCGGCGCCACGTGGATCGCGGCCAAGGGCTGCGAGTCCAGCTCGTGCTCCGATCCGTACCTGCTCGCGGCCGGACAGTGGATGCTCGCCCCGACCGACCGCAACGGAAACAACCCCAGGCCCGACCTCGCCCCGGACATCATCAACAACTCCTGGGGCGGCACCGACGGCCAGAACTTCTACCAGGACATCGTCGCCGCCTGGCACGCCGCCGGCATCTTCGACGCGTTCGCGGCCGGCAACGCGGGTGACGGCGTCACCTGCTCCACCTCCCACCCTCCGGGCGCCGAAGGCGTGACGTACTCCGTCGGCGCGTACGACGCCGACGGAAGGATCGCCGAGTTCTCCGGCTTCGGACCGTCCCCGATCGACGGCTCGCCGCGCCCGCACATCGCCGCGCCCGGCGTCAACGTCCGCTCCGCCTGGATCGGCGGCGGCTACCGCGCCATCAACGGCACTTCCATGGCCACCCCGCACGTCGCGGGCGCCGTCGCCCTGCTGTGGTCCGCCGCCCCCTCGCTGATCGGCAACATCGACGCCACCCGCGCCCTGCTGAACGACGCCGCGCGCGACGTGGACGACACCCACTGCGGCGGCACCGCCGACGCCAACAACGTCTGGGGCGAGGGCAAGCTCGACGTCCTCGGCGCCGTCGACGCCTCGCCGCGCACCGCCGCGCTCGTCACCGGCACCCTCACCGACCGGGCGACCGGCGCCGTACTGCCGGGCATGACCGTCACGACCGAGAGCGCCGGCTTCTCCCGTACGGTCCTGACCGACGCCGCCGGCCGCTACCGGCTGGCCCTGCCGGCCGGTGAGTACACCGTCACCGTCAGCGGCTACGGATACGCCACGGCCACCGAGTCCGGTTTCACCGTCACCACCGGCGAGACCGCGACCCACGACCTGACGATGAACGCCGTCCCGCACCACGCCGTCACCGGCACCGTCCTCGACGTCACCGGCCGGCCACTGCCCGGAGCCACCGTGCGCCTGCTCGAAGCCCCGATAGCCGCCGCGGTCTCCGACGCCTCGGGCCGCTTCACCCTGCCGGACGTGGCCGAGGGCTCCTTCACCCTGACCGCCACCCCGGCCGCCCCGGTGAAGTGCAACGGCGTACGGACCACCCAGGTGACCGTGGACGGCGACGAGACCGTCACCGCCGCGCTGCCGAACCGCACCGACGCCGCGGGCACGTACGCCTGCGCCCCGGCCGCGTACGCCTGGATCGACGGCCGCACCGCCGTCGCCCTGTCCGGTGACGAGAACGCCGCGACCGTCAACCTGCCGTTCCCCGTCCGCCACTACGGGGTCGACTACACCAGCGCGTCGATCACCACCAACGGCCTGGTCAACTTCCTCCAGCCGCGTCTGGGCGACTACGCCAACACCGCGCTGCCGGGCGCCGCGCAGCCGAACGGGATCGTCGCCGCCTTCTGGGACGACCTCGTGCTGGACAAGAAGTCGTCCGTGAAGACGGCCGTCACCGGCACCGCCGGCAGCCGGAGGTTCGCGATCGTGTGGACGAACGCCGCCCTGGCCGCCGACACCTCCGCCCGCGTCACCTTCGAGGCCGTCTTCGAGGAGGCCACCGGCGCGATCACCCTGCAGTACCAGGGCATCGGCACCGCCGCCGGAGAGAAGGGCGCCTCGGCGACCCTCGGCATCGAGAACCAGGGCGGCACCGACGGCCTCGGCTACTCGTTCGACGAGTCCGCCCTGACGGACCTGTCCGCCATCCGCTTCACGCAGGGGACCATCTGATGAGCAGCACCTCACGGCGCGCCCTCCGGCTCGCCTCCGCCCTGGTGGCGGCCGGCCTGGCGCTGACGTGCGCGCCCGGCGTGTCCGCCGCCGACGACAGCAACGGCCTGCTGACCCTCACCGAGGAGCAGGCGCAGAGCCTGGAGCAGCGGCTGCAGCCCGACCCGTACGGTGACCAGGCCACCGCGCGGGTCACCCCGGACGAGGGTCCGAGCACGGGCTCCGGTACCGACGGATCCACCGACTCGGGCACGGCCGACGCCTCGACCTCCGATGCGTCCACCGCCGCTGCGGGCCTGACGGCGAACGTCAAGACGGCCCTCGAAGGCTCCCAGGGCCACGCCGACACCGTCACGCTCGCCGGCGCCGGCTCCGACTACCTGGCCATCGGCAGCCTCGGCATGATCCAGCGGCTGGCCAAGGACGGCAAGGAGGTCTGGACCCGGGACAACGCCTCCTTCACCAAGGAGTGGGGCATCATGCCCTACCGGCTGTGGGAGAAGGAGTTCTACCCGGTCCGCGTCGTGATGGGCTACAACGCGGTCAGCCCCTTCTTCCCCACCTCCGACCTCGGCTACGACACCGGCGACCTGACCGGCGACGGCGTCGACGACCTGGCCGTCACGATGAACGTGGCGAGCACGGAGTGGTTCACCATCCCCGGTTCCACCCTGCGGACCGGCACCTTCGTCTCGGTCCTGGACGGCGCCACCGGCAAGACGCTGTGGTGGAAGCTCACCGCGGGCGCGTACCAGGTGCGGATCGTCGGCAGGACACTCGTGTACGGCGACACGCCCTACTGGAACCCCACCGACACCAGCGGCCTCACCACCGCCTTGTACGGACTGCGGTTCACCTACGCGGACGGCAGGCTCACCCCGGCGGCGAACTGGACGTTCGACACCGGCAAGCGCGCCCAGACCACGTTCGGCGGAATGCAGGAGCTGCCCGGCGGGCTGCTCGCCGTCTCGTGGAACGAGCGCAAGACGTCGGCGACCGCGCCCACGAAGGGCCACACCCTGGTCGTGGACCCGGCCGACGGCGGCGTGCAGTGGCAGGCCGAGAACGCGCTCCTGTCACGCGCGCTGAAGTACGACGCCACCCGCGGCCGTCTGGTCGCGGTGGAGATGGCGGACCTGACCGACGGCATGCGCTACGAGATCGCGGCGTACGACGCGGCCACGGGCGCCCGTACGAAGCTCGACTCCCGGATCAACGCCCTGCCGACGAACCTCGCGGTCGGCCGACTCTCCGGCGACGACAAGGCCGAGTACGCGGTCGCCGAGTCCACGCTCGACCCGAACCTGTTCGTCAACGCCGCCACCGCCCGCGTCGTGGACGGCACCACCGGCGCGGAGAAGTGGTCGTACTCGATCAAGCGCGATCCGGGCAACGGCCGGGACGGCAGCTCCTTCTGGGGTCTTCGGATCGCCGACGGCAAGCTGGTGGCCAGCGCCCAGAACGACCGGGACAAGGACACGCCGGTCAACGAGGGAGGCCAGCGGCTCGCCCGCCTGATCGTGCTGGCCGGCAACAACGGCTCGGTCAAGTGGAAGCAGGAGGACGCGCACGCATCGCCGCTGTTCGCCGAGACCTACCAGGACAAGGACGGCTGGCACGTCCGCACGTCCGACCCCGACCAGAACATCCGCACCTTCGGCCTCGCGGGCGGCCACGAGCAGAACGTCCTGGCCCGCCGTGGCGCGCTGTCCGTCGCCACGTCCGCGGACGTCGACCGAGACGGCGCGAAGGACCTGATCGTCGGCGGCGACTCGCAGGGCCTGTGGGCCTACGACGGCCCGTCGCTGGTCGCGGGTTCCCCCAAGCTGCTGTGGAAGGCGACGCTGCCGGGCCGGACCGCCGACCTCGAACTCGGCGACACCACCGGTGACGGCCGCCCCGAGATCGTCGTCGCGGCGGACAAGGCCGCCGTGGTCCTCGACGCGGCCACCGGCAGGACCCTCACCGAGATCGACGGCCGGGGCCAGTACGTGTACACGGTCACCCCCGCGGACCTCGACGGCGACGGGAGGTCCGAGGTCGTCGTGCCCACAGACAAGGTGCGCGCCCACCGGGGCGGCGGCGCCCTGATGTGGGAGTACGCCGCCCCCGACGCGGACGTCGCCTTCTCCACCGCGTCGGTCGCGAAGGGCAGGGTGTACGCGGCGTACAACACCCGTGGTGCCGGCGCCATCGCCATCGCCGGCGGCAAGCCGGCGGTGAACGGCGTCGCCCTGGACGCCAGGAACGGCACCCTGGCCTGGAAGGCCGACCCGGTGGCCCCCGAGGGCACCCTGTACGCCGCGGGCCTGCGCAACGGCACCTTCGCCTCGCCGCAGATCCCGTACGCCGACGGGAACGCCGTCGTCTTCACCTGGGGCTCGCGCACCGCCGCCGGCGGCTGGCCGGCCGTCACCGAGATCCGCGACGGCCGCACCGGCGAGGTCCTGCGCAGCCGGATGATCGGCGGCATCAACGGATGCTGCAGCTTCTTCACCAGCCCGGCAGGGCTGACGCAGGTGGCCCCCTCGGGCTACAACACCTGGGGTCCCGGGAGCGAGACCGGCCTCGGGACCCTCCCGATGACGTCCGGCGGCTACTTCACCGGACCGGGCGGAAGGCCGCTGCTCTGGGCCGGTGTGCAGGGCGGTGCGCGCGTCTACGACGGGTCGCTCCTCGGTACGGACGCAAGCTTCCCGTCATCGCTGACCGGCCTCAACCTCAAGGGCGCCCAGAACGTCTTCACCGGCGACCTGGACGGCGACGGCGTGGCCGAACTGGTCTCGCTGAACTTCGACGACGTCGGCTTCGACCGGATCTCGGGCCTGCAGGGCACGCTGTACTACCTTCCCCTGAAGGGCATCCGACAGCTGACGGTGGCCACACTCACCACCTCCTGACCCGGTCCCGCGGACAGGGCCTCCTGGTAGCTCGGGGTTGCGAAGCCGACCGAGTCCAGGAGGCCCTGCTGCCGTAGTCGTACGTGCGCGCACCGCCGGGGTTCGACTCCGGTACCCCCTTGTGTGAGGGCGCCTCCCAGCGGCTGGCCGTGCGGCCGCGCGACAGGATGGCGAGGATGCGGTCCTACGCGCCGGCGTAGGCGATGGCGAGGACGGTGATCGTGCGGGTGGGCTCCCCGATGAGGACGACGGCGGTGGTGTGGCCGCGGGCGACGGTCCGGATGATCCCGTCGTCCTCACCGTAGGGTTCGGAGGCCGCGAGCGGGTTCTGCTGGGCATCGACGAGGCAGACGGCCATGTCGCGACGGGCGTCGTCGGGGAGCTGCTTGTAGGTGTCGAAGACGTCGCCGGGGAAGCTGAGCCGGTAGGTCACGCGGCGCCCCGGCCGGGCTCACGGTCGCCGCGGTGACCGGCGTCGTGTCGGACGTCGGCGGTGCGGTCGGCGGCGGTCGCGTCGTCGTGGGGCCGGCCGGCGGCGGCGTGGGCGCGGGCGGCGGCGATCCGGCCTGCGGCGGCCTGGAGGGTTTCGGCGGCGCGCGCCCACCGGTCGAGGACCGCGGGCAGCCGGTCGAGAGGGGTGAGGTTGACGTCCGCGAGCAGCTGCTGGCGGGAGGCGGAGTGCGGCAGGGCGTGGTGGAGCCGGTCCACCGTCCACGTGTCTCGTGCCGTCACGTCTGCCTCCCGGGGCGGTCGTTCGCGTCTCCGCCCAGCGTACGCGGTCGGCGTGATGGCGTCAGTGCATCTCAGGCCTGATCGGCTGCCACTGTGCTCGTCTCGGAGACGCGCCACGCACCCGATCGGGCGCACCAGGCGGTCGGCGAAGTCCGACTCCGCGGACGGTTACGCGTACACCACCCGGCGATCAGCCAACTCCCCACGCCCGGCGGGCGGAACTCCGCTCAGGTTCCGGTAGAGAGCGCTACGTGACGCCACTGGTGGAGTTCACGTCGCACCAGGTCGAGTTTCGCCTCGATGCGTTCGAGCGCGTCCGCGCCCAGCTGCAGGCGAAGCGGCGGCTCGGGGTTCTCGGTGATGTCCACGATGGCTTTCGCCGCCTTCACGGGATCGCCCGGCTGGCGGCCGTCGTATCCGGTCAGTGCCTCGCGCACCGGCCCCGCCGCGGCGGCGTAGTCGGCGATGGAGGCCGGTTCGACGCGCATGCTCAGACTGCTGAGGAAGTCGGTGCGGTGCCCGCCCAGCTCCACGATCGTGACGCGGACGCCAAGCGGGGCCAGTTCGCCGTGCAGTGCCTCGGAGATGGCCTCCAGGGCGAACTTCGACGCGCCGTACAGGCCGACCGCCGGTGCGGTGGCGAAGCCGGCCACGGAGCCGATGTTCAGGACGTGTCCACTGCGCTGGGCGCGCAACGTCGGCAGCGTGGCCCGCAAGGTGTTGAGCACGCCGAAGACGTTGACGTCGAACAGCGCCCGGGCGGCCTCGTCGGAGGTCTCCTCGATCGCGCCGACGAGGCCGTAACCGGCGTTGCCGGCCACGATGTCGATCCGGCCGAATTTCGCCAGCCCGGCCTCCACCGCAGCCGTCAGCTGCTGCGGCTCGGTCACGTCCGCGTTCACCGCCAGCAGTCCGTCCGGCTGTTGCGGGTACGCCCGGAGCACCGCTGACGCGTCCCTCGCCGTGGCGATCACGCCGTGTCCTCGGTCCAGCGCCTCCCGGGTGATCTCCGCGCCGAGCCCACGCGATGCACCGGTGACAAACCAAACGCTCATGTTCTCCCCTGTTCCGATGGCCCGATGGGCCGATACCCCGACGCTAGGACCTAGAGTCGGGTCTAGATCAACAGCGGGGTGGGGGAGGGGCGCTCATGGACCTGAGCATCGGTGAGGTGGCGCGACGCAGCGGGCTGAGCGTGCACGCGCTGCGCTTCTACGAGCGGGAGGGCCTCTTCGCCAACCCGGTGCGCCGCCTGTCCAACGGCCGCCGGATCTATCACGAGGAAGACCTCGAGTGGCTGGCCATCTGCACGAAGCTGCGCTCCTCCGGCATGTCCCTGGCGATGATCCGGCAGTACATCGAGCTCGCCCGACAAGGCCCGGGCAACGAACACGAGCGCCTCGAACTGCTGCGCCGACACGAAAGCCACGTGGAGACCCAGATCCGCGAACTGCAGGACACCTTGGACGTGATGCGGCACAAGGTACGGATCTACGAGGACCACCTCGCCCGCGGCGCAGCCGACCGGCTCTGGAACCCGTCCCACCCGGATGCCGCGCAGGCCGGCACCCACCATGAGTGCCCTCCGCCGGAGGGCACGTGATCTTCCTCGCCTCCGTCGGCTACCGCCGCTCAGGCGGTAGCCCTCGGATCGTCTCGCCGACCAGATGAAGAGGGCGGCGATGCGGAGTCCGGCGCGGCAGACGGTGGCGGTTGCTTGAGGGGTCATGACCTCAGGAGACGCGGGCGCGCGTCCGAGGGCATGGCCGTCCGGCGCACCGGCCGGGGCCCCTCTTGACGGGCCCCGGCGGCGTGCTGACGAGCCCGGACGATCGTGGAGGCGACCGGCGACGACCCGGTCGAGGTCGTCGCCTTCGGTGTCGGCCCGGGCGAGCAGGGCGGTGAACGCGACGCCCTAGTCGACCGGGCCGCGCTCGCGGGGGATCCGCTCCCCGGCCTCGATCGCGACGGGCAGCCGGTTCTCGGCCGGCGGCAGCGGGCAGGTCGCGAAGTCGGTGTAGGCGCAGGGCAGATTGGTGGCGCGGTTGAAGTCGAGCACCACCGTGCCGTCGGCCCCCGGGGCGGCGATGCCGAGCCCGCGGTTGGCCGCGTACGTGGTGACGCCCGAGGTCGCGTCGGTGAACAGCACCGTGAGGCTCCCGGGCGTCTGCCCGTTGAACGCCGTCAGGCTCAACTCCCGCCCGTCCAGCCGGAAGACGACGCGGCCCGGGGCGTCGTACACATGGTGCAGGCCTTCGACGGCGGCGCCCACCGTGGTCGGGCGCGGCTCGTCGAAGGCCACGTAGCGACCCGTGACCACCCAGCGCGGATCGGGCTCGTACGCCGGCGTGCCGGTGAACGCGACCCGCAGCGGGTGGCCGGGGTGCCGCGGCCGGACCACGTCCTGGCCGCCGCGCTTGGCCACCTCGATCACCGTGTCGCCCCAGACGGCGTCGACCCCGCCGCGCTCCGGAACGACGCCGAAGAGATGCCGCCCGCGCACCACCGCGCCGTCGACGACGAGTTCCGTCCCCTCGTCGAGTTCCACGACGACGCCTTCGGGCCCCGTCGACCAGGTGCCCGGAACGCCGGGGAAGGACTGCGGCTCGGCGGAGAGCCAGTGCAGACCGGTGACCGCGAGGAAGCCGTGCTCGGACGCCAGCCGGGCGTCCTTCTCCCGGTGCCACTCCCGCCACTCGGCGGCGAAGACCTCGGGATCGGGAAGACCGGCGGCGTCGGGGTGGCCGTCGGACTCGACGGGCGTGCGGGTGCCGGGGATGTCGTGGACGCTCATGCGTCTCCTCCTGGTGCGGTGGTGGGCGGGATGCGCGCGGCCCCCTGTCCGTCGCCGGGAAGGCGACGGCCCGTGCGGGGCCGGGAGGCGGGAGGGGTACGGATACGCGGGGCGGGAACGAGCCCGTCGGGGGCGCCCAGGAGCCCTGGGGCGGGTGCGCCGGTGGTCGGACGCCGGGACGAGGCCTCGGGTCAGCCGGAACAGGCCATGGTCGTGACGCGCACGTAGTCGACGTGTCGTCGCGTCACGAGAAGGCTCACGGCCTCAGGAGAACACAACACCGCCGCGGAACACCAGTGTTCCCCCGACCGGACCCGGCTGGACCCGGCCGGACCGCCGTGCCTCATCGGCCGCGACCGGTCGCCTTCCCCGACCGGCCCCGAAGCCGGGCCGTCCGGAGCCTGAGCCGCTGGAGCGGAGTGGGCGGCAGCGCGCGGGCCGAACCCCGGGCGTAGTGGCGCTCGACGTAGAACTGCCCCGCGCCGAGCACGGTGGTGACGGCGACGTACCAGAGGGTGGCGACCATCAGCAGCGGGATCACCTGGTACGTCTGGTTGTAGACCAACTGCACCGAGTACAGCAGGTCGTGCACGGCCAGGACGCTGACGATGCTGGTGCCCTTCAAGGTGCCGATCAGCATGTTCCCCGCGGTCGGGACGATCGAGCGCATCGCCTGCGGGATGACGATCCGGCGCAGGGTGCGCAGCCTGCCGATGCCGAGGGCCTGGGCCGCCTCCGTCTGTCCGGCGTCCACCGACAGGATGCCGCCGCGCACCACCTCGGCGGCGTAGGCCGCCTCGTGCAGGGTCAGGCCGATGACGGCGGTCAGGGTGGGGCCCAGCAGGTTGACCGTCCGGACGGTGACGAACTCGGGCCCGAAGGGGATGCCGAGACCGAGGGTCGGGTAGAGCGCGCCGATGTTGAACCAGAACAGCAGCTGCACCAGCAGCGGGGTGGACCGGAAGATCCATACGAATCCCCAGCTCAGTGCCTGCAGGACGGGGTTGGCGGACAGCCGCATCACCGCCAGGGGAGTGCCGAGCAGGAAGCCGAGCACCATCACCACGGCGGTCAGCCACAGGGTGAGCAGCAGCCCGTCGAGCACGGCCGCGGTGGTGAAGTAGCGGCCGACCACGTCCCATTGGAAGGCGCGGTTGCGGACGACGGAGTGGACCGCCATCGCGAAGAGCAGCAGCGCGAAGGCGGCCGTCACCAGCCGGCCGATGTGCCGGCGCGGCACGATCCGCGGGAGATCGGTCTCGGGACCCGGGCCGTCGGAGGGGCTCGGGCGTCGTGTCGGCGGTGCGGCCGCGGGGACGCGGGAAAGGGCGTGGACGTCGGACGGCGAAGCCATCGGAAGGCACTCCAGACGAGGGAGGCGCGGGTGGCGGCGACCACCCGGCGGCGCATGGACAGGGACTCCGGTCGCTCACGGCGCGGGGGCACCGGACGGCGGCCGGATTCCGGCGAGGTCACACGCCGCGTCCCTCAACGCGGCCCGGACGGCCGCCGCGCGGGGCGGAGCCGGTCCGGTCCGATCGTACGGGCGCACCGCGCGCGGATGTCAACCACCCCGCCCCCGGAACCGCCCAACTGCGGTCCGGCATCCGGGCCGTGGTTGACGGGAAGCGCGATGTCCTGCTCAATTGGTCGCATGAATGCCGAGCAGCGCCTGGTCAGCCGTGACCACATCGACTTCGGTCGTGTGTGGTCCGCGGCGTGTTGCGCCTGACGCGGCAGCGGGTCGTCCGACCGGCCCTTCCCTCCCTCGGTGACCCGTCGCGGGCCGAGTTCCTTCCCTCGTAGCACCGCCGTACGCACCTGCCCGGTTCGTCCCGGGTCGGCGTACGGGCGATCCCGCGAGAACGGGCACGCGCTGCCGCCGCCCCTCCTCCTCCGAGGCTTCCGCCCCGGCGTCGTCACACCTTCCCCGCCCTGTTTCCGAGCACCCTGAAGCGCCGTCGAACCGGCCGCGCCGCGGGCTGCTCCGCTCCGCCGCGCCCGCTCCGCGACGCCCTTCGCGGCGTCCCCGGCCGGCGGACCCGAGGAAAGGCCCTCTCCCATGCCCGTGGAGTTCCTAGGCATCGCCGCCACCCACGACGGTTCCGAAACCACCCCGCGCTCCGGCGCCGCCTTCGACAAGGAGTACACGCTCCGGCTCGCCCGGGCCCACGAGGACCACGACTGGGACCGGGTGCTGTTCGCCTACGGCTCCGGTTCCCCCGACCCCGCCCCGGCCGCCGCCTACGTCGCGAGCAGGCTGGACCGCCTCCAACTGCTGCTCGCCCACCGGCCCAACGTCTCCTACCCCACCTTCGCCGCCAAGACCTTCGCCACCCTCGACCAGATCAGCGAAGGCCGGCTGGCCGTCCACTTCATCACCGGCGGCAACGACCACGAGCAGGGCCGCGAGGGCGACACCCTCACCAAGGACGAGCGCTACGCCCGCACCCGCGAGTACATCCGGATCGTCAAGAAGATCTGGACCAGCCACGAGCCCTTCGACCACGAGGGCGCGCACTACCGCTTCCACGACTTCGTCAGCGACGTCTTCCCGTACCGAAGGCCCCGCCCCGCCGTCTCCTTCGGCGGTTCCTCGCCGGCCGCGTACGCGACCGGAGGCGCCGAGGCCGACATCTACTGCCTGTGGGGCGAGCCCCTGGCCAGGACCGCCGAGCAGATCGAGGCCGTGAGGGCCGCCGCGAAGGCCGCGGGCCGCACCGACGTCCCCCGCATCCAGGTGGCGTTCCGCCCGATCATCGCCCCGACCGAGGAACTGGCCTGGGAGAAGGCCCACCGCACGCTCGGCGCGATCCGGGAACGGCGCGCGGCGGCGCCCGTGCGACACCACCGCGGAAGCGCCCAGGAGGCCCCGGAGAACACCGGATCCCAGCGGCTGATCGCCATCGCCGAGGCGGGGGAGCGCTACGACCGCGCCCTGTGGACCCCGACCGCCGCCGCGACCGGCGGAGCGGGCAACTCCAACGCCCTGGTCGGCACCCCGGAGACGGTCGCCCGGGCACTCCTCGACTACTACGACCTCGGCGTCGACATCGTCTCCGCGCGCGGCTACGACCTGCTGGGCGACGCGATCGACTTCGGCCGGCACGTCATCCCGATCGTCCGCGAGGAGGTCGCCAAGCGCGACGCCGAGCGGGCGGCGCGCGGCACCCTCGCGGCGGTGCGGTGATGACCGGCGCACCGCAGCCGACGGTCGTCCACGTCCCCGTCTCCGACCCCCGGGTCCGGCCCCTGCTGCGGGAACTCGGCGACGAGTACTCCCGGCGCTACGGCAGGGACGCCCACGCCGAGATCTCCCGCTATCCCGACGAGGAGTTCACCGCCCCGCACGGAGGCGTCCTGCTCCTGCTCCTGGAACACGGCGCGCCCGTCGCGGGCGGCGCCTTCCGCCGCTACGACGCGACCACGGCCGAGCTCAAGCGGATCTGGACGCACTCCGCCCACCGCCGGCGCGGCCTAGCCCGCCGCGTCGTCGCCGAGCTGGAGCGGGAGGCGCGCACCCGCGGCTACCGCCGCATCCGCCTGACCACCGGCCCGCGCCAGCCCGAGGCCCGCGGCCTGTACCTGGCCACCGGCTACGCCCCGCTGTTCGACACGGCGGCCGACCCGGAGACCCTCGGCCTGCTGCCCTTCGAGAAGCACCTGCCCGCGACCGCGGCCCACCCCGGAAAGGCGGCACGTCCATGAGCGCCCGTGACCTCCGCACCCGACTGCGGCGCGCGGCCGCCGTCGCCGCGCTGCTGCCCCTGATGGCGGCGACGGCCGCCTGCGGCTCCGGAGACCCCTCCGGCACCGCGCCGGCGGGCGCCCGGGCATCGGCCGCGCCGTCGGACGACCCCGTCGCCGCCGTACGCACGGTGGACTCCGCCGCCGCCCTGCTCCCCGCCGACGTGCGCCGGGCGGGCACCCTGCGGGTCGGCAGCTCGATCGGCTTCCCGCCGGGGGCGTACTACCCGAACGGGCCGGGCGAGCCGCCCGCGGGCCAGGACATCGACATCGCCGACGCGGTGGCCAAGGTCCTCGGCGTGAAGCTGGAGCGGCAGGACGCGTCCTTCGAGACGATCCTGCCGGCCCTCGCCAGCGGCAAGTACGACGTCGGCACCGGCAACTTCGGCGTCACCGGCGAACGCCTGAAGAGCGTCGACTTCGTCACCTACATCAACGACGGCCAGGGCTTCGCGGTGAAGAAGGGCGGCACCGCGCTCGCGACGAAGGTCACCGACCTCACCCAGCTGTGCGGGCTGACGATCGGCACCGGAGCCGGCACCACCTTCGAGGCGACCCTCACCGCGAAGAAGGGCGTGTGCGCCGAGGCGGGCAAGGAGCCGTACGACGTCAAGGTCTACTCGGAGAACGGAGCGACCCTCACCGCGCTCCAGCAGGGCCGGATCGACGTCGTCATGTCGACCATCAACGGCCTGCGCCACCAGGCGGCGCAGCCCGCCGCCCAGACCGTCTTCCTCGGCGAGTTCCACCGCCTCGACGTCGGCTTCGCCTTCGCGAAGGGCTCCCCGCTCACCCCGGCGTTCCAGGCCGCCGTCAACGAGCTGATCAAGGACGGAACGTACGCCCGGATCCTGCAGAAGTGGGGCACCAGCGCCTCAGCGATCGACGCTTCCCGGATCAACCCGACCGAACACACCTGAGAGTGGAGCAGGAACACCACGATGGCACCCGTCACCGGCTCCACCGCCGTCGCACCGGGCCCCGCAGCCCCGGGCGCCGGCCGCGACCGAGAACCCGCCCCCGACGCCCCGGCCCCCCTCCGGGTCGTCCCCACCCGCCACTACGCCCGCTGGGCGGCCGCCGCCGCCGTGATCGTGCTGGTCTCCCAGTTCCTGCACGGGCTGGCCACCAACCCGGTCTGGGAATGGGACGTCTTCCGCGCCTACTTCCTCTCCGAGACGATCGTCCAGGCCGTGTGGGTGACCCTCCAGCTCACCGCGTACGCCACCGTGCTCGGCTTCCTCCTCGGCACCGTCCTCGCGTTCATGAGGCTGTCGAGCAGCCCGGTGCTGCAGACCGTCGCCTGGTCCTACATCTGGATCTTCCGGTCCATCCCGATGATCGTCCAGCTGGTGTTCTGGTTCAACCTGAGTGCCCTGTACGAGGAGTTGGGCGTCGGCATCCCCTTCGGACCGGTCCTCTGGTCCGTCGACAGCAACAGCCTCATCGGCACGATCGGCGCCGCCGTCATCGGCCTGACCCTCCACCAGGCCGCCTACGCCGCGGAGATCGTGCGCGGCGGGGTCATCGCCGTCGACCAGGGCCAGCAGGAGGCGGCGGCGGCCCTCGGCATCCCCCGCCTGCGGCAGATCCGCCGGATCGTGCTGCCCCAGGCCATGCGCGCCATCCTGCCCACGGCCGGCAACGAGATCATCGGCCTGCTCAAGGGCACCTCCGTGGTGTACGTGATGTCCATCGGCGAGCTCTTCTACCAGGTCCAGGTGATCTACGGCCGCAACGGCCGGGTGATCCCCCTGCTGCTCGTCGCCACCGCCTGGTACGTGGTCCTCACCACCCTGCTGTCGGTCGCGCAGTACTACGTGGAGCGCCGCTTCGCCCGCGGCGCGGACCGCACCCCGCCCCCCACTCCGCTCCAGCGCGTCCGGCGCTCCGTCCGCGGCCTGCGCGCGGCGGCCGCCCGGCGCGACCAGCCCGTCGTACCCCTGAAGCCCCTGGGAGAGAGCCGATGAGCCACGTGACCGCGACCGCCGACGACGCGCAGCCGGCCGACGGGGGCGTGATGGTGGACGTCCGCGGCGTCCACAAGAGCTTCGGCCCGCTGGAGGTGCTGCGCGGCGTCGACCTGAAGGTCCGCGCCGGAGAGGTCACCGTCATCCTCGGCCCCTCCGGATCAGGGAAGTCCACCCTGCTGCGCACCATCAACCACCTGGAGAAGGTCGACCGCGGCTGGATCGGCATCGACGGCGAGCTCATCGGCTACCGCCGCAACGGCGGAAAGCTCCACGAGCTGAAGGAGAAGGACGTCCTGAAGCAGCGCACCCACATCGGGTTCGTCTTCCAGAACTTCAACCTCTTCCCGCACCTGACCGTGCTCGACAACCTCGTCGAGGCACCGGTCTCCGCGCTCCGCCGCCCCCGCCGGCAGGCGGAGGAGACCGCCCGCCGGCTCCTCGACCGGGTCGGCCTCGCCGACAAGGCGGACGCCTACCCGCGGCAGCTGTCCGGAGGCCAGCAGCAGCGCGTGGCCATCGCGCGCGCACTCGCCCTCGAACCGAAGGTGCTGCTCTTCGACGAGCCGACCTCGGCGCTCGACCCGGAACTCGTCGGCGAAGTCCTCGACGTCATCAAGGACCTGGCCCGCACCGGGACCACCATGATCGTCGTCACCCACGAGATCGGCTTCGCCCGCGAGGTCGCCGACACCGTGGTGTTCATGGACGGCGGTGCCGTCGTGGAGCAGGGCCCGCCGGCGGCCGTCCTCGACGCACCGAGGCACGAACGCACCCGCGCCTTCCTCTCCAAGGTCCTCTGACCACCCGTACCCACCCGCACCCAGCCGTCCCTCCCTCCCCCTGAGCAAGGAGCACACCATGGCCACCTCGATCAGCCGCCGCACCACCGCCGCCGCGCTGGGACTGACCACCGCCCTCGTCCTCGCCGCCTGCGGCAACCCCTCCCCAAGCGGCACGACCGAGGTCGCGGCCGCCTCGGGCGGCACGGTGAAGATCAACCTGAGCCCGGACCAGAACCGGATCACCACCGGCAAGGTCGACTCCATAGCGGCCCGCGTCCCGGAGGAGATCCGCCGAAGAGGCACCCTGGAGATCGTCGACTCCTCCGGCTCCGCCGCGCCGCTGACCTTCTTCGCCACCGACGACAAGACCGTCATCGGCGTCGAGCCCGACATCGCCTACCTGGTCGCCGACGTCCTGGGACTGAAGCCGCACCTCAACACGGTCTCCTGGGAGAACATCTTCGTCGGCCTGGACAGCGGCAAGTACGACGTCGGCTTCAGCAACATCACCGTCACCGAGGAACGCAAGGAGAAGTACGACTTCGCCACCTACCGCGAGGACAACCTGGGCTTCGAGGCGAAGAAGGGCAGCGGCCTGAAGATCACCGGACCCGAGGACGTGGCGGGCAGGACGGTCGCCGTGAGCAGCGGCACCAACCAGGAGAAGCTCCTCGTCGAGTGGAGCAAGGAGAACGAGCAGGCCGGCCGCGAACCGGTGGACGTCAAGTACTACCAGAACGACAGCGACACCTACCTCGCCCTCCAGTCCGGCCGCATCGAGCTCTACCTCGGCCCCAACCCCACCACCGCGTACCACGCGGCCACCACCGGCAGGACCGAGGTGGTCGGCACGTACTCCGGCGCGGGCTCCGCCCTCCAGGGCCTCATCGCCGCCACCACCAGGAAGGACAGCGGGCTCGCCGCGCCGCTCGCCGACGCCCTCAACCACGTCATCGAGAACGGCACCTACTCCCAGGTCCTCCAGCGCTGGGGCCTGTCCGACGAGGCCGTGACCACGTCCGCGGTCAACCCGCCCGGCCTGCCCAGGACCGGCGCGTAGCCACGCGGGAGGCGGGGCCGCGGTCCGACCCGGACCCGCGGCCCCACCAGTCCCCGCGGCCCCACCTGTCCCCGCAGCCCGCCCGACCCGGGCACACGGCCCCACCGGGCCCCGCGCACCCCGCGACCGCACCCGCTCCCGAAGGAACCGCCATGGCCACCGTCCTGTCCGTCTCCGGAAGCCCCTCCGCCACCTCTCGCACCGCCCGGCTCCTGCGCCACCTGGACGGGCGGCTCACGGCCCAGGGACACGAGGTGATCCCCCTGGACGTCCGCACCCTCCCCGCGGACGCCCTCCTCGGCGCCGACTTCGGCCACCCGGCGATCGTCGAGGCGACCCGGCTCTTCGCCCGCGCCGACGGGGTCGTGATCGGCACCCCCGTCTACAAGGCCGCCTACTCCGGCCTCCTGAAGTCCCTGCTCGACCTGCTGCCGCAGCACGGCCTCGTCGGCAAGACCGTCCTCCCGCTGGCGACCGGCGGGACCACCGCCCACGTCCTGGCGATCGACTACGCCCTGCGGCCCGTGCTCAGCTCCATGGGCGCCGCGCACATCGTGCAGGGCTGGTTCACCCTCGACAAGGACATCGAGGTGGGCGACGACGGCACCCTGACCGTCTCACCGGGCCCGGCCGAGGCCCTCGCCCAGGTCGTGGACCGCTTCTCCGACGCCCTCGGCAGCCGTACGGCCCTGCCGGCGGTCGCCGGCCGCGCGGCCTGACCGCCCCGTCCCCGTCCCCGACTTCCGTCCCCCGTCCCCGTTCCCGTCCCCGTTCCCGTTCCCGTTCCCGGCTTCCGTCCCTGTCCCCGTCCCCCCGTCTCCGCCGCCGACGAGCGAAAGGTGTCCGTCCACGTGAGCCCCACCTTCCACTGGTTCCTGCCCACCAACGGCGACAGCCGGCATGTCGTCGGCGGCGGCCACGGCACCGCGGTCACCGCGACCGGAGGCGACCGGCCCCCGAGCGTCGGCTACCTCACCCAGATCGCCCGCGCCGCCGAGGACCTCGGCTTCACCGGCGTACTGACCCCCACCGGCGCCTGGTGCGAGGACGCCTGGCTGACCACCGCGATGATCACCCCGCTCACGGAGCGCCTGAAGTTCCTGGTCGCCTTCCGGCCCGGCTTCGTCTCGCCCACGCTCGCCGCGCAGATGGCGTCCACCTTCCAGCGGCACTCCGGCGGCCGGCTGCTGCTCAACGTGGTCACGGGAGGGGAGAGCCCGGAACAGCGCGCCTACGGCGACTTCCTCGACAAGGACGCCCGCTACGCCCGCACGGACGAGTTCCTCCGGATCGTCCGCGCGCTGTGGGACGGCCGGACCGTGGACCTCGCCGGCGAGCACCTCCGGGTCGAGGACGCCCGGCTCGCCCGGGTGCCCGACCCGCTGCCGGAGATCTACTTCGCCGGCTCCTCACCGGCCGCGGGCCGGGTCGCCGCCCGTCACGCGGACGTCTACCTCACCTGGGGCGAGCCGCCCGCCGCCGTCGCCGAGAAGATCGCCTGGATCCGGGCCCTGGCCGCGCGCGAGGGGCGGACCCTCCGCTTCGGCATCCGCCTCCACGTCATCACCCGCGACACCTCCGAGCAGGCGTGGGCCGAAGCGCGCCGACTCCTCGACGGCTTCGACCCCGCGACCGTCGCCGCCGTCCAGGCCGGGCTCGCCCGCAGCGAGTCCGAGGGCCAGCGGCGCATGCTCGCCCTGCACGGCGGCCGCCTCCCCCCGGCCCCCGGCTCCGGCCGGGGTGGGGAGACCACCGCCGGCCTGGAGATCCACCCCAACCTGTGGGCCGGGATCGGGCTGGTGCGCGGGGGAGCCGGTACGGCACTGGTCGGCAGCCACGCCGAGGTGGCCGAACGGATCACCGAGTACCACCGGCTCGGCATCGACGAGTTCGTGTTCTCCGGCTACCCGCACCTGGAGGAGGCGTACTGGTTCGGCGAGAACGTCCTGCCGCGCTTCGCCGCCAGGGCTCCCACCGCACCCCCGGCCCCGGTGCCTCCGGTCCCGTCGCTCCCCTGAGCGCCGTACGGCACGGCAGCCCCCACCAGGAGCGCCCCGGCCGGGTCCACGCGACCGCGACCCACGCGACCGCGCGCCCGCCCGTCCGACCCCGCCCAGGCCGCGAGAGCGGAGGAGCCGCGAGCCCTCCGCCCTCCGCGAGCCCCCGTCCTCCACGAGCCCACCGTCCTCACCGCGCCCCCCGCCCCCCGCGAGCCCTCCGTCCGAGGGCCGACGACCCCACACGGCCGACCAGGAAGGCCCCTTTCCGTGTCCGCACGCCCCCCTCTCCACCTCGCCGTGGCGCTCGACGGCACCGGCTGGCATCCCGCCGCCTGGCGCGAGCCGGCCGCCCGGCCCCACGACCTGTTCACCGCCCGCTACTGGGCCGACCTCGTGGCCGAGGCCGAACGCGGCCTGCTCGACTTCGTGACGTTCGAGGACGGGCTCGGCCTCCAGTCCTCGCACCCCACCGAGCCGGACGCGCGCACGGACCAGGTCCGGGGCCGGCTCGACGCCGTCCTCGTCGCGGCCCGGGTCGCACCGCTGACCCGGCACATCGGGCTGGTCCCCACCGTCGTCGCCACCCACACCGAGCCGTTCCACATCTCCAAGGCGATCGCCACCCTGGACTACGTCAGCGCCGGCCGCGCCGGCCTGCGCGTGCGGGTGACGGCACGGCCGGACGAGGCCGCGCACTTCGGCCGCCGCGCCTTCCCGCCCCTGCGCGCCGAGGACCGGGACACCCCGGCCGGCCGCGCCCTGACCGACGAACTCTTCGAGGAGGCCGCCGACCACATCGAGGTGGTGCGCCGCCTGTGGGACAGCTGGGAGGACGACGCGGAGATCCGTGACATCGCCACCGGACGCTTCATCGACCGCGACAAGCTGCACTACATCGACTTCCAGGGCCGCCACTTCAGCGTCAGGGGCCCCTCGATCACCCCCCGGCCCCCGCAGGGACAGCCCCTGGTCAGCGCGCTCGCCCACGACAGCGTGCCGTACCGACTGGTGGGCCGCTCCGCCGACATCGGCTACGTCACCCCGCGGGACACCGGCCACGCCCGCGCCGTCGTCGCCGAGATCCGCGCCGCCCAGGCCGCCGCGGGACGGGCGGGGGAACGGCTGCACGTCTTCGGCGACCTGGTCGTCTTCCTGGACGACGCCGCCGCGCAGGCGGAGGACCGCAAGGCCCGCCTCGACGGCCTCGCGGGCCACCCCTGCACCAGCGACGCCGAGGTGTTCACCGGAACACCCCGGCAACTGGCCGAACGACTCCTGGAGTTGCGGCAGGCAGGCCTGAGCGGCTTCCGGCTGCGGCCCGGGGCGATCGGCCACGACCTGGAACGGATCACCCGGGACCTCGTACCCGAACTCCAGAGCCGGGGCGCCTTCCGCCACGCCTACGAGGCAGACACCCTCCGGGGGCTGCTCGGGCTCGCCCGCCCCGCGAACCGCTACTCCCCCAAGCTCTCGGCTTCGCTCGAGCAGGGGGCACCCCCATCCGCCGTCTGAGCCCGCAGGAGCCGTACCGCCATGACCGACCCGACCACGGGCAAGCCCTTGAAGCAGATCCACCTCGCGGCGCACTTCCCCGGTGTCAACAACACCACCGTGTGGAGCGACCCGCGGGCCGGCAGCCACATCGAGTTCGGCTCGTTCGCGCACTTCGCGCGCACCGCCGAACGCGCCAAGTTCGACTTCCTGTTCCTCGCCGAGGGGCTGCGGCTCCGCGAACAGGGCGGCCGCATCCACGACCTGGACGTGGTGGGGCGGCCCGACACCTTCACCGTCCTGTCCGCGCTCGCCGCCGTCACCGAACGCCTCGGCCTCACCGGCACCATCAACTCCACCTTCAACGAGCCCTACGAGGTGGCCCGCCAGTTCGCCAGCCTGGACCACCTGTCCGGCGGCCGCGCCGCCTGGAACGTCGTCACCTCCTGGGACGCCTTCACCGGCGAGAACTTCCGGCGCGGCGGCTTCCTCCCCGAGGACCAGCGCTACTCCAGGGCCCGGGAGTTCCTGACGGCCGCCACCGAGCTGTTCGACTCCTGGCGGGGCGACGAGATCGTCGCCGACCGGGAGACCGGCCGCTTCCTCGGCGACGCGCGGGCCGGAGCCTTCGTCCACCAGGGGCCGCACTTCGACATCGCCGGCCGGTTCGACGTCCCGCGCAGCCCCCAGGGCCGCCCGGTGATCTTCCAGGCCGGCGACTCCGACGAGGGCCGCGAGTTCGCCGCCGCCGGCGCCGACGCCATCTTCAGCCGGCACAGCACCCTGGAGCCCGCCCGGGCCTTCTACTCCGACGTCAAGGGACGCCTCGCCCGCCACGGCCGGACCCACCGCGAGCTCCTCATCCTGCCCGCGGCCACCTTCGTGCTCGGCGACACCGACGCCGAGGCCAACGAGCTGGCCCGAGAGGTGCGGCGCCGGCAGGTCAGCGGCCGGACCGCGCTCACGTACCTCGAACACGTCTGGAACCGGGACCTCTCCGCGTACGACCCCGACGGCCCGCTCCCCGACATCGACCCGGCCCCGGGCGAGAACACCGTCACCCGCGGCCGCGCCGACGTCCGGATGCACCGCGACCGCCTCGCCGTCGCCAGGCAGTGGCGCGAGCGCGCGGCCGCCGAGAAGCTGTCGATCCGCGAGCTGGTCATCGAGACCACCGGCCGCCAGTCGTTCATCGGCTCCCCGGCCACCGTCGCCGACACCATCGACCACTTCGTCCAGACGGACGCCGCCGACGGCTTCATCCTCGTCCCTCACCTCACCCCCGGCGGCCTCGACGCGTTCGCCGACACCGTCGTCCCGCTGCTCCAGGAGCGCGGGGTCTTCCGCCACGACTACACGGGCACCACGCTCCGCGAGCACCTCGGCCTGGACCACCCCGACGCCCGCCCCCACGCGGGCGCGGAGACCCGGCGGGCCGCCTCGTGAGATTCCTCGCCATCACCCTCATCGCGCACACCCCGGACCCCGTGACCGGGGAGCGGAAGACCACCGGCGACCGCTTCCGCGAGGTGATCGACGACGCGCTCCTGGCGGAGGAGCTCGGCTTCGACGGCTTCGGCGTCGGCGAACGCCACGAGCGGCCGTTCCTCTCCTCCTCACCGCCCGTCGTGCTCAGCCACCTCGCCGCCCTCACCTCCCGCATCCGGCTGTTCACCGCCGTCACCACGCTCAGCCTGCTCGACCCGGTCCGCGCCTACGAGGACTACGCGACCCTGGACCACCTGTCCGCCGGCCGCCTCGACCTGATCATCGGCAAGGGCAACGGCACCGCCCAGCGCGAGCTGTTCCACGTCACGCCCGAGGACCAGTGGGAGCGCAACGCCGAGAGCTACGAGCTGTTCCGCCGCATCTGGCGGCAGGACAAGGTGAGCGCCTCCCCGCGCTTCCGCCCCGCGCTGACCGACGCCGAGGTCTGGCCGAGGCCGCTCCAGCGGCCCATCCGGATCTGGCACGGCAGCGCGACCAGCCGGGAGTCCGTCGACCTCGCCGCGCGCTACGGGGACCCGCTCTTCTCGGCCAACGTCACGCACCCGATCGAGCCGTACGCCGCACTCATCCGCTTCTACCGGGAGCGGTGGGAGCACTACGGCCACGATCCCGCCCTGGCCGCGGTCGGCGCGGGCACCGCCGGCCACTACGCGGCCCGCACCTCGCAGGAGGCCGTCGCCGCCTTCCGGCCGGTCTTCGAGGGGCGGCTCGCGTTGCAGAAGAGCCAGGGCCTGGAGCCGGTGTTCACCACCCTGGAGGACTTCGTCGACCGCAGCTCGGCGCTGATCGGCAGCCCCCAGCAGATCATCGACAAGGTGCACCGCTACCACGAGCGGTTCGGGCACGGCGTGCTCCACCTCCCGGTCGACGCGAGCGGCCTCACCCGCGCCCGGCACCGCGCCTCGCTCGAACTCTTCCAGTCCGAGGTCGCGCCGGTGCTGCGCCGCGCCATCCCCGATCCGCCGTTCCCCTGGGGCCCCACCGCCGCGGCACCCGGGCCCGGGACCGGCCCCCTGTCCGTACCGGCACCCGTTCCCACCGATCGCTGAGGAGCACCCCGACCATGTCCGGCATCCCCCTCGGGGTCCTCGACCTCGTCCCGGTCCCGTCCGGCTCCACCGCCGCCCAGGCGCTGCGCAACACCGTCGACCTGGCCCGGCAGACCGAGCGGTTCGGCTACGCCCGCTACTGGTTCGCCGAGCACCACCTCAACCCGGGCGTCGCCGGAGCCTCTCCCGCCGTGGTGCTGGCCCTGACCGCCTCCGCGACCTCCACCATCCGGATCGGCTCCGGCGCCGTCCAACTCGGACACCGCACCGCCCTGTCCACCGTCGAGGAGTTCGGCCTGATCGACGCCCTCCACCCCGGGCGGCTCGACCTGGGGCTCGGCCGCTCCGGCGGCCGCCCGCCCGGGCAGACGCCGGACCCGCGGCCGACCGTCACCCCCGTCGTCGACGGGCGCGCACCCAACGGCCTGAGGATCCCGCCCCGGTTCTCCCCCGAGGGCCTGATCGGCTCCCCCCGCTTCCGGCTCCAGCAGCAGCTCCTGCACCAGCCCGGCGCCCGCCCCCAGGACTACGGCGAACAGGTCGACGACGTCCTCGCCCTGCTCCGCGGCGACTACCGCTCCGCGGACGGGACCGAGGCGCACGCCGTCCCCGGCGAGGGCGCGGACGTCCAGGTGTGGATCCTCGGCAGCAGCGGCGGCGAGAGCGCGGACGTCGCCGGGCGCAACGGTCTGCGCTTCACCGCCAACTACCACGTCAGCCCGGCCACCGTGCTGGAGGCGGCGGACGGCTACCGTGCCGCGTTCCAGCCCTCCGACCACCTCGACAAGCCCTACGTCAGCGTCTCCGCCGACGTCGTCGTCGCCGAGGACGACGCGACCGCCCGCGAACTGGCCACCGGCTACGGCCCCTGGGTCCGCAGCATCCGCACCGCCGAGGGCGCCATCCCCTTCCCGACCCCGGCCCAGGCCAGGGCCCACGCCTGGACCGAGGAGGACCGCGCCCTGGTCGCCGACCGCGTCGACACCCAGTTCGTCGGCTCGCCCGGGCGGGTCGCGGACCAGCTCGAACGACTGCGGGAGGCCACCGGTGCCGACGAACTGATCATCACCACGATCACCCACGACCACGCCGACCGGGTCCGCTCCTACCGCCTCCTGGCAGAGGAGTGGCAACGGCGATGACAGGGCCCACGGGAGCGGCCGGTGACACGCCCGTCCAGGAGACCACCGCCGGCCTCTCAGGACCACCCGGTCCGGTCCACCGGCGGGGGAGTGCCGTCCGGCGCCCCGCGGTTCCCGTGCTCGCGGGGATGAGCCCTTCCACACGGCTGAGATCCCGGGTGCGAGGCCACACGGGGACGACTGCTCCGTAGCGTCCTGAAGCACCGATTAGGTAGGCCGATCGTCCCCTCCGGCGATCGACCGTCCCCGCTCTCGGCAAGGTGCGGTGCGCGGTCGTCGCCGGCGAGGGAAGGCGCAGCCGAGGAGACGACCACGTGCTGGACGTCGTCGCGGAGATCCCAGCGGAGACGCAGACGCCGAGCCGGCAGGGCAGCGTGATCGCTCCTTCCACACCCCGGCAGTGCACGCCCGGGTCAGAGCCGTGGCCGGTGCCGCTCCGGGCGAGGAAGGTGCGCCGAAGGTGGTCGCCGGGGACGCGTTCCCGTGCGGGAGTGAGTGAAGCCCTCCACCCGCCCGGGTGGAGGCCCGCGCATCGTCCCACCCCCGTCCCATCGACCGTCGCATCTCCCAGTTCAGACGCCTGGAACCGTCCCGCCGTCCCACCGGGACGGTGTTCGTTGCGGGAGTTCGGGAGGTCCTGCCAGCGTCGTCCCCGTTCGACGCGGACAGCGTCACCCAACGAAGGGAATGCACATGCGACCGAGCGTTGTGACGAGGGCCCTCGTCAGTGCCACGGCCATCGCGGGCCTGGCGGCGGGAACCCTCGCGACGGCGGGCACCAGCTTCGCGGCGCCCCAGCAGGCGCCCCGGCAAGCGGCAAGCACCGGATCCTTCGGCGTGCTCGCGACGAACAACCTGGGCCTGACCAGCGAGCAGGCGAAGGGCATCCAGCGGTGGGTGAGGGGATGGGGCTACGAAGGAGCCATCGACGGTCTCCTCGGCACCAACAGCTGGAAGGCGATCCAGAACTACCTGGCGAAGGACTGGGACTACAACGACCCGATCGACGGGATCGTCGGACCCGACACGATCAAGGCGCTGCAGCGGTTCCTGGCGGAGCACTCCGGCTACAAGGGTCCGATCGACGGCATCGCCGGCCCGGGCACCAGGGCCGCGTGGGCGAACTGGGCCAACTACATCGGCTGACCCGGACGCACCGACGACCGACGACCGAATGAACGAAGGGGACACATGCGATCCATGACGAGGTCGATGGTCAGCGCCACCGCCGTGGTCGGACTGGCCATCGGCACTCTGACGAGTGCCGGTACGAGCTTCGCGGCGTCCGCTCCGGCGGCCCAGGCGCCGACGGTGAGCGGCGGGACCTTCGGCGCGCTCGCGACGTACAACTTCGGCCTGACCGCCACGCAGGCCAAGGGCATCCAGCGCTTCCTGGCGGGGCGCTGGGGTTACACCGGCAGCATCGACGGCCTCCTCGGCACCAACAGCTGGAAGGCCTTCCAGCGCTGCCTGGCGAAGTACTGGGGCTACACCGACCCGATCGACGGGATTCCCGGCCCCGACACGATCAGGGCGCTGCAGCGCTTCCTGGCGTCCCACTCCCTCTACGACGGTCCGATCGACGGCATCGCGGGCCCGGACACCAGGGCCGCGCTCGGTTGGTACGCCGACAACTTCGCCTGACGCACACCTCACGAGTGGGCAATGGAACGAACGAACGGATGAAGGGAAGGGAACGCATGCGACCGAGCGTCATGACGAGGTCGATGGTCAGCGCCACGGCCGTGGTCGGACTGGCCATCGGGACTCTGGCGGGTGCCGGTACGAGCTTCGCGGCGTCCGCTCCGGCGGCCCAGGCGCAGGCGGTGAGCGCCGGGTCCTTCGGCGCGCTCGCGACGAACAACCTGGGTCTGACCGAGGAGCAGGCCGAGCATCTTCAGCGTTGGCTGGCCATCCACTACGAGTACAAGAGCTCCATCGACGGCCTCCTCGGCACCGAGAGCTGGAAGGCGATGCAGCGCCACCTGCGCGGCTTCGGCTACCGCGGCTCGATCGACGGGATCGCCGGCCCCAACACGATCACGGCGCTCCAGCGGTTGCTGAGCCTGTACAGCTACACGGGTCCGATCGACGGCATCGCCGGGCCGGGCACCAGGGCCGCGTTCGCCAAGTACGTCGACAACCTCGACGCTTGATCCGCACGCGCCCGCCGTCCGCGCGACGCGGAGGCGGAAGGCGCGGACGGTGCGGACGGGCTCGGTTTCGGGGCCCGTCCGCAGGGGGCCAGTCGCCGAAGTCGTGTTCGCGGCTCCACAGCTCGTGGGCGGCTCGGAGATCCGGAACAGCCCCCAGTCGTGAGTTCTCGCCGGACTGGGCCGTCGGCGACTATCGCTGTTCCCACTCGGTCCGGGTGAGTTCGTACTCGACTTCACCGTGTTCGGAGCCCTCGATCGCGTCCGGCCAGTCCCCGGTGAAGTTCCGGGCGAAGGACAGGCCCGACTTTTCCATGACGCGACGGGACCGGGTGTTGACGGTCATCGTGTTCGCCGTGACCTGCTCGACTTCCAGGTCGGTGAACCCCTTGTGGATCAGGGCCCGGGATCCCTCGGTGGCGTAGCCGTGTCCCCAGGCCGCCTGGTTCAAGCGGTAGCCGAGTTCGACCACGGCGTGGCTGTGCTCCTCCAACGGCCGGAACTCGAACCAACCCAGGAAAGTGCCGGTTGTCTTCTCCTGTACGGCCCAGTAGCCGCGGGTCTCCCAGCACGGGTAGTCATGCATGAGTCGCGGCAGGACCCGCGACTCGATGGTCTCGCGGCTGGTGGGGCGGCCTCCGTTGATGAAGCGCATGACCTCGGGGTCGTTGTCCAGGGCGAGCAGGTGGTCGGTGTCGGCCGTCGTGAACGCGCGCAGGACGAGCCGGTCGGTCTCCAGGAAGTTGGGCATGCCGCGATCTTCACTGTGGGCTGGCGGGCCTGCCACCGGTTTTCCGGTAGACGGCCGTCGGTGAGGGCCGCGGCCGGGGTTGCCGACGCCGCGGGTCTGACCTTGGCCCGAAGCCTCACGGCGCAGAAGGCCGACTCGATCGGATTCGTCGTCCTGAGATGAACCCAGTGTTCGGCGGGGAAGCCGTAGAACGCCAGCAGCTCGTGGATCTCGCCGGTGACTTTCTTGACGGCCTTGGGGAACTTCGCCCCGTCCGTCTTCTCGAACGCGGTGACCGCCTTCTCGGTGTGCGCACGGTCCTCGGCGTTGTGGATCTCCTGCAGAGCCTTCTTCGCGCCGGGCCGCGCGGACTTCGGCAACGCGTTCGAGACATTCCTTGTTCTGTGACGCCAACACCTCTGGTGCCTGGCCTGTGGAATAACCTCTGCCAGCGCTCTCCACAACCCCATCGTGCCGTCGCCGACCACGAGCAGCCGGGTCGCCGTGGCCGGCGACAGCCCGGCCCAGGAGCCCAGGATCTGCTCCATCGCAGGCACGAAGTCGCCCGAGTACTTTGCTGATCTTCGGGGACTTGCGGCACCACGGAACAAGGATCTGCGACGAGAACCGCTCGCACTCGCCTGCCACGTCGTCGGGCCGCTTGTCGTTCACGCGCTGCGCGGCGACCTCGACACCCGCCTGACCCGCAACGTGCTGAGGTCGTCCGATCGGCGCGTCCCCGAGGACACGCTGCGCGGGCACCACGACCTCACGCGAGAGGCCACCCCGAACACCCTGCTCCTGGAGGGCTTCACCGCCGTGCACCACGTCGACCCCACCCCGACGGGAGCCGCGATGTCCAGCGACGTTCTTGCTTTCGAGCGGATCACGCATGCCGTCGCCGCGCTGCGCAAGGCGCGGGAGGGCGACCAGCAGGCACTGGACGTGCCGGATCAAAGAAGCGCATGCCCCGAAAGGCGGCTGCTGACGGCTCCGCGGCCACCGGCGTTCCCGGTTCATCCGACGGCAGGGCCGACGGGGCGAGGACCACGGCACCTCGTCAGTCCCGGACCCATGCGGGAACGGTCCACCCCAGACCGGCAGGCGGACATTGGCGGGTACGAGGGGTGGCGACGGCGCGACGAGTCGGCTTTGTGACGGACGGAACAGCTGTGGTTGGCCGCTTTTCGACTCTCCCAATTCCCTTTCTGCATGCGGTAATTGGCCATGGGAAGCGCATAACGTCACGGCCTGCGAAGGGGGAGCGCGCATGGGGGGCGGGATGACCGGAGCAGGTGCGGACCTGGCGCCGGCGACTCGGGACGTGGTGACTCTGCGCGTGAGCCGGCGCATGCTGTGGGTGGGGGAAGCGGCCTATCCCACACGCAACATCACGCGGATTCACACGTATCTCCTGGCGCCCGCTCGCGGAAGGATCATCCGGCGCCATCTCGCGTGCCTGGCTGTCGTCGCCATCGTTGCATTGGGCCTGTACTGGATGGTCAACGCCGGAGGGTCGCCGTTCGACTCGGAGACGGACGGGTCGCCACTGGCCATCGGCGTCATCGTGGGCCTGAGTGTTCTGGTCAGTCTGGCGGTGCGCCTGTCCGCCGCGGCCAAGCACGTCCTGGAAATCGAGACGGCCAGCGGATCACGTGCGCTCGTGACGCTTGCCCGCCCGGACCACCTGCGTCGACTGGCCGAGGAACTTACCCACGTCATCGAGAACCCTCAGGCCGACTATCACGTGAACGTGGAGGGCTTGAGTGTGAACCTCAAGAACTATGTCAGCGGTACTCAGATCAACCAGTACGGCAACCAGAACAGGGCGGGGCTTCTGTGAGTGACGACGACCGCAACTCCTTCCACATCACCAATCATGTGACGGGCAGCCAGACCAATCAGTACGGCTCCGGGAACACCGCCATCAACCACCAGCGGGTGCACGTCGCGTCCGAGTTGCAGCGGATCGTGGGCATGCTCGACGCCATTCGCCCCACCCTCGACGTCACGGACGCGGCGCAGGTCATCGACGAGAACCGACCCGTGATCCGTGCGTCCGACGCCACGCCGACCGCGCAGAGGACGGCACTGCAGTCGGTGGCCGCGGCCGTTGGTCCTCTCGCCAACGGTGCGGCGATAGCCACTGCGATCGCTCAGGTCCTGCCACTCATCATCGGCTGAGCCTGACCCTGCCGGGGGCGGTGGTCTCGCAGGCCGGGGAAGCGCTGCCGGTCGAGACCGTCCGCAAGGTCGGCCCGGACACCGCGATATCAGCAGCGCTCACGCCGTGGCGAAGGCCCGCAGCGTCCCGACATTCACGAGGCAGTCCCCGCCCAGCGCGACCGCGAGGTGCTGCGCCTGAACGGCGCACGCCTCTACGGATGGCCGGCCACCGCCACCACGTCGAGCACGGCGTCGCGCACTACAGGACGGGGCCCGGCCGGCGTCGCGCACTACAGGACGGGCCCGGGACGCGTCGCGCGCCCGGGCCCGTCCCGTATCGGTGCAGGTCAGCGGACCTGGACGGATGAGACCAGAGTGTTCAGGTCCGGCCAGAGCTTCTTGTTCGTCTCCGGCAGTACGACCCACAGCACCGAGGGGCGGACCCGCCCCGTGTCGACCACGAGGACCGCGTTCAGGTCCATCGTGGACGGCACCCCGCGTTTGTGGAAGTGGATCTCGCTGACCAGCAGCCAGGCGTCACGCCCGTCGACCTTCAGCGGCTGCGAGGCGACGTCGACCAGGATCGCCTGGTCGCGGGGGTACTCGTAGCGCCGCCGCTCGTCCATCACCGCGCCCGCCACGCCCCGCAGCTCCCCGGTGCCGCCGGCCGCGGCCATGATGTCCTCGTCGACCTGCGTGGACTTCACGAGCGCCCGCTGGCGCCCCTCCTGCTTGCGGGTGAAGCCGTCGTAGATCGGATCCTGTGTCTTGCTCCGGTCCCATGTGCCGCCCAGCTCCGCGTACTCCAGGGAGGAGTCCGTGACGGTGCCGATGACCGGCGAGCCCTTGCCCGGGTAGTCCGGCACCTTGACGGTCCCGGTGAGCCGCCGCTCCTCGGGCAGCGGGGAGGCGCCGGGGGTGAGAGTGGGCACGGGGATGCCCCGCTGCGGGGCGTCCGCGGTGCTGCCCGCGCAGGTGGCGGACGAATAGTCCGATGTGCTGTGCGACTGCTGGACCACCTTGCCGTCGACCAGCACGGTGCACGTGAGCGTGCCCCCTTCCTGGTCCTCGCGGCTCTTGACGTCCAGATAGAAGTCGGCGCCCGCCGCCAGCTCGAAGGTCTTGCGGTACGGCAGGATGACGACCCCCTCGGTCACGTGGTTGCCGTTCGCCTCCCCGACGGTGAGGTTCACCGAAGGGTGGTCGCCCGTCGCGATGTAGGTGACCTCGACCCGCCGGGGGGATTCCTCCTTGCCCGGGGATGCCCCGCCGTCGCTCGGGTCGCCGACGGCCAGGGCCAGGCCCACCGCGCCGAGCGTGACCACCTCGAAGAGGATCACCAGGGCGCCGACCAGGTAGAACCCGCCCGGGATCCGGTCGAAGGTCTTCCTGCCGCGGCCGGAGTGGAACTCGCGTCTCGGCTGGGATGTCTGTGTCATGTCGTCCTCCCCCTCACGCCCGGCCGCTGTCGCCGGACCGGCGGTCGGCCGGCCCGTCGGCGAACCGCGTGGCCAGCAGCCCCGCCTCCCGCGCCTCGTCCAGCACCCGGTGCAGGTCCTGGAGCCGGGACCGGTCGGCGAGCCCCTCGATCTCGGCGACGGCCAGCTCGTCCCGCACCGTGTTCACCACCAGCTCGAGCATGTCCTCGCCAAGTTGCTCCAGCTCTCGTACGGCCTCCCACTCGCGGTAAGCCTCGTCCGCCGCGCGGGTGTTCTCGGCGTACCGCTCCAGCGCCTCCACCCGCTCCTCCAGCGCGCTCGACGACATCCGCAGCGCCTGCCGCTGAGTCCGCAGGACCTCCTCCACCCGCGAGCCGGAGGCGTCCCCGGCAGCGGTGCGCACCTTCCGCGCCAGCCGGGTCAGCTCGGCCAGGCGCTGGGCGATCTCGTACTGCTGGGCCGGCAGGGTCACGTCGTTGGCGATGTCGTCCAGCAGCCCGTCCCGGTCGACCTGCGACTGGAGCACCGCCGTCACGGCGGCCTGGGCGCGCTCCATCCGGCGCAGCGGCGAGTGGCCCAGCAGCTCGCGCAGGGAGTCGTCGCCGAAGTCCTCGGCCAGGTAGTAGCGGCCGTGGCGCAGCCGGGCCACCCGCTGCCGCTCGTCGGTCCCGCAGCCGAGGACGACGATCAGCAGCCAGGCCAGCAGATGCACGCCCACGACGGTCAGGATGAACGCCTCGAACCCGAACTGGACCACGACCCAGATCAGCGCCGCCTGCGCCGCGAGCCCGACGGCCAGGCCGGGCCACACGCCGATCAGCGCCCACAGGATCGTCACCGGCAGTAGCGCGCACACCGCGGAGGCCCCCAGGGCCGTCCAGATGTCCGCCTTGGTACGGCCCCCCAGCCCCGGCTCCTCGGGCAGCGGCAGCGTGGCCGGGAAGAGTCCGTCGGCGGACTCCTCCAGCAGCGCGCGCTCCGCGTCCTCGAGGGCCGGATCCACCACCGGCCGCAGCGCAATGTCCTGCGCCATTCAGCAACACCCCCCACAGGTTGGGAAGATCGTGACACACGCCGGAGGGGCTGCCCACGCCACCCCTGTCCCCGCCCGGCGACTGAGACGGCGCGAACCCGAAGACGAACTGTCGTCCACCCTTGGCCAGATACCGCCGAGGCCGAAGGGGTGCGACGCGCAGCCAGAAGCGCGAGAGGCGCCCCCGCCCGGTAGCCGGCGCCCCCAGTCCTGCGCCCGGTGACCCTGTCCGGGCGCCGGCAATCGCCACTTCGCACGCTTCCGTGCATTCCCTTGAACGCAACTGGCGCGTGCACCACGCCATGGGCTGTCCCGCAAGGATCTCGGTTTCGCGTGCGGAGCGGTCTGCCGAGCTGGCGAGGTGTTCAGCCGGTGGTTCGTGAAGTGTCCAGGGACCGGGCGAAGTCGGCGAGCGTGTGGAAGTCGTTCTCGCGTAGACCGATCCGCGGGTTGACGTGGTGGAGGAGCCCGGGTCCTTGGTGATGGGCGGTCACGTAGGTCTGATCCGGCTCGCTCTGCTCGTCGTCCACCCAGGCGAAGGGACGGCCGCCTGCGTAGCTCACCAGTGGTCCGGTCTTCCAGTGGACTCCATCAGGGCGCTCTTGGAGCAGGGCGTCGCCGAATTCCACAAAGGGAAGTTCCGGAAGGCCGAGGACCGGTGCGACCCACCGGTTGGCGTCGTCCATCCATGTGGTGGCCCAGCACAGCTCGAAACCGAGCCGGAGCAGGTTTCGTCCGTGCTCCGGGTTGAGCCAGACCCGCAGGGGGCGCCGTCGGGACGCAAGGCCCCTGTCGTCCTCATGGACATCGTTCCGGGGAACTCGGAGTGTGGTGTAGCCGTCGGGACGCCTCTCAGGCTTGGCCGCATAAGGGTTGAGCGGCCCGTCCACGTCGAGGAACAGCAGAGGTCGGTTCATGATGCCCCCCGGGTCTTGCTCACTTGCACTGCCTCGAGCAGCGTAGCTGTGGGATTGCCTCGGCCTGAGACCGGTCTGCGCGGTGATCATGATGTGGCGAGTGTGATCACGGCATCGGAGCCGTCCTGGATAACCCCGTTCGCAGGTCTGGGCTCCTGCTGCTGCGGCACACTGCTGACCGCGCTCCGGCGCCAGGAGCAGATGTGGTCTACCCAGGGCGGCCGTGGAGCCTGCCGTTGGAGGACCGAGTACTGCTGGTCACGGCCTCCTGGCGAACCCACCTGACGTTGCGGCAACTCGCCCCGCCGTTCGGCGTCTCGAAGTCCAAGGTCGGCCGAGTCGACAACCACATCGGCCCCCTGCTCGCACACCAGCCCGCAAGCAGTTCGCCAAGGACATCGTGCTCATCGTGGACGGCACCCCGGTCCTCACCCGCGACCACGCCATCGCCGAGCGGTCGAAGATCTACAGGTACTCCACCAACCATCAGGTCGTCATCGACGGCGGTACCCCTTGGCCGTCGTGGTCGGCCGGCCGCTCGCCGGGAACCGCAACGACTGCGAGGCGTGGGAGGAGTCCGGCGCCAAGGCCGCTGTCGGCAACACGGTCACGATCCCCGACGGCGGCTACCCCGGCACGGCACCGGACTCGTCATCCCGCACCGCCGGCAGCGGGGCCAGGCCGAATCTCCGGCCTGGAAAGAGGAGCACGACAAATCCCACAAGCAGGTCCGCGCCCGCGTCGAGCACGTCTCTGCCCGGATGAGGAACTGGAAGATCGTCCGCGACTGCCGCCTCAATGGCGACGGCGTCCACCACGCCGTGCTCGGCATCGCCGGGATGCACCATCCCGGCGAGTCACGAGGGACGAGACGATCGCCAAGTTCCGCGCACAGTTGCAGAGCGCGAAAGCCGAAGTCACCGAAGTGCGGGGCAATTTCGACGCGCTCGCTGCCGTGACGGGGAACGTCTACAAGGAAACCAGAGCCTGAAGGCGAAGCCGAACCGGGGCCGCCTACGGGAATCCCTGCCCACCGGAGAGTGATCTCGTCCGCTCAGGTGGTGTCACTGGAGATCGGAGGTTTCCAGGGAGGGCCTCCCATGCCATGGCCGTGGTCCTGGGCGAGTCGGCGTCCGCGGCGAGGAAGGGGGGGACTCGATCGCAGAAGCCCTCCCGGTCGGGAGCTTCGCGCATGACCGGCGCCGGGACGGCTACATCCAAGACAAGCCGGCGGCCGAGCGAGAGCCTGGACGCAAGGTCACTTCGCGGGCCTGGACGGGCTGATCCTGGTCCGCGCCTGCAATAGGAGCGCGCCGCTGCAGGTTCGTCTACTGCGCAGTTGGTGTCCGAGGCCGTACTGCGCGGCCACCTTCGGGGTCCCACCGCCAAAGATCGCGGGACGCTATCCAGGATGCGATCAATGGTCGGTGGAGGTCCCATGGAAGTGTGGCAATCGAGATCTGGGTTCACTGAGTTACCCGTGTCACCACATGCAGGTGCTACAGAAAGTTGCTAGCAGCATGGGGGGTGCCTAGGTGCTTTGCCGAGCTCCTCGAAGCGTTACCTGCCGCGCTTCCGGAAGATGGGGATGAACGAGACCATTCGCTTTGACAACGAAGCGGGGCACGGTTTGAGGCGTGGTGTGGCACTGACGAACTCGTGGACACCGTAGAACTCTCGTTGAGCCCGAGGATAAGGCGCGTCACGCAGGTCCGCGGTGTATCCCATGAACCAAAGGGGAGGCTGGCTCTGGCTAGCCCCCGCCGTGCCCCCAGGAGTTCGAACTCACCGACCCGTACGAGAGGATCGACGCCGAGGGCGAGAGCTTTCCCCTTGATGCCGGCCCGATCAGGCCCGATCTCTGGAGCGACTACTACGAGAAAGAGATCGACGTAACCTCGTGGGGAAAGATCTTCAAGCTGGTCGGCATGCAGACCCCTTGGCGCTCGTCGGAGCGACGCATCCCGACAATGTGGTCTCCTGCGAGATACGCCACGGTTGACCGACCGGGGCGCGATCGGCGAGATGACCAGTGCGCGAATGCCTGGAGGTCTCGATGCGATCGATGGGCCGGACGCGACGCGCCAACAAGGGCATGGGCTTCGACCGGCTGAGAAACGCGATATTGGAGATGCGTAATGACAGAGATCGACGCGGCAGTAGTGGATTCGAACGCGTCCAACGTTACGATCCTGGCAACGATATTCAACAAATCAAGTCGCACTATCGCCACGGGCGGCATAGTGCGACTTACCGCAGCTCCCTTTGGGACCGGAAATTTGGCTGATGCAAATTTCAGTGCGATCGCGCCAGGGGGGCAAGAGACGCAGATTATCAATTGGGCTTTGGAGCGAGACGATTCGGGGCATACTCCGTATCCGACGGCTGCCCACTATTTCCTTTCAGCGGAAGGGGGCGGGGCCTGCCGGGGCGGAACCGGTCAAAATCCAGACGGAATGACAGGAGTCCGATTCTCCATATTTGACTCTGACTGGGAGTAGCTGCGCTGAACCTGGATGGAGTGGCACCGGCTCCCCGGAACAGGCGCGGCTTCGGGAACTGCGGAGTTCCATAGCCGGTGGCCTGGGGTAAATGGGGATCCCGTCCAAAGTTAGCGAGGAGATCATGGGTACCTCGTCATTTCAGATGTCGAGCTTCACTCCTGTTGATGATGTGCTTGTCAATCTAAGCTCGACCTCTGTATCGTTCTCATTCTCTAGCGCATTCGCAACACATATCAGCGTCGAACTATGGTCCGAGGGTGACCAGGGCGCAGCCTACATTAATAGGCAAGAAACGGATACGAACGGTACCGATGATGTGGGCTTGTCGTTTGCCGTGCCCTCTGGCGTTGACCTGCACTACAAGATTACGGTCAGCGGCGACCCCAGCTCCAATAATACTGTCCACGTCCGCATCGAATGGTAATTCGTTAGCATTCCGTGTGCCATCCCAGAACCCGTCAGGCTTGATCAAGTTCCCTGAGTGTCTGGGTTGTTGGTGATGCCCAGGATGGCGAGTGCTCGTTCGGGTCCGTGGCGAATGGCGCGGATGGTCTTGGCGATGCTGTCGGCTCCGAGGATCTTCAGGGGCCGATGGCGAGATTGCGGGTGGTGGCCATTGCGAGTTGTTGGGCCTGTGGGGCTGTGGGTCATTGAACCTCGTTCATCCTGTGCTGGATGATGGAATGAGCTGGTCAGTGGCTGTGGTGACGAGGCAGGGCCCCTCGTCGTCGGCGTGGTGATTCCAGTCATCACGCCGGCGATCGGAGGGGCCCCTGTTGCTCAACTCGGAGCAGGTTTCGGGATATCCCAGGCCACTGCCTGGCGGTACGTGGACGAAACCCTGGACGTCCTGGTCTCCTGGGCGCCCGGCCTCACCGAAGCCCGTACCGGCGTCGGTGAGGGCGACCACGTCATCGTTGACGGCACCCTGATACCCACCGACCGGATCCACGCCGACGAGCCCCACTCCTCGCAAGAGCACCGCAAGCATGGCATGCACGTGCAGGTCGTCACTCGTCCTGAGGGCACACCGCTGTGGTTCTCCCGCGCGACACCCGGTCGCACGCACGACCTGACCGCGGCCCGCGCCTACCAGGGCGCCGGCGCCACCTTCCGTACCCCGTACTACCGTCACCGCGAACAGCTGCAGCATTTCCGGCAGTTCAACCGCGACCACGCCCGGCTGAGAGCGGGAACCATCGTTCAAGCTGTCCATACGCTGCTGATCTGCAGCTATTCAGGATGAAAGAGGCCGAAGGAATCAGGCCGACCTCCGCCCCTATGCCGTCACATCGAGACGCACGAGCGCGCCGATCTCCACGAGCTGGTCGGGCAGCGCCAAGTCGGAAACGCCCATGACCGTGCTGGCGGGCCGGTGCTCCCCGAAGTACTCCGCGTGGAGGCGTGCTGTCGTGTCGAAGTTCTCACGCAGGTTCCTCACCAGAACCGTGGTCTCGACTATCTGGCCACGCTCGGCCCCGAACTGCCTCAGCACCAGGTCCAGGTTCTCCAGCGTGGTGCGGACCTGCAGTTCGAAGTCACCGGCGCCCACGAAGTCGCCGTTACGGTCATGAGACAGCTGCCCCGACACGTAGACCGTTTCGCCGACCTGGGTGGCCTGGCTGTAGCCGTACAACGACTCCCACGGCATGCCGAACCCGAACGTCTTCACCTGAGAACCCATGGTTCACTCCCTTGATGCGATGCGCGGGGCCGTCGGTCACAGGCAGGCCCCTTGCATGCAGAAGTTACGGGTTCGTACGCACGCTGCTTGTCTGGTAACGCCGTCCCTGTGTTCTCTGTGCGCACAGAATCGGCTGCAGTGGGCTCTTCCGGGCGACGGTGTGATGAGTGGACCACTACGCCGACGATGAGCGACCCTGCCTCCTCGCCACACCCGTCGGCAAGCCCGTTTCACCCGCCAGGAGAGGATGAAAGAGGCTCACACTGGTTCAGTTTCCTTACACCCGTTCCGTCTTCGCTTGCGGGCACGAACCGTCCGGGGGTGTGGGTCCGCCCCTACGTTGCCGAGGCTGCTTCCGGCCTCACCCCCAACCCGGGCTCAACCTGCCTCCAGCTTCGACCAGTCCCTGCAAGAACCGGCGACGAGCCTGACATCCGGCGAGATCCATCAGCGCCTCGTGGCGCACAGCCCAGCTCGTCGATGCAGAACAGGTCGATGCGGCTGTGGCGGGCGATCGTCTTGTTCGGCTGCTTCTCGTCGGCGGCCTCCTCGGCTCGTTCACGAGCTTGGTGGCGAGGGTGTGGAGGGTGGCCGGGTCGATGTTCGGGTTGGCGTCGAAGCCGAAGGAAGGAACGCAGGGACTTCTCCCGCGGAAGCCGGCCGACCCGATGTGACACTCCGAGCGGCGGCGGACCCCGGTGGTCGCACTCGGCCATCAGCGGTTCGGCGAGAAAGTCGCGGTAGGTCATCCGGTCCTTCATCGCGAGGAGCCGGCGGAGGGGTGGGGGTTCATGCGCCGGGAGGGGGCGCCCGAGGACGTGGTGGCGCTGCGCAGGGCTCGCTGCGCCCTGGCGGGGGCCGTCGGGGGCGGGCCCGGCTGCCGCTGGCCGCTCGTCAGCGCTGAGGTGCTGGACGGCCACGCTGATGAGGACGCCGTGGGGGCCAGGAGGGGGCTGGTGGTGTTCCGCCCGTTCGTGACGTTCGTGTCGTTCGTGTAGGTCTCCCGCTCCCGCGGCTCGGGATTCATGTGAGCGCCCGTCTGGCGGGGCGCATGATCCCGGGTGTGCCGGGGTGGTGGTGCGGGGGTGTGCGCGAGGTGGGCTTCGGCGGTGTGGCCCCGTGTGGTTGTGGGGATCGTGTGCGCCGGGTGATCCGCTCCGGAGCGCGGCGGGCGCTCCTCTCACCTCGCAATTACACATTGTAGTGAAGCGGCTAGGAAGTGAATGCGAAGTGCGCTCTGACGTGCGACTTTTTCCTTAGCTGCCCACGAGAGGCAGACCGTTCGATCACAAGGAGTGAGCATGTCTCCGAAGAGGGTTTCGCCCGAGGACACCAAGTCGCAGCCGGCCCCGGCGCCGACCCCTCAGGCGCCGCAGCCCACGAGCCTGAAGGCCGAGACGACGAAGGGACAGCTCCTGGGCGGGGTGTCCGCCGCGGGCAGAGCGCGTCTGACGTGCAAGGGAAAGCCTGTGGCCTGGCAGGACATCGAGTGGTACACCGGCAAGCACGGTGAGCACCTCGGCACCTCGCAGACCGACGCCAGGGGAATCGCCGAGATGGAGGGCGGCAGCATCAGCGACATCTTCTCCTCCATCATGGGCGAGATCGGCGGGTACTCGGTCAAGTACCTGGGCAACGACGAGTACCTGCCCTCCGAGGACCACGGGCGCATCGTCCCGCTGTTCGGCATCGGCAGCTGACACGCGGATGCCGGCCGCGAGGCGAGGGCATCCGCTGTCCCCTCCAGCGCACGGCAACCGCACCCCCGACGGCGTCCACCGCGCTGGTGACCCCGCCGATCTGACCCGCCGGCGCGCTGTGCGCCGTCGTCGGTTCCACTCGTGATCCCCGCCGGGACGCCCTAGACCGGGCCCGCCCAGGCGTGGGCGGCCGACGCAGTCCGCGAGCGGCCCCCGGGCGGCACATCCGACTGCCGAAGGAGCCGCAAAGCCATCGGCATGGCTGCCCACACGCCTGCGGCGGCTCCCGCGTGCGAGCCGCCCGGGGCGCGCCTGGTCCGAGCACCAGCCCGGCCACAGTTCCCCGCCCGCGTGGGTGGATCCCGTCCCACCACCGCCCTTGCACCCATGAAGCGGCGGAACCATCCCTCCCCTTCGACGCGTGAAGGAAACGCATGAACAAGCGCACGACCGTGGGCGCCCTGCTGGGCGCCACCGTCCTGGCCACCACCGCTGCTCTCACCCCCGCAGCGGCGGCCGGGAACCTCGTCAAGAACGGCACCTTCTCCGAGCCGCCCGCCCCGGCGGGAGGGTACGTGGAGTACGAGGACGGCGAGAACATCGGCCCCTGGCAGGTCGGCGCGGCCACCCCGCGCGGCGGGGTCACGCTGTACAGCCGCGCTCTGACCCAGTACACCTACCAGGCCGTCGACATCGGACCAGGCACCCTCTCCCAGGACTTCGAGGCCGACTCCGGCTCCATCGTCAGCATCACCTGGAAGCACGCCCGCAACACCGACCCCGCCTGCGCCAAGGACATGGGCGACCAGTCCTACAGCGCCCAGGTGATCCCGCCGCCCAGCTCG
The DNA here is from genome assembly GCF_040653375.1 of Streptomyces sp. NPDC047974. Lineage (NCBI taxonomy): Bacteria > Bacillati > Actinomycetota > Actinomycetes > Kitasatosporales > Streptomycetaceae > Streptomyces > Streptomyces sp. NPDC047974. Next base: position 100,520 of record NZ_JBEZNU010000017.1, read on the forward strand.
GACCCCGTGGGCGACTCCTACACGCCCATCGGCCCCCGTTTCGCCTCGGTCAACAGGCCCCTGCAGTTCATCGCCGGTGAGGACCACTTCACCCTGGAGTTCGCCGGCCGTGCTCCCGGCGGGTGCGGACCGCTGATCACCGACGTCGTCGCCAAGGTGATCGGCCACGCCCATCCCTGACGCCGACACCTCCTGACGGCCCTCGGCTCCGTACGGCCCGAGGCGAACCCCCGGTCTTCGGGCAGGCGCTCCCCGTCGGGCGGATGACACGCCCCCGCCGCGGCGCGCACCGTGCCGTGGCTGACAGCGCCGATCGCGCCCAGACGCACGCGGGCCCCGCCGAACGGCGGGGCCCGCACCACGGTTCGGGCCGCCGCCCGGGTTCAGGGAGTTCAGCTCAAGGGGACGTCGAGGGGACCGGGCAAGGTCACGGGAGCGGGCTGCGGGGCCGTCCGCTCCTCCAGGTGCTCCAGGTGCTCCAGGTGCTCCAGGTGCTCCAGGTAGTCGTCGATCTCCACGTTCGTGGAGTCGATCTCCATCGAGTCGACCTCTACATGGTTCTTACGCAGGTCGTCCCAGAGCGCGGTCACAGTCGTGTCCCGTTCTGACCGGAGGGGAGGGGTCGGCCGGCGGAGCCGAGAAGGGGGAGCTGGTCCCGCCGGCCGGCGACGGGGGTGCGGCAGGTGCCGTCAGCTGTGGGAGACGCGGACGAGTATCTTGCCGGTGTTGCCGTCGCGCATCAGCGAGAGGAAGGCGTCGACGGCCCGCTGGATACCGTCGATCACGGTCTCGTCGGCCACCGGGGAGCCGTCCTTCAGTCGGGCGGCGCCCTGGCGTACGAACTCGTCGGCGAGGTGGGCGTGGTCGCCGACGTTCATCACCGCGCAGGGTGATGCGCTTGCCGATGGCCAGCGGGAGGTGAGCGGGGCGGGGAGGCAGCTCGGTGGCGTTGTAGCCGGAGATCGCGCCCACCAGAGCGATGCGCCCGTTCGGGTTCATGCTGGCGAGGGCAGCCTTGACGTGGTCGCCGCCGACGTTGTGGCTGACCGTCGATCCGACGGGGGCGTCCTCCGCCTTCGGGGCGACGCCGTTTCCGACAGCGGGGCCGGTCAGGACCTCGCCGAGCTCGAACTGCCGCATGGAGGACGTACCTTCGTTCATTCGGCCCCGCAGGTACGGGTCGACGGAGAGGACGCCGTTGCGGACGACGACCTGGCCAGGGCTGGATCGGGCACGGTCGTGGTGACGAAGGCGAAGTCCGATGGCTTCGGTTCCCCGACCGGGCGGGTGACGAACCAGGCCGGACGTTGAGGCCCGTGCCGGGGGTGGACGGGAGGGCCGCGGCCGCATACCGGCGGAGCGTCCGCCCGTGATACCCCCGGGGTCGTGCGTCGCCTCGGCCTCGCATCCGCTCTCCCGCGCCGGCTGCTCGGTGAGCGCGTCCGCGGCCCTGGGGGATGGAGTCGTGGGGGTGGCCGGCGGTGCGCGTGTACACCGGGACGTCCGAGGTCGGCACGGGGAACCCTCTTGGATAGAGCTTTCCATCTCGCCCTGGCGAGCGGATCTCCCCGTCGCGAGGAACCTGCCGGCCGCTCCGCGAGGCCGCTCCGCGAGGCCGCTCCGCGAGGCCGCTCCGCGAGGCCTCCTTGTGCCGTGGCCCTACCTCGCCGCCCGCGAGCTCCTGGGCCCCGGTTGGTACCTTTCGTTTGTCGAGTGAAAGTAAATGGCTTTGCTTGCGACGAGAGAGGGGGCACGTGACGTGCTGGCTGAAGAGAGGCGTGAGGTCCTCCTGCGCCTGATCGAGCGCCGGGGAGCGGTCAAGGTGAAGGACGTGGCGGAGGAGATGGGTGTCTCCGCGGTCACCGTGCGCCAGGACGTCCGGGAGCTGGCGGGCCGGGGGCTGGTGGTGCGGGTGCACGGAGGCGCCATGGCGCCGAGCGTGGCGCAGGCGGCCGATGCGGCAGGAGCCGCCCCTCGGCCGGCGAGGGGGCAGGGGAACGTCTTCGGGCTGATCGTCCCGCCCGGAAGCTACTACTACCCGGAGATCATCCGAGGAGTGCAGGACGCGGCACGTGCGCAGGGGGTGCGCATCGTGCTCGCGGTTTCGGGCGAGACGCCGGCGGACAACCAGGAGCAGGTGCGGCGGTTGATCGCGGCGGACGTCGACGGTCTGCTGTTGATGCCGCGCGCGGGGCTGGAACCCGTGGATCTGGCGGAGAAGTGGCTGGCCGGCCTGGACGTACCGGTCGTCCTCCTGGACCGCAGGGCCGGCGGGTCGGTCGGGCGACTGGAGCAAGTCGCGTCCGACCACGCCTACGGCGCGGGCCTGGCGGTGCGACACCTCGCCGAGCGGGGGCATGGGCGGATCGCGTTGGTCGCGCGGGTGGAGAGCCCCAACACGCCTTTGATCCGCGAGGGTTACGTGGCTGCCTGTCAGGCGCTAGGGCTGCCGACGGGCCCGGAGTACGGGATCGAACCGGCCGACGGAGCGGCGCCGGCCGAGTGGTTCGAGGAGTTCGCGCGAGCGGTCGAGGCGGGCGAGGTCCAGGCCGCCCTCGTTCACAACGATCTCGACGCCGTTGCCCTGGTCGGCTTCCTGCAGGCGCGTGGCCTGCGCGTTCCGGAGGATCTGGCCATGGTGACCTACGACGACGAGGTCGCCGAGCTGAGCGATGTGCCCCTCACCGCCGTAGCGCCGCCCAAGAGGGCGGTGGGGGCGTGGGCGGTCGACCTGTTGAGGCGCCGGATCGCCGATCCGGCCGCGCCCATGGCGGAGCTGCTGCTCCGCCCGGAGCTGCGCGTGCGAGATTCCAGCGGTGCTCTTCCCGCGTCCGGCGGGCCTGCGTAAGGGCGAGGTGGAGGGCCGCCAGATGGCATCGCTTACTTTCGTTTTCTTTCATATGAAGCGAAAGCATTGACGAGGCGTGCTTCCTGTCGAATGATTCCGGTCAACGCCCCCGCGAACGATCGGTGCACATCATGTTTCGCAGAACCACGGCCCTCCTGGCCGGCTCCGTCACGGCTCTCGCCTTGTTCGTCACCGCCTGCGGAGAGACGGGCCAGGGGGCTTCCCCCACGGCGAAGAAGACCGGAGAGGTCACCTTCTGGTCCTTCGTGAAGGGGTCCGACAAGGTGGCTGCGGCTTTCAACCGCAGCCACCCGGACATCAAAGTGACCTTCGAGACCGTCCCGTCGGGCCAGGAGTACTACTCCAAGCTCACCAACGCCGTGAAGGCCGGCACCGCACCGGACGTCGCGGTGGTCGAGTACCCGCACCTGCCCGAGTTCGCAGCCCAGGGAAAGGTCGAGGACCTGAGCGGCACGCTCGGCCCGCTGGTGAAGGAGCGGTTCCCCGAGGCGACGCGGCAGCTGGTCGACCTCGGCGGCAGGACCTGGGGCGTTCCGCGTGACGCGGCACCCCTCATGCTGATGTACCGCAAGGACTTCTTCACCCGGCACAAGATCGAGGTCCCCACGACGTGGGACGCGTACCGGACCATGACCGAGCAGGTGAAGAAGGCCGACCCCGCCGCCCGCGGCGGCGTCCTCTACACCGACAACCCCGGGGTCCTCGAGGCGCTCTCCTGGCAGGCCGGCGGGCAGTGGTTCTCGACCGGGAAGGACTCCTGGAAGGTCACGGTCGACGACGGCCCGTCGAAGAAGGTCGGCTCCTTCTGGGGCGACCTCGCCCGCAAGGACCTCGTGCGCTCGCTGAGCCAGCTGGACCCGTTCTGGACCAGCGTCCAGAAGAGCCGGACCGTCGCGTACGTCTGCGCCAGCTGGTGCGCCGGAGCCCACCAGGCCACCGTCCCCGACCAGAAGGGCAAGTGGGCCGTGGCCCCCGTTCCCACCTGGGACGGAAAGCCGGCCTCGGGCATGTACGGCGGTTCGTCCTTCGTGATCCCGAAGGGGTCCGACAACAGCGGTGCGGCCGCCGAGTTCATCAAGTGGATCACCACCGACCCCGAGGGCATGAAGGCCTGGGTGTCCTCCGGAACCAGCAGCATGTTCCCCGCCGACCCGGGCCTCGTGCCCGTCACGAAGGCCGCCTTCAAGACGGACTACTACGGCGGGCAGGACATCTACGCCCTCATGGCCCGGTCCTACGACGCCATCCCGCCCCGCTGGACGTGGGGACCGGTCATGGGCGCCACCAACACCGCCCTCGTGGACCAGCTTCCGAAGGTCGCCGACGGATCGGTGAACCTGCCCGACGCCCTCTCCACCGCCGAGCGGATCACCCTCACGCAGATGAAGCAGCGCGGCCTGACCGTCACCGCCCCGTAGGAGACCGCAACCGCGTCCGGGAGACCGGCCCCGCCCGAGCGGCGGGGCCGGCCCGGACCCCTCAGCCCCTGCTCTCCCCGCCCCACCCAAGGAAGGCCGGCATGGCAAGCCCATCCGCCCGAGGACAGCGCCGGACCGCCGTACTGCTCCTCACACCGTTCTTCGGCCTCTTCGCGGCCGTCACCCTCGCCCCGCTGCTGTACGCGGCCTGGCTGAGCCTCTTCACCACCCGCACCTCCGGCCTCGGGTTCGGCGGCACCGAAAGCGTCTTCTCGGGACTCGGCAACTACGCCCGCGCCCTGTCCGACGAGGCGTTCCGCGACGGATTCCTCGTGATCGCCGCGTACTGCGCGATCTACATCCCCGTGATGATCGGGGGAGCACTGGTCCTGGCCCTGCTGCTCGACTCGGGCCTGGCCAAGGCACGGAACTTCTTCCAGTTGGCGCTGTTCCTGCCGCACGCGGTACCGGGGCTGATCGCCGCGCTGATCTGGGTGTACCTCTACACCCCCGGTCTCAGCCCGGTGATCGACCTCCTGGAATCCGGCGGCATCGACATCAACTTCCTCTCGGTCGACAACGCCGTCTTCTCCGCGGCCAACATCGCCGTCTGGGAGTGGACGGGCTACAACATGGTCATCTTCTACGCAGCCCTGCAGGCCGTGCCCCGCGAGACCCTGGACGCGGCGAAGGTCGACGGGGCCGGCGCCGTACGGACGGCCCTGTCCGTCAAGATCCCGATGATCTACCCCGCGGTGGCCCTCGCTGTCCTGTTCACCGTCATCGGATCGATCCAGCTGTTCACCGAGCCGAAGGTCATCTACAACGCCTCCAGCGCGATCGGCAGCAGCTGGACCCCCAACATGTACGTCCAGACCGCCGCCTTCCAGAACAACGACTTCGGCCTGGCCGCGGCGGCATCCCTGCTGATCGCCCTGTTCGCCGCCGTACTGTCGTTCGTCGTCACCCGCCTCTCGCGCCGGGGGAGCACGTCATGACCGAGACCTCCACGCTCGACGCTCCGACCCCCACCCCCGTCACGCCGCCCTCCGGCCGCAGGCCGGCACCTCGTGGACACAAGGGCCCCGGGAAGTCACCGTCCATCCTGCTGTCCAAAGCCGGGGTCACGGCGATGCTGGGCCTCGCCACCCTCTACACGCTGCTGCCACTGACCTGGCTGCTGCTGTCCTCCACCAAGAGCCGCGAGGACCTGTTCGGCACGAACGGATTCGCGCTCGGCGAGGAGATCCACCTCGCCGACAACCTCGGGCACCTGTTCCGGGCCGACGACGGCGTCTACCTGCGCTGGCTGATCAACACGGTGCTGTACGCCGGTGTGGGTGCCCTCCTCGCAGCGGTGTTCAGCGTCGCCGCCGGTTACGCGTTCGACAAGCTTGCCTTCCGCGGCAAGGAACGCCTGTTCTCGCTCGTACTGCTCGGCGTGATGGTGCCCGGGACGGCCATGGCGATCCCGCTGTACCTCCTCGCCGCCAAGGCCGGACTCGTGAACACCTTCTGGGGCGTCTTCATCCCCGGCCTCGTCTTCCCCTTCGGCGTGTACCTGGCGCGGGTCTTCAGTGCCTCCTACGTGCCGGACGAAGTCCTGGAGGCGGCGCGGATGGACGGGGCCGGCGAGTTCCGGACCTTCTGCCGCATCGCCTTCCCGATGATCGCGCCCGGTTTCGTCACCATCTTCCTCTTCCAGTTCACCCAGATCTGGAACAGCTTCTTCCTCCCCCTGGTGATGCTCTCCGACCAGGACCTCTACCCGGTCAACCTCGGCCTGTACGTGTGGTACTCCTCCGCGCTGACCCAGGGGCACCCCGAGGACTACCTGCTGGCCGTCGTCGGCTCGCTCGTGGCCGTGGCCCCGCTGATCGCCGTCTTCCTGATGCTGCAGCGGTTCTGGAAGTCCGGCATGACCGCCGGCGCCGTCAAGTAGGACGCCACCGTGAGGAATCCAGCCATGCCCTCGACCCCCACCACCCGCCCCCGCGCCCTGTTCGCCATGGGCCGCCGCCACCGGGACACGCTGTTCCCGCCCTCAGCGGTCAAGCGCCTGACCACGTACGTCGACATGGACCCGGACCACGTCGCCGAGGACCTCACCGAGGAACCCGCCCTGGAGCACGTGGAGATCCTGATTACCTCCTGGGGCTGTCCCGTCCTCGACGAGGAGGTCCTCGCACGGGCGCCGGCGCTGAAGGCGATCGTGCACGCGGCGGGCAGCGTCAAGCACCACGTCACCCAGGCCTGCTGGGACCGCGGCCTCCAGGTCTCCTCGGCCGCCGCGGCCAACGCCGTCCCGGTCGCCGAGTACACCGTCGCCGCGATCCTCTTCGCCAACAAGCGGGTCCTGGAGATCGGCGGTCTCTACCGAGATCACCGCTCGCCCCTCGACTGGTCCCGGCACTTCCCCGGCTTCGGCAACTACCGCCGCACCGTGGGAGTGGTCGGAGCCTCGCTCGTCGGGCGCAAGGTGATCGAACTGCTGCGGCCGTACGACCTCGACATCCTCCTCGCCGACCCGTACGTCAGCACACTGCGGGCGGCGGCGATGGGAGTCCGGCGGGTGGAACTCGACGAACTGGTCCGCCGCTCGGACATCGTCTCCCTGCACGCCCCCGAGCTGCCCGAGACCCGTCACCTGATGGACACGCGCAGGCTCGCGCTGATGCGCGACGGCACCACCCTGATCAACACGGCCCGCGGCTCCCTCGTCGACACCGACGCCCTCACCACCGAAGCCACCAGCGGCCGCATCCACGCCGTCATCGACGTCACCGACCCCGAGGTGCTCCCCACCACCTCACCGCTCTACTCCCTGCCCAACGTCCTCCTCACGCCCCACATCGCCGGCTCGCTCGGCGGCGAACTCCACCGGCTCGGCGCCGGCGCCCTCGACGAGATCGAGCGCTACTGCTCCGGAGAACCGTTCGCCCACGCTGTGCACCACGCCGCCCTCGCGACGTCGGCCTGACAGCCCGGCCGGTCCACGGACGACGCCGATCCAGGAACCGGCCGGCACCAGCCGTGCCATCCCCGCCACGGCATCCGCTCCTCCCCGCCCCGTGTCCCCGCACGACGAACAAAGGAGTTCCCCCATGCAGCACTCCCGACCGGTGGGCAGACGTCAGCTGCTCATGGCAGGCGGCGCACTCGGACTCACCGCCGCCGCGGCCCCGCTGCTCACGGCGCAGGCGCAGGCCACGTCCAGCGGCCCCTCCTGCATCCGGATCACCGACCTCGGCCCCGGCATCCAGCAGTTCGCCCTCATGAGCGCGCTCCAGGTCGGTGACACCGTCTACATCGGCTCGCGCAACCTCGAACCCACCCGCGTGCTCGCCTTCCACCTGCCCACCCGCAAGGTGGTGGCGCAGACCGTCCTCGGCGTGGGCCACTCGATCCAGGCACTCGCCGCCGACCCCACCGGCAGGTACCTCTACGCGGGCATCCTCACCAAGGGCGACGAAGGGAAGCCGAACCTCTTCCGCTGGGACCTGACCACTCCGGACGAGCCCGCCGTGGGCATCGGCCGGACCGAGGACAGGGACATCCGGGACCTCGCCGTCGCCCCGGACGGCACCGTCTACGCGGTGGGCGGCATCCCCGGCAAGGCGCCCGCGCTGTGGATGTACGACCCCGGCACCGGCAAGGTGACCACGCTCGGCATCCCCGACCCGGGGGCCACCCTGGCCAGAGCCGTCGCAGCCACCGACACGACCGTCTTCTTCGGCGCCGGCAGCGTCCTGGCCGGCGGTGACGGAGCGAGCAAGGCCTCGCTGTACGCCTACGACCGGGCAGCCGGCACGTATCGCAACGTCACGCCGCCGGAGATGGAGAAGGATCCAAGCCTGCGCGACCTCTTCGTCGTCGGAGACCGCCTCGTGGTCAGTACCTCCGGATCGACCGAGCCCGCCAAGCTGGCCGTGATGGACCTCGCCGACCTCTCCTCGTACAGCCTGACGCCGACCACCGGCAAGGTCGTCAAGAACCTGACGGCGGACGCCGGCACGGTCTACTTCGCCACCGACGCGGGTCTGCACTCCTACGCGTCGGCCACCAAGGTCATCAGCCCGGTCGCGTTCGACGGCGACCTCGGCGAGATCTGGGGCCTCGACGTCGTCGGGGGCGCCCTGACCGTCGTCTCGGGATACGGCTTCGTCGGCGAGATCGACCTCGCCACCGGCCGGGCCGTCGTGACCGACCTCGGCCGGGCGGGCGCGCCCGTCACCCCGCAGACCACGATGGGCATCGCCGCCGACCACCGGTACGCCTACGTCGGCGGCAACAACGGCATAGCCCGCCACGACCTGCGTACGGGCACGGTGGTCAACCTCCGCGCACCCGGCGAGGCGAAGGACGCCCAGGTGCTGGACGGGGTCCTGTACACCGGTCAGTACAGCTCGCAGGGCATGTGGACCTACGACCCCACGGCCGACGAACAGCCACGTCAGCTCGCGGCCTTCCCGAGCGAACAGAACCGTCCGCTCGACGTCTGCCACGACCCGGTCAACGACCTCCTGCTGGCCGGCGTGCAGTCCGACACCGAGGGAGGCGGCTCCCTGTGGACCTACTCCCCGAAGACCGGCAAGAAGGCCGCCTACATCAACCCGGTCGACGGGACCCAGCTGGTGCGTGCCGTCGCCACCCGGGACGGCGTCGCGTACCTCGGGGGTGACAATCCCACCGCCAAGGGCCCGCGCGGCACCCTCGTCGCCTTCGATCCGGTCGCCGGTCGCGAGCTGTGGCGCCTCGATCTTCCCGCCTCCCTGACCACCGGCACGGCCGCGCTGGCGGTGCACGGCCGGCACCTGTACGGACTGACGCGCAAGGGCGGCTTCTTCGTCGTCGACCTCACGATCCGCCGGGTGGTGCACACCGCCGACCACCGCGCCCTCTGTCCCGGCTTCGCGGCCATGGTCACCAGCCGGGGCGTCGTCTACGGCGTCTCCGACACCACCCTCTTCCGCTTCGACCCCAGGACCTTCGCCGTCAGCACCGTGGTGGCCGAGATCAACGGCGCCTGGTACAGCGGCCCGCACGTCAACGCCGACAACCGCGGTCGGCTGTACACGATGCGCGGCCACAACCTCGTCCGCATCGAAGACAGGCCGGTGATCTGATCATGCAGAAGTCGACGAGGCGCTCCCTCATGGCCGCGGCGATCGCGGGAACGCTCACCGTGGCGGGCCTGACCACCGCGCAGGCGGGCCAGAGCGGCGAGAACGGCGCCGTGGCGGGCTCGTGCGCAGACGACAGCGGCCCCTCGGCCCTGCTGACCATCGACTACAAGGACGGCCGGCTGAACTCCGGCATCCCGGACCTGACCACGACGCACGCGACGGCCGACGACGCCTCCTACGTCGTCCCGTCCGGTACGGACCACGCCGTCGCGCACAAGGTGACCCTGGGCGATCCCGCGTACGTCTCCGACGGAGCCCCCCGCAGCGAAAGCGCCACGAACGACGTCCACGAGGGGAAGTTCGTCGTCGGCGACGAACAACGGTACGAGTTCAGCGTGCTGCTGAAGGACTGGAAGCCCTTCGCGGCCGGCGACTCGGAAGCGGGCGACATCATTTTCCAGGGGAAGCACGCGGGCGGAAACCAGCCGTCCTTCTACCTCATGACCAAGCGGAACAGCATCGCCTTCCGCTCGCCGATCCTCGGGCTGCAGGCCGACGTCGTCGACGACTTCCGCCCGCACATCGGTGCGTGGATGCACTTCCGCGTGGACGTCAGCTGGACCGACGACAGCACCGGCTACTACAAGGTCTCGACCCGGATGCCGGGCGAAACGCAGTACACGCTGCGCAGGACCTACGAGGACGTCCGCACCTTCCACCCCGTGAACCCGGCGGAGTTCGGCTACCTCAAGTGGGGCCTCTACCGTCCCGGTCAGTCACTCGAGAAGGGGGACGTGCCGACGAGGATCGTCCACCACGACGACATCCGCGTCCTGGACCTCACCCAGGGATGAGAGCCGGAGGGACGGGAGGGTCCTCCGCCCGGAGCACCCTCCCGTCCCGCACCCCCGCGGCACGAGGCGGTGTCGACAAGCACCACCCAGTGGGCCGGCCCCGCTGGAAGTCACCAGAGAAGGTGTGTCCGTGAGGCATGTCATCGCCCTTGACGTGGGCGGCACCGGAATGAAGGCGGCCCTGTTCGGGCTCGACGGGACGCTGCTGTACGAGGAGCGGCGGGCGACAGGTCGCGAACGCGGGCCCGAAGCCGTCGTGGAGGCGGTCATCGGCCTCGCGGAGGACCTGCGTGCCCGTGGCCGGGTGCGCTTCGGCACGGAGGCAGAGGCCGTGGGGGTCGCCGTACCCGGCATCGTCGACGCGCAGCGAGGAGTCGCCGTCCACGCCGCCAACCTCGGCTGGTGCGACGTCCCGCTGGGGGAGTCGCTGAGCCGCAGGCTCGGAGGGACGCCTGTCGCGGTCGGGCACGACGTCCGTACCGGTGGCCTCGCCGAGGGCCGTCTGGGCGCGGGCCGGGGAAGAGGACGGTTCCTGTTCGTGTCGCTGGGCACCGGCATCGCCGGTGCCCTCGGCATCGACGGCGGGATGGAGGCGGGCTCCGGCGGCTGCGCCGGCGAGATCGGCCACATCGTCGTCCGCCCCGGCGGCCCCGTGTGCGGGTGTGGCGGACGCGGCTGCCTGGAGGCACTGGCCTCCGCCGCCGCGGTCGGCCGCGCCTGGGCCCGGGTGAGCGGCGATCCCGCCGCCGACGCCGCCGACTGCGCCCGGGCCGTCGACGCGGGAGACGAGGCCGCGTCCGCGGTGTGGCGGACGGCGGTCGACGCCCTCGCCGACGGCCTGCTCACGGCGGTGACGGTCCTGGATCCCGGCACCCTGATCATCGGCGGCGGCCTCGGCGAGGCCGGCGACACCTTGCTCGTCCCCCTGCGCGCGGCGGTGGCGGAACGCGTCACGTTCCAGAAGTCGCCCGCGATCGTGCCGGCGACCCTGGGGGACGCCGCCGGATGCCAGGGTGCGGGACTGCTCGCGCGGGATCTGCTCGCCGCGGCGGCGCCCGCCTGACAGCGGTGGCCCGAGGTCCGGAGCCGTAGGCGGCGCCAGAGGGGCATGGCACATGGACGACGGGGCTCCCCAGCGCCTTCTGGACGATCGGTCAGGGCGCCTCGGTGTACGGCCGGCTCCAGGTCGTCGCGTACTGCTCCCTGGGTACGAGGGGGGACCTCCGTTGGCGTCGCTGTCGGTGGGTGTGGTGAGGATCGCTCGTCTGAGTGGCCGGCGCAGGGAATGACTCGGGCGGGCTGGGACTGGCTACGGGCCCGTGGGGTGGTCTCCTTCTCGACCGGCCGGCGCCGTCAGCGGTCGTTGTGCAGGAGTGCACCACGTACCCAATCGCACCGTGGGACCAGGGCGTTCGGGGCTACTGACGGACTTCGGGGAGACGGCTGACGGTTGGTGCCCTTGGGGGACATCCGGCGAGGGCTCCGACGGTCGGGCGCGGCCTCGCCTCATCCTCGGAGAAGGAAGACTGGAACAGGACCGGTCTGAACCGTTGGGGAGGGGCACGGTGCCGATCCGTCCCACCACCGTCCTGAAGGCATTCACCGGGGTGATGGCGCTGCCGCTCCTCGCGCTGGTCGCCCCCGCGTGGGGGCGGCCCCCCGCCGCGCTGCCGGCCTCGGCGGCAGGGGAGCCCGCCACGCTCTGCGCGCCCGCCGGGACCCTGCGCGGCGCGGACGGAGAGTACGCCCAGATCGGTCTGTGCGCGGACAGCGGCGGCCTGCGGCTCACCCTCTCGGCCCCGGCCTCCTGCGGACGCGCCGGCTCGGGCACGACGTACGGGTGCCGCACCACCGGCACCTGGACGGCCCGCCACGCCGGGAACACGCTCACCGGAACCCTCCCCGGTCCGGTCGAATACCCCGGCCCCGGCACCTACGACCTCACAGCCTCCGTCCACGTCCGGTCGCAACCCGCTGGCGTCGACCTCCAAGGCACCGTCCAGGCCTCCCTGACCATGACGGCCCCCCGGGCGGAACCCACCCACGCCATCACCGTGAACCGTACGACCCTGGGCCGAGCCACCACGACCACGCTCACCTACACCATCCGCCGCGACAGCGAGGACGGCGACGGCAGCGCCCGGTTCGGCCTGATCGGCGAAGAGGCATCCGGCACACGCATCTCCACCACCGACCCCCGCTGCGTCAACCCACTCGTCGGCCACCGCCCGCAGACGACCCGCCTCCCGCACGCGCTCGACTGCGCCCTCACGAGGCTCCAGCCCGGCCGTCCCGAGAAGGTGACGGTCCGCGTCTCCCTGGGGCCCGAGTGCTCCACCGTGGTGTCGAAGCTCGGGTACTGGATGCCCGACGGCCAGACCCTGTACACCGGCGGCATGCTGCCAGGACCGAAATTGACCTGCGTATGACCGGTCCCTCCGGGGCCGGGTCCGGTTCGGGGGGCTTGGTAGTCGGCGGCCGGCGCAGCCACCCCGGCTGGACGACCGGGTCCGAGAGGCGATGTACGGGGGCAGCTCGTGCGCCGACCCATGACCGCTGGACGGCGCCGGTCGGTGCCGGCAGGGGGCCTCCCGCTCGCCGGGCCGCGGCGAGCGGGAGGTGGCCGTTCGGGGTTCCGGGGTCGGCGTCGGTCAGGTGGTGAGCCAGTCGCCGTAGCGGGTGGGGCAGATGAGCGCGCCGTCCTGACCCGTGAGGGTGTGGTCGGGGGCCACGGCGAAGGGGCCCGCTGTGGGGTCGGTGCTGAGGGCGCGGTTGTCGCCGCGGGCCGCGAGGCTGAGGCGGCCGATGTCGTCCAGGGCGATGACGTCCGGGCCGGCCACGTTGCGGATGGTGTGCAGCGGGGTACCCGCGGCGATGTCGGCGATCGTGCGGGCGGCGTCGTCGGCGGCGACCGGCTGCAGCAGGGTCGGGGGCAGGCGGACGGCGTTCTGGTCGCCGGTCCAGGAGATTATCTCGGCGAGGTATTCGAAGAACTGGGTTGTGCGGACGATGGAGAACGGCACCGGTCCGGTCTTGTACAGCTCCTCCTGTACCACCTTGGCCCGGTAGTAGCCCAGGTCGGGCACCTGGTCGACGCCGACGATGGACACGAGGACGGCGTGGCGGACACCGGCGTGTTCGGCCGCGGTGAGGAGGTTGCCGGTTGCCACGCGGAAGAAGTCGGCGGAGGCGTCGTCGGCGGTCGGTGACTGCGTGGCGTCGACGACGGCGTCGGCTCCCGCGAGGGCCGGGGCCAGGCCCGCGCCGGTGAGGAGGTCCACGCCGGTGGAGCGGGCGTGCGGGAGCGCCTCGTGACCGGCGGCCGTGAGTGCTTTGACGATCTTGGAGCCGATGAGGCCGGTTCCTCCGAGCACGGCGAATTTCATGTCGTCTGTCTCTTTCGGGCGGTTCCTTGAGGGGGCGGAGGGGTCAGCCGAAGATCGCGGTGGGGTCGCCGGTGAACCAGGCGTTGTCGATGCGCATGCGGCTGATGACCCAGCGGTCGCCGTCCCGCACCAGGTCGACGTCGTAGGGGTTCTTCAGCAGTGCGTGGGTGGCGGGGTCGCCGGCGAGCAGGTGCTGAGCCTCCACGAGGGCGGTGAGGCGGGCGGTGTCGCCGTCGATGCTGACGCGTGTGTTCGTGACCTGGTGGGTTGTCTCCACCCGGCCGGTGAACATGCCCAGGATGGTGCCGACGATGGTGTCGCGCCCGACCATCAGCGGCGGCTGGGCGCCCCACTTCGCGGCGGCCGGGCGGAAGTCCAGCTCCGCGTCGGCGGCGAAGGACGAGGCGAACAGTTCGGCGTCCTTGAGGTCCTGGCCGAGGCCGAAGCGGTAGAGCGCGTCGATGATCTCGGTGCGGTCCCGAAGCTCCGCGACGACGGCGACGCTGTCGCGGGCGGCGAGGGCGCGGTGGGAAGTGACGTACATGATGGGCTCCTTGGCAGGTCAGGTGGTGTTCCGACGTCGATCCTGCTCTCGGTGGCCTGGAGCATCAACGCCCGTGTGTGCAACGATCGTGAAGTCACGGTTAACGATGGACGGAACGGGACTGGGTGGCGGGATGCTGGAGCGGTACGAGGTCGAGGCGTTCCTCACGCTCGCCGAGGAATTGCACTTCGGACGCGCCGCCGAGCGGCTGCACCTCTCCACGGCCCGGGTCAGCCAGACGATCGCCAAGCTGGAGCGCCGCGTCGGTGTCCCGCTGTTCCACCGCACCAGCCGCCGGGTGGAGCTGGCGCCGGTGGGGCGTGACCTGTACGAAGAGCTGCGGCCGGCCTGGACCCGGATCACCGCTGCGGTGGAGCGGGCGGTCGAGGCCGGACGGGGCCTGACCGGGCTGCTGCGCGTAGCCTTCACCGGAGCCGCCGCGGGCCAGCTGCTGGTCGGCGCGACAGAGGAGTTCCGTGCCCTTCACCCGGACTGCGACGTGCAGATCCGGGAGGCCCAACTGTCCGACGTCCTGCCGTGGTTGCGTACCGGTGAGGCGGACATCGCCCTGACCTTCCATCCGATGCGGGTGGCGGAGGTCACCATGGGGCCCGTGCTGGTCCGCGAGGCTCGGATGCTCGCGGTGCCCGCCGGACACCCCTTCGCGCGCCGAGGGACGGTGTCCGCGGAGGACCTGGCCCGGGTGACGGTTCTGCAGGTCCCCGAGACGCTTCCGGACTCCCTGCGCGAGGACCTGGCACCGCGCCGCACACCCACCGGCAAGCCGGTGCCCCTGGGCCCGGTGGCTGCGACGTTCAACGAGGCCCTCACCCTCGTCGGGGCCGGGAAGGGCGTCTTCGTCGTGGGAGCCCACGTCAGGAGGTACTACGCCCGTCCCGATGTCACCTACGTGGGCCTGGAAGCGACCACGCCGGTCGAGTGGGGCCTCGTATGGCCCACCGACGGCGCCACCGCCCGAGTCCGTGCCTTCAGCGAGGCTGCGCTCGCTGTGCTCGAGGGCCGTGCAGCGGCCCGCTGAGCACGCTCGGCGCCCTTCCTCGGCCACGAGCCCCGGGGAGCGTAGCTCGATTCATTCGCTTCTCGCAGCGCCTCCCGAAGCGGTGAGCATCCACAGTCCTGCTTGCGGGCTCCGGCGCAGGTTCTGCGAAACCACGCCGCCGAGCACACGCCGACCTCTGGACACTCCGCTGACCTGCCAGTTCACCAGCGGCGGTCACAGGTCGCCCCTCGCTTCCTTCACAGGCGGCCTCAACGGGCTGGGTTGGGGGGCACGGGGGCTCTTCGCTGAGCATTGCCCCGGAGGGCGAAGAAGCCCCGCCAGAACTTGATCTCGGCCTGCCGAGTGCCTGACGCTGTCGGGGATCCTGGCGATGACGTCGGCCATGCGCTCGACATCTCGGTCTCCCGGATCCCCGACCTCGTCACCCGTGATCAGCTCTGCGTCTCCTCGCGGCGTCCAGTAGCGGCCGCTCCGGGTATGACGAGCAGCTTGCCGGTGGTACGCCGGGCCTCCAGATCGCTGTGGGCCTGGACGGCCTCGGACAACGCGTAGCGGCCCGTTACGGTGATCTGAAGCGCCCCGGAGCGCACCCACTCGAACACGTCGGCGGCCCGTCGGAGCAGTTCGGACCGATCGGCGATGAAGTCCCCGAGGCTGGGCCGGATCAGCGTCAGCGAACCGCCGTGGGCGAGCCGAATCGGATCGAACGGCGGCACGGCACCGCTTGCCGCGCCGAAGAGCACGAGATGGCCGCGGGTTCGCAGGCTGGCGAGGCTCGCGTCGAAGGTGTGCGCGCCGACGCCGTCGAAGACAACCGGCAGTCCCTGACCGCCGTTGAGCCGCCTCACCTCGGCTGCGAGATCGTCGACCGCGGAGGAGAGGATCACCTCGGCGGCCCCGGCACGCTTCGCCAGCTCGGCCTTCGCCGCGGTCGACGTCGTGCCGATCACCCTGCCGCCGAGATGGGTGATGAGCTGGGTCAGAAGCAGCCCCATGCCACCGGCAGCCGCATGCACGAGCACCGTGTCGCCCCCCTGGACCGGGTAGGCGTCCTTGACGAGATAGTGCGCGGTCATGCCTTGGAGGAGCACGGCGGCGGCTGTCTCGAAGTCGACATCGTCGGGCAGCGGCACCAGCCGGGAGGAGTCCACGACGGCCCGCTCGGCGTACGTGCCCGGAATCTCCACCCAACCGACCCGGTCCCCGACTGCCACGTCAGCGACGCCGGGTCCGACTTCGACGACCGTCCCGGCGCCCTCGGCGCCCGGGGTGAAGGGCAGCGGGAGGCTGTACCGGCCTTCGCGGTGGTAGACGTCGAGGAAGTTGACCCCGGATGCGGCGACCTCCACGATCGCCTCGCCCGGACCCGGCCGCGGCTGGTCCACCTTGACTTCCCGCAGCACCTCGGGACCGCCCACTTCGTACACCTGAATCGCTCGCATGACCCTCCAATATCGGTTCGTCTCCCGCCAACCCCGTTGGCGGCGATCCGATTCCCGGCAAGCAGCCCGACCTGCACGCCGCCGTCGACGACGACTCCCGCCTCGCCTGCAGCGAGTTCCAGGTCCGCCTGCGGACCCTCAGGTACGGGGACGTTCCGGTGTCGCCATACCGCGCAGAATGCCGAGGATGGCTCCATGCCGATTCCGGCAGCGGGCCATGGCGTCAGTCCGTGACGTGCAGGCGGATCGTGCCGTCCGTGGCCGTCTCGACCCGCAGCCGGGTCAGGTCGGCCACGTGGACGTCCGGGGAGAAAGCCGCCGCGCGCGGGCCGACGCCCACCACGCGCATTCCGGCCCCGCGGCCCGCCCGTATGCCGGCCTCGGAGTCCTCCAGGACCACGCAGTCCGCAGGGGCGACGCCCAGCTCGGCTGCGCCCTTCAGGAAGCCCTCCGGGTCCGGCTTGCCGGCACCCACCCGCTCCGCGGTCACCCGGACCTCCGGCATCCGCAGCCCGGTCGCGTCCATCCGGACCCGAGCGAGGGCCTCGTCGGCGGAGGTCACCAGGGCGTGCGGCAGGCCGGTGACGGCGGCCATGAAGGCGGGTGCGCCGGGTACCGGTACGACGTCGTCGAGGTCGGCGGCCTCCTCGGCGAGCAGCACCCGGGTCTCCGCGTGGTTCTGCTCCATCGGGCGGTCCGGCAGGAGGGCGGCCATCGCGGCGTGGCCCTGGCGGCCGTGCGCGACCCTCAGCACCTCCTCGGGGTCCAGTCCGTGCCCGGTCGCCCAGCGGCGCCAGCAGCGCTCCACCACGGCGTTCGAGTCGACGAGGGTGCCGTCCATGTCGAGGAGGAGGGCGCGGGCGGTGAGCATGGTGCGGTCTCCAGGAAGCTGGGCACGACGAACGAAGCGGACCGGCTCGCCTGTCGAGGACTGCGAGCAGGGCCGCCCTGTCCTGTGCGGTGGGCGAAGCGGAGGTCGTACAGCCTTCGGCGAGTTCGTTCGGTGGTGGTGCGCGGGTGATGGCCGTAGCCGAGGGGCGAGGGGGCGAGGGGGTGAGGGGACGACCTCACGCTCCTCCGGGCCACCGCCGTCACCGACCGCGGGGACACCACCCACTACGGCCGACCTTCCGTGCTCCTCGGCGCCTCCGCCTACCTCGCCCGCTGGGCGGGGCCGCCCTCGCGGGCCGATTCGGCGGGTACGACGGCCTGTTCGGCGTACCCGCCGGGCCGTCCACCTACGCACCGAGCAAGGTCACGGTCTCCCGCAGGCGCTCGCACGCCCATTCGTATTGCTCGGTGTCGGGGTGTGCCCGGAAGTCCGTCTCGATGATCTGGATCAGGGCGAGGTGGAGGTTGTAGAGCCGCCGGCGGGTTCGTTCCGCGCGGGTGAAGGGGCGGTGGCCGTAGCCGCGGATGAAGGCAGTGGAGTCGCCGTACGCGTTCGACTCGCTGCCGGTGAAGCCGAACTCCATCAGCGGGTCGCCGAAGAACGCCCGCTCGTGGTCGAGGATCGCCACGATCCGGCCGTCGCGCACCATGCAGTTGCCGGGCCACAGGTCCCACTCGACGAACCGGGGCTCGGTCACCCCGTCCAGGGAGTCGGCGTGTGCCGTCACGAGCGCGCGGATCGCGTCGTAGTCGTGGCGCAGGTCGACGCCGCGTCGCTCGCCGTCGCCCAGCAGCTCCTCGACCATCCGCAGAAAGGCCGCGCGCCAGGTGCTGTCGCCCGGTCCGGCCAGCGGGCCGAAGGCGGTGCCCGGGATGCCGTTCAGCTCGCGGGTGACCGCGCCGAGCGCCTCGTCGTAGGCGTCGATCTGCGACGGGGTCAGGGACTCCCTGATGACGTCGAGGTTGTCCGCGTCGACGTACGACATGAAGAAGTAGTCGGCGTCGCACAGCTCACGGCTCCGGTCGGCGAAGTCGACTGTCGGCACGGGAACCTTCGTGTGTTCCCGGATCAGCCGCAGCGCCGCCAGTTCCGTGGCCATGGCGCCGCGCTCGTAGGTCATGACCTCGACGTCCGGCGGCGGCGCGATCTTGAGGACCACCCGTGCGCCGGACCGCAGCCGGATCCGGTAGGCCACGTTGAACCAGCCGTAGCTCAGCTCGTCGACCCAGTCCTCGCCCGCGTCGCAGACCTCGTGCGGCCCGTAGGCGCGGGCGACCATCGCGCGAAGCGCCTCGACGGGCTGCCGGTTCTTGGTGATGCTCTCCATCGGTCCTTCAATCCTCCGCCCGAAGCGTGATCGGACAGTAGCAGCGGGGGTGAGGCGTTCAGGCAAGTGCCTTGTACGGCAGTGCTGTTGCTGGATCGCCGGCGTCGTCGATTGCTAGCGTGGTGATCATCCAGGTGTGTGTTCTGTGTTGTTCGTCCCTGGCTCGATGTCAGGGCGCTGACGGGGAGAACCGTGGACTTCAGTCTGTTCTACTTCGCCGACGACGGGGAAGCCGAGGGCGATCGCTACCGCCTGCTGATGGAGGGCGCCCGCTTCGCGGACGAGCACGGGCTCGCCGCCGTCTGGACGCCCGAGCGGCACTTCCACCGCTTCGGCGGCCTGTTCCCGAACCCGTCCGTGGCGGCCGCGGCGGTGGCCGCCGTGACCTCACGGGTGCAGGTGCGGGCGGGCAGCGTGGTGCTGCCGCTGCACCATCCGGTGCGGGTGGCCGAGGAGTGGGCCATGGTGGACAACCTCTCGCACGGCCGGGCCGGCGTCGCGCTCGCCTCCGGCTGGAATCCGCGGGACTTCCTCTTCGATCCGGACGCGTACGCCGATCGACGGGAGCGCACCGTGGCCGCCGTCGACACCCTGCGCCGGCTCTGGCGAGGCGAGGCCTTCGATGCCGGACCGGAGTACCGGGTCTACCCGCGGCCGGTGCGGGCGGAGATCCCGCTGTGGCTCACCAGCAGTGGCAACCCGGGCACGTTCGAGACCGCCGGGCAGGTCGGCGCAGGTGTGCTGACGAACCTGCTCACGCAGAACATGGAGTCGTTGGCGGTCAACGTCGCCGCGTATCGGCGTGCCTACGCGGCTGCCGGGCGCGAAGGTCACGGGCACGTCGTCCTCATGCTGCACACCTGTCTCGGCGACGAGCTCGCGTCGGTGGAGCGGCTCGTACGCGAACCGCTGCGGCGCTATCTGATGTCCGCGCTGGATCTGAACCTGCGCTCGGGCGAACCGTCCCCGGGCGACGGGGCGGCCCCGAAGCGGACGTCCGAGGAGCGGGCCCGGGCCTGGGCCCGCTCCACGTACGCACCGGCGGCCGTGGACGAGGCCTACCGGCGCTACCTCACCTCGGACGGCCTGTTCGGCGCCGTCTCCGACGCGCTTCCCGTGGTGGAGCGTGCTCGGGAAGCCGGCGTCGACGAGATCGCGTGCCTCATCGACTTCGGCGTCCCGGTCGACGCCGCGCTGAGCGGCCTGACGCGTCTCGACGAACTGCGTGCCGTCGTGGACGGCAGGGACGCTCAGCGGTCCACGGGGGCGAGCAGGCGGTAGTCCTCGCCGAGCCGTTCGATGTCCTCCTCGTCGAAGAAGCCGAGGGACAGTTCGAGGAACCGGCGCGGCGCGTCGCCCGGGTTGTGGACGCGGTGAGCGAGACCGCGCGGAATCCAGATGCGCTCGCCGGCGGCGGCCGTCCACGCGCGGTCGCCGACCTGGACGTCGAGCGGGCCGTCCAGGACGGTCCACCACTCGTCGCGTCGCGCGTGCCGGTGCAGACTGACCTGCCGCCCCGGATCGATGGTGATGAACTTGACGGTCGATGCGGTGTTCAGCGTCAGCCGCTCCTGGACGCCGTAGGGCCGCGGACGGTGGTGGATCTCCGGCTCGATGGTCTGGTGGGGCATGCTCTCAACTCCTAGCTCGTGCTCAACCGGGCGTGGGCGACGCCCTGTTCAGCCTTCCAAGGCCTCGGTGACGAGGAGGTTCTCCAGCGCGGCGAGCGCCGCGGCGGCGGTCGCCGGCGGAATCCGCGTGTCGTCGCAGACCCATTGCAGGATCAGCTCGTGGCCGTCACTGCCGAGGTCGGCGAAGAGGGTGGCGTCGCCCATGTCGCGCCGGCCGACGGTGGTGACGGACGACTCTTCGAGCAGGGCCTTCAGATCCGGCAGCCCGCTCTCCAGGCCCGCCCAGATGCCGCGGTCGCTCCGTACGTCGTTGAAGTAGTACGAGAAGTCGGGCGCGTGTCCCTCGGCCGTGAGACCGGCGAGCGCCTCACGCCACTTGATGCAGTCGTATCGCGCCCGGCTGTACGTGGTGATCGTGCGGGCGTAGGTGTTCTTCGCGTAGGCGGCGAACCCTTCGCCGGGCTGCTCGTGCGGCAGGACGAGCAGCCCGTTCCCGATCGTCTGGCCGATGAAGTCCGTGAGTTTCGGATGCGAGCGGTTGTTGCTGACAAGCAGGAGCGCGGACAGGTCCGCCTCGACGTGCCGGCGGACGGTTCGCGTCAGCGCGGAGACGACGACGCCGCTCGTGCTCACCCCGTACCGCCGGGCGAGCGCTTCGACGGCGACCGCGGCGGCCCGTGACCGGAGGATCGTCACCGAGAACGCGCCCGGCGTCATCGACATCAGGCCGCGGCCGGGCGGCAGCCTCGTGGACGACGCCACCCAGCCGTCGATCACGGCGTCACTTCTGCGGACCTGGTCGGCCGACTGCTCGTAGCCGACCAGGTCCGCGGTCTGCATGCCGAGCGAGGAGGAGGTTGCGCGCCCCTCGACCGCCGCGCGGATCAGCCGGTCCAGCGGACGGTAGGCGCTGCCGTCGAACGCGAGGTGCGACAGCGCCACATCGATCTGCGTGACGATCCCGCCGGCATGCTGCAGTCCCAGACGGATCTGGGGCTCGTCCATGCCGAACGGCCGGCCGGCCAACTCCGCGCAGGCCGGATCCTTCCGCGTGTTGTATCCGTGGCGTACGGGCACCACTTCGGCCGGAGCCTCGGTCACACGGACCTCCACACCGACCTCGCCCCGGAAGACCTGCCGTACGTCCTCCGTGTCGAAGGTCGCGCGGAAGACGTCGAGGGACGACAGCAGCCCCTGGAGACGGCCGAGCGCCTCGGAGACGCGGATGCCGTCCCGCAACGCGGCGATGGGCCAGGAGATGTTGAGACGGTCCGACAGCGGACCGAGTGCGGCCATGCTGTCCCACATGTTCCCCTGTCCCCAGGTGAGGGACATCGGTCCGTTCTCGGGCCCCCGGATGGAGAGGCTGAGCGATTCACTGTCGCCGACGGCCATGAAGTCCCCTCGTTGGAGATGGGTGATCGATACCTGGATCCGTGTGGATGTGGTGGGGTCGCCGCGTACGACCGCCGTACGCCCGGACCGTCATCGGACGGGACGGCCGAACCCCCGGGCGACGATGTCGTCCGGATAGGACGCGGCTCCGTCGGCGGCCGCCCGAAGGCGCTCGTGCATGGCCCGGAGCACCGCCGGATCCCGCTCGTCCAGCCACTCCGACAGGCGCATCCCGAAGCCGAGGGCGCACCAGACCCTCTCGTTGGCGAGCTCCCAGTCGCCCAGCGCCTCCGTGAACAGAACGGGCGTCGCGGCGCTCAGGGAGTCGATGAGCGTGCCCGCGCCCGGCTTGCTGACGACCGCGCGGCTGCGCCGGGTCAGTTCGAACGCGTCGGACCAGTGCTCCCGGGAGCCGAACGAGGGAGCGGCCGTGCCCGGCCCGGGGACCAGGCGCGGAAAGTCCGTTCCCGGGCTGGGCACCCACGCGGGGTCCTGGTGGTACGCGCTCATCCCGGCCGGCGGATCGCTCCACGGCTCCGGCAGGACCAGGCTCACCGACTCTCCCGCCTCGACGAGCCGCGCGGCGGCGGCCGCGTGGGTCCCCATGCCCCAGCCGCCGCCGTGCGCGAGGAAGCCGATCGAGCGCGCCTCCCAGGGCAGCCGCGCCCCGGCCCGCGTCACCGGGATCGCCTGGTTCAACGCGTTGGTCACGGGGTCGAGCAGCCATGTGTGCGTGCTGCCGGTGATCTCCTTCGCGTGGCGGTGGGACGGGGAGGGCACCGCGTCGACGTGGCACACGTCGACACGGACGCCCGGACGTCGCTCGGCGTAGGCGGCGACGATCCCCGTCCAGAAGCCGGAGAAGACGGTGATCGAGCCCGTTCCGGCCGCGTCCCACTCGTCGAAGAGCGCGGCGAGCGTCTCCGGCGGGATCAGCTCCACGTGGTCGGCGGCCAGCGCGTGGGCCGCCTTCGCCAGCCGGAAGTCACGGCTGTACCGGCCCTTCGCGGTCCGGATGCGCTGCCTGATCTCCTCGGGGAAGTACGTCTCCAGGACGTACACCCTGCTCGGCAGCGCCCTGGCCGACAGGGCTCGGTGGAGCATCAGGCCGGGTATGTGCGTCCCCAGGGCGACGCCGGACGTCAGTGCGATGTTCATTGCCCTCGTCAGACCGGGTGGGTTTCCAGCGAGTAGTACCGCGTGCAGGTGGGGCAGATCGGCCACAGCGAGGAGCGCAGATGCTGCCGGATCTTCGTGGCCTGCTCTCCCTGCCAGATGTCCAGCAGCGAGGCCTCGTGGATGTTGCCGAGCGGGATGTCGTAGAACGTGTGGCAGGTCGTGACGTCGCCGCGCGCCGAGATCTCGGCGTAGCGCCACGGCACGGCGCAGCGCTCGTGGAAGTCCTTCATCGCGGTCCAGTCGGCGCGCAGATAGGCGCCGACGGTATCGACCTCGACCGACCCCGGGCGAGAGAAGAACTTCACCCCGGCCCGCTCGCACGCCTCCCGCGCCTCGGTCATCTGCCGTACGAGGTCCTCGACGTCGATCTTCTCGAAGAACCGGGGGCTGCGGATGTAGGCGGCCGAGTGCCGGACCGCGGGAATGCCGAAGTCGTCGCGGGCCACGCGGCTGTAGTGCCGGTGCATCTCGGCCGTCGCGAAGCTCTGTAGTTCGAGGCTCACGGCGCCGAGCTTGCTGAGGTCGATCTCCTTGAAGAACTCCGAGATGTGCGCGGCGTTGTCCGGCGTGACCAGGTAGGTGACGCCTATCTCGGGGAACCTCACGCCACGGCGGCGCTTGAGGTCGTCCACCGCGTCGATGCCGGCCATGGCCTTGTCGAAGACTCCGGCGCCGCGCTGCACGTCGTTGACCTCGCGCGGCCCGTCCACGGAGACCCACACCCTGATGTGCCGGTCGCTCACCAGGCGGTCCGCGTGGCTGCGCAGCGTCGTCCCGTTGGTGGGGAAGACGAGCTGGCTCCCGCCCTCGTGGATGGCGTCGATGACCCGCCAGACGTCCTTGTAGAGCAGCGGCTCCCCACCGAACAGCTCGACGTACGGCTGGACGGGCCGGCACTCCTCCAGGATGCGCAGGACCAGGTCGACGTCGAGTTCGGCGAGGTCCGGCAGGACGTGGAAGGACCCTCCCTCGCCCCACTCGTAACACATGTGGCAGCGCAGATTGCATCGTTCGAGCAGCTGCAGCACCAGCCAGGACGGGCCGTCCTTGGGGGAGCGGACGCGTGCGTGGGACATGAGTTCTTCTCTCCATGGGTGGGTCGTCGGACGGCCGGGGGCCGTCATCGCTCCGGGTCGCCGGCGGGCGATGCGTGGCAGGGGTGGCGCTGGTCCTCCGGGTGGATCCCGCACGCGCACGCGATCCCGATGGCCTCACGCAGCACCTGTGGAATCGGAGGCCCGGACGCTCGCGCCGCGTCGGGCCACCGCGCCTCACGCCGCACGTGCGCCGCGTCGCCGGGCGGATGGAACACGCCGAGGACGAGACGGCCGCGCTCGCCCCGGGTGAGGGTGTTGGCCGTGAGGGGTACGACGCCCGGCCCCTGCCGCCGGTACAGCAGCCCCGCGTCGTCCAGTCTGTCGACGAGGGTGGGGAAGGGGCGAACCCCGGCGTCCAGCCGTACGTTGATGAATTCGAGCGTCGCGTGCAGGCCCAGGCGCGCGGCGTGGCGCGTCAGGGCCAGCGCGACGGTGCCCATCGACACGCGGGCGTTCACCTCCAGGCACGGGACGACCGTCCCGTCCGTCGCGATGAGCCCGTCGATGTCCACCGGGCCGAAATACCCGGCCGCGAAGAGTTCCGCGCACAGGATCCTGCCCGCCTCGTCGATGTGCCCGAACTGCTCCTCGGGGAAGGACTCCGGTGCCACCGGTGACGAGCCCCGGTAGCGGAAGCCGTCGACGTCGTTCTCCAGCAGCCCGGTACTCCGCACGGCGCCGTCCGGCGAGATGTGCCAGTGCGACGAGATGTCCCGCTGCTTCTCGAACAGGGGCTGAACGAGCAGTTCGAGCCGCTTGCCACGGTCGAGCTGCCGGGAGAGGTGACGGGCCACCGAGCGGTACGCGGTCTCCGAGCGGATCGCCAGAGTGCCCTGGCCGGACACGCCGTAGGGGTCCTTGAGCAGTGCCACGGAGCCGGCCTGCGCGACCCGGCGCTCCAGCTCGGCGAGCGAGGCGACGGGCCACGCGGCCCCGGCCCAACCCTGCGCCAGGACCACCTCGTTCGACCAGGTCTTGGAGTTGACCCGCGTCGCGCACTCGGCGGTGGGCGAGGTGTAGGCCAGGTCCAGCGCGGAGGCGAGGTCCTCGTACTCCGGGCGCGCGGCGTACGGCCTCAGGGTCATGCCGGCGACGTGGGGACGGATCGCGTCCGCCCGGTCCAGCGTCCGCGCGACGACATCGTCGCCGGCGCCCTCGGGACGGGGCACCGGGTCCACCGGAAAACCCGCGGCCCGCGTCGCCTCGACGAAGCCGGGTGGCAGCTCGAAGGCCGTGATCAGCCGGTCCCCCTCCTCGCTCAGCGCGGAGAGGACCTCGTCCAGGGCCTGAGCGATGGCGGAGCCGTGAGCGGACCCGACGCGGGGCAACGAGGCGAGGTCGGCGGGCCGCCAGGAGTCCTCCACGCCCACCGGGCCGATGTGCAGGGAGCCCTTCCGTGACCGTACGGCTCGCATCCCTTCCCCGCCCCTCAGCTCTTCGAGGACACGAAGCGGCAGAACGCGTCCACGGACCGGAGGCAGTCCATGTCCATGGACTCGAAGTCCAACTCGACCTGGAGCGTGTCCTCGATCGTGAGCAGGAACTCGATCATCTGCAGGGAGTCGAGGCCGAGATCATGGACGATGTTCGTCTCCGGCTCGATGGAGACCTCGCGTGCCAGAACCTTGCGCAGGCACGTCGATACGGTGCTGAAGATCGGGTCCACGCCCTAAACTCCGTTCAGATAAAGAAGTACGCACTTTGAACACACGGGCATGAGGCCGTGGTGACGCAGGATTTCCCGCACGCGGCGGAAACGCTCGCTGTGCCAGAGATCGAGGACGTCCGTCTCGTGCAGATTTCCCACCACGAACTCGGGGAAGAACTTGCAGGAGCTGACGTTTCCGTCGGCGTGGACCTCCATGCGGTTCGACACCGCGAGACAGCGCCGCCGGCCCTGAGCCGGTTTCGAGGTGCCCCGGATGAAATCGTCCACCTCGTCGGGCCCGACCTGCGGCTGATATCGGATCCGCGCGTTCCAGCGCCGCCCGGCCAGCTTGGCCATCGATTCCCGCAGCGTCGGAATGGCCTCAGGATCGAGGCGGTACGTGTACGAGTGCCATGTCGCGGGCTTGCCCGGCTCAAGCGGATTGAGCCAGGAGAACTCCTCGCGGTAGAGGTCGTCCATCTCGGCGGCGACGTCCTCGTTGATGTACCAGGGGAATTGGAAGTAGACGCTGTCGATGCCCAGTTCCTCGGCCCATTCCATGAACTCGTACATCTGCCCGACGGTCTCGTTGCTGACCATGCATGACAGCGAAATCGTGCCCTTGAAGCGACCGGAGCGCTGAAGGTCGATCATGAACTGGACATTGCGCATCGTCCGGTCGAAACTCCGCGGCCCGCGCAGCGCCTCGTGGTGCTCCTTGAGCCCGTCGAGGCTGACCAGGAGGCTGAGGTACTCCCCGATCCGCAGCAGATCCTCCGCGTGGCGCTGCATGAGCAGGCCGTTCGTGCACATGGTCACGGGGCGCGGGTCGGCGGCCAACTGAGCGGCGAAGTCGCCGAACTTGGAGTACATGAGCGGCTCGCCACCCCAGACGAACAGCTTCGACTTCCGTGCGGAGGTCGCCGAGAGCACCCGCCGCACGATGTCGATGTCGAGCTCGGTCTGCTGCTCGGCGACACTGAACCCCTGGAAGAAGCCCTGATCACTCCACTGATAGCAGTGCAGGCAGCGGAGATTGCACTTGTAGGTGAGCTGGAGGCTTACCTCGTCCGGCACTTCCGACGCGTACTGCGGGTCTTCCTCCAGCGCGTGAAGGGTCTTCGACCGGACCGCGACCGTCCTGCGGAGGTCGAGGAACTCGCGGTCGTCGAGGTTGCGTGACGTCTGGGGGCCGGAATTCGCCTTGCCGGGTTCTTCCATGCTGCGACCTACTCTTCCCTGCGCTTTTTGACCGCCGCCGCATGCATTCCCCAGTGGGCGACGTCGATGAAGTGGGATGTGCTCTGCCTGGATTGAGCCGTGGCCGTGGCCGGGGCCTCCGAGATCCGAAGTCTGGACGACGCCCCGTCAGGCGTCAATGAACACCAGATTCGGCGCACTGTCATCCGTCGTGTGAGGCCTTGTGCAGGTCTTGTGCAGCCTTGGACAGCCCTGTTCAGCAGGGAAGTTGTCCGAAGCCCGCACGGTGGTCGAACCGATCAGACGCGTGCTTTCCTGCTGGGCGTGAAAAGCATCAAGAAGAACAGGAATGCGCCGACGGACGCTCCGGCTCCGGCCGAGGACGCCGTGACCCGGATGGCGACCCGCCCCGTGGGCCGGCTGCTGTGGGAGAACTGCGTCCAGACCATCGCCTCCGTCGGCATGTTCGGCCTCTACGCCCTGACGAACGCCTGGTTCGTCGGCCACGGGGTCGGTGACCAGGCGATGGCCGCGGTCAACCTCGTCGCCCCGCTCCTGCTCCTGCTCGGAGCCGTGTCCACCACCGTGGGCGCGGGCGGCGCCACGCTGGTCTCCCGTGCCCTGGGCGCCGGTGACGAGCGCACGGCCGGCCGCGCGGCGGGCAACGCCTTCACCCTCTTCTGGGTCACCGCCGCCGTGACCACTGTGGCCGGGCTGGTCTTCATCGACCCGTTCCTCGACATGCTGGGCGCGCGCGGCCCCCTGCACGAGTACGCCCGGCAGTACGCAGTCGTCCTGCTGTGCGGGTCAGTGGCCTACACCGGGTTCTCCAGCCTGGTGCGCGCCGAGGGCCGGGTCGGGTTCTCCACCCGGATGTGGATCGGCGCCATCGTGGTGCAGATCGTCCTCGACCCGCTGCTGATCTTCGTCTTCGACCTCGGCGTGAGCGGAGCCGCCCTGGGCACCGTCGGCGGGCAGACCGTGTCCGCCGCGATGAGCTGGTGGTTCTTCTTCCTGCGGCGCGAGCGCCCGTACCGCGTCCGCCTCGCCGACCTGCGCCCGCACGCCGCGACCCTGCGCCCTCTGGTGGGCATCGGGCTGCCGTCCTTCCTGGCCAACATCGGCCTCACCGTGCTCGCCGTCCTGGTCAACGACACCCTGGCGGTGACCGGGGGAGCGGTCGCGCTGACCGCGTACGCCATCTGCGCCCGCCTGCAGACCTTCGCGGTGATGCCGCACACGGGCATCAGCCAGGGGCTCCAGCCCATCGTCGGCTACAACGCCGGGCGCGGACTGACCGCGAGAGTCGCGCGGACCAGGACGCTCGCGCTGCGTGCCTCGCTCGTCTACGGCGCGGTCACCGCACTTCTGCTGACGGTTCTCTCCGGACCGCTCGTCGGCCTCTTCGTCAGCGGCGGCGAGGCCGCCGAGGAGGC
The DNA here is from genome assembly GCF_040653375.1 of Streptomyces sp. NPDC047974. Taxonomy (NCBI): domain Bacteria; kingdom Bacillati; phylum Actinomycetota; class Actinomycetes; order Kitasatosporales; family Streptomycetaceae; genus Streptomyces; species Streptomyces sp. NPDC047974. The sequence goes on from NZ_JBEZNU010000017.1 coordinate 128,985, forward strand.
CAGGTTCGCGCTGTGCGTCATCGCGGTCGGCGGGATCGTCATCGGTATAGCCCCGATGACCGAGGCCTATTTCCAGGCCTTGGGACGCCCGCTGCCCGCGTACATGCTGACCATCGGCTCCCTGCTCCTGCTGAAGGCGCCGCTCGTCGTGGCATGCGGCCACATCTGGGGGGCGCACGGCGTGTGGTTCGGCCTCGCCGCCGGCGAATACGCCACCGCGGCGAGCGCGCTGGTGCTGTTGCACCGGATCGCCCGCGGCGATGCGACGAGGCCGGCGGGCGTGAAGGCCTAGTGATGCGGTTGTGAGGTCGTGGGTCGCCACGTGAGGCGTCTGCTGCTTCGGATTGCGGTGTCCGCCTGCGGCAGGCCGCCGGTTCACGCTGTCCTGTGCGCGCGGGCCGATACCCGGCTGGAACCTGTCGTGCTGTCGCAGGCCGAGCGGCTGACGCTGGAGAACTGGGCCAAGCGCCGCTTGACCGCCCAGGGGCCTGCCGTTCGCGCATGCATCGTGCCGGCGTGCGCGAACGGCCGGAACAACACCGAGGTCGCCGAGCGGCTCGATGTCGGCAGAGGAACCGTGCGCCGGTGACGGACCCGGTTCCTACGCGACCGCGTGGAGTTCCCCACGGTGGCCGAGGGGTTCCGCTCAGCCGAGGCTGTCGACTGGGTCCCGCTCCAGCTTTTCGAGCCGCTGGGCGAGCTGCCCCCACGCCTGGGCGCACTCCCGCGCAAGCAGCGCGACGTTCTGAGAGCAGTGGCTCGGCACCTCGGGCGCGATCTGCGCGACGGAGGAGTGCATGCTGAGCAGCCGGAGCAACTGCCGCCCGTTCCTCGTGTACCGCAGCGAGGGGTCGCGCGTGAGCTGCTGCCAGGAGGAGGCCACGTCGACGTTCGGGCCGGCGCCGTTCACGGCGGTCGCTTCGGGAACGGCGGCGCCTTCGGGACCGGCGGTCCTTTCGAGGTCGGGGGTGCCTTCAGGATCGTCGGACCAGTTCGTATCGGTCGCCTTTCCCGTCCGGCGGGTCGGGACCGGGGAGTCGCCGAGCCGCACGCGGCGTCGCACGTCGGCGACGGTGCCGAGGGAGAGCCCCGTGTCCCTCGCGAGCTCGCGAAGGGTGGCGTCCGGCCGCTCCGCCATGAGTTCCGCCGCCTTCAGGCGCCCCTCCGCGGTGCTGGCCGGCCGCACTCGACCGTCCCTGCCCAGGCGGCCGTTCGACTGCGCGATCTGCGCAGTCGAACGGCGCACGGCGGCGACGGTGTTGGCCGAGACGCCCACGACCGTGGCGATCGCCCGGTCTGACCAGCCTGGGCACAGGTCGAGCAGCCGACCGGCCGCGGCACGCCGGTCCGCGGCGGTGAGCGGCAGGCCGTGCGCGTTGTTGGCCCGCACCGAGAGGATGTACGCCGCTTCCGGACCGCCGTCGAACAGCTTGGCCTGGATGCTCTTCTCCCCTCGGAGCACCGCAGCCTTCAGCCGATGCATGCCGTCGATCACTCGCATCGTGTCCTTGTGTACGACGATGGGGGGCATGCCCAGTTCGGAATCGGCGAGCAATCTGACGTGCCCGTCGCTGATGCCGCCGAGCCGGATCAGGTCGGCGGGAAGAAGCTGATCGATTTCCACCGTGGTGACCTGGCCGATGAAGTCGCCCCCGGGGACCGCGCCGTTCTTTCTGGAAACGGAAAACACTGACACCATCGCACCTCTCGATCCGTGATGGCACGCGATCTGACGTATTGCGCGGCCGGCCCGAAGGGAGGGCGCACCGCTTCCGGGGCAGCATCGGTGGTGCCCCGGAAGCGCGCTTTCGGTCGCGGACGCCGCCGGTACCCGACATCACCCCGCGTTTTCCGGCAGGCGCCGATGAACGTGGGGGCACCAGGCGATGTTTACGCTAACACGGGCATGGCTGCGGAGGGTTGTGTTCCGTGAGGAGGTGTACGGACCCGGGTTCCCGCGCCCCCGGTGAGGCGCCTGGTCGCACGGTGCGGATGAGGAAGTCGCGGTGAGGAAGGGTGAGTCGCACAGTGCGGACGAACGAACAGAGCGGTGAGACCCGTGCACCGCGTGGATACGATGGCGATATCGGCCGGGCGATACTCTCCCGCCTCGGGCGTCGTCGCCGAATTCGATGGGCGGCGGAGCGGGCCGTACACGCGGGAATGAGCGAACGCCGAATGCGGCCGCGAATGCGTCGACAATGTCGTGGAATTCACGAGGGGTTGGTGTCATGTCACTTCCACCGCCGTCTCCGCGGGGGACCGCCCTGATCACCGGAGCGTCATCGGGTATCGGCGCGGCCCTGGCGCGCGCGCTCGCGTCGCGCGGCCACGGCACCACGCTGGTGGCGCGCGACGGGGACCGGTTGCGGCGCATCGCGGAAGAGCTCCGGGGGCACGGTGCCCGCGTCGAGACCGTCGAGGCCGATCTCACCAGCCGGGCGGAGCGTGCGGAGCTCCGGGCGCGCGTCGAGCGGACCGGGTCCACCGTCCACATCCTGATCAACGCGGCCGGTGCGGCCACCCGCGGCAGCATCGCGGAGTGCGACCTCGAAGCGGAGCTCGGTCACATGGAGCTGAACGTGGTCAGCGTCGTGGATCTGTGCCGCACGTTCGTCGACGGCATGATCGCCCGGAACTCCGGCGCGATTCTCAACATCGCCTCGACCGCCGCTTTCAAGCCGATGGGCGGACAGGGCACGTACACGGCATCGAAGGCCTTCGTGCTGTCCTTCACCCGCACGCTCAGGCTCGAACTCCGGGAGACGCCGGTGACCGTGACCGCGCTGTGCCCCGGCCCGGTCCAGACCGACTTCGACCGGCGCGCGGGATTCACCGCAGAGGAGATCGGCGCGATCCCGTCGGTCATGTGGAAGTCCGCGGACGAGGTGGCGGCCATCGCGGTGGACGCACTGGAACGCGGAGCGGAACTGTGCATACCGGGCCGGGCGAACATGGTCGACGCGACGATGGCGCTGCTGAAGGCGAAGCAGCAGGCGTCGCAGGCGGTCAGCCGCTGATCTGCTCGGGGAGGTCTCCTGGAGCCGGGCTTCAGGAGACCCCCCCAGGGCGGGTCCTCGGGAGGCTCCGCCCCGTGTCACGCCCGCCGGCCCGGTCAGGGGCCGGTGTGCGCTTCCGCTCGCGCGAGGCTGGTTCGGGCGGCGGCCACGACCCGGTCCACGGTGAGGCCGAACTTCTCGTAGAGGACTTCGTAGGGCGCGCTGGCGCCGTAGTGCGACAGAGCGACGATCTCCCCGTGCTCGCCGACGAATTCACGCCACCCTTGGGCGATCCCGGCCTCCACCGACACGCGGGCCCCGACCTCCGGCGGCAGGACGCGGCGACGGTAGGCCGTGTCCTGCTCGGCGAACCACTCCACGCAGGGCATCGACACCACCCGGGTCGCGATCCCCTCCGCTTCGAGGAGCTCCGCCGCCCGCACCGCGAGCTGCACCTCGGATCCGGTGCCGATCAGAACGACCCGGGGCGTCGGAGCCGAGGATTCGACGAGCACGTAGGCACCCCTGGCGACCTCCGCGACCGCAGCGGTTTCGGGGGTCTGCGCGGTCTCCGAGGCGTCGGCTACGGTCGACCGGACCAGCACCGGCAGATCCTGCCGCGACAGGAGCAGGCCGGCGGGACGGTCGCCGTGTCCGAGGATGGTGCGCCACGCGGCCACGGTCTCGTTCGCGTCGGCCGGCCGCACCACGTCGAGCCCGGGTATCGCGCGCAGCGCGGCGAGGTGCTCGACGGGTTGGTGCGTCGGGCCGTCCTCGCCGAGACCGATCGAGTCGTGCGACCAGACGTACGTCACCGGCAACCCCATCAGGGCCGCGAGCCGCACCGCCGGGCGCATGTAGTCCGAGAAGACGAGGAACGTTCCCCCGTAGGGCCGGAACCCGTACAGCGCGAAGCCGTTGAGGATCGCGCCCATGGCGTGCTCGCGGACTCCGAAGTGCAGGTTGCGGCCGTAGGGCGAACCACCCCTGGACTCGGGCAGGAAGCTGTCCGCGCCGTGGATCACCGTGCAGTTGTTCCCGCCGAGGTCGGCGGAACCGCCCCACAGCTCGGGCAGCGACCCGGCGACCGCGTTCAGGACCGCGCCGGACGCCGCGCGGGTCGCCGACCGCGTACCGGCGGGAAAGGCGGGGAGTCCGGAGTCCCACCCGTCCGGCAGGCCGCGGCTCCGCATGCGGTCGAGAAGCTCCGCGGCCCGAGGATCGCCGGCGCGCCACTTGTCGAACCGGTCGTCCCAGTCGGCGCGGTCCTCCCGGCGCCGCTCCGCGCCCTCACGGGTGTGGCGGAGCACTTCGTCGGGGATGTGGAGGGTCCGGTCCTCGGGGAGTCCGAGCAGACGCTTGGTCGCCGCCACCTCGTCGACGCCCAGCGGCCCGCCGTGCGAGGCAGCGGTGCCCCGGGCGTGGGGCGCGGGCCAGGCGATGACGGATTCGACCGCGATGATCGAGGGACGGTCGGTCTCGTCGCGGGCCGCGGTCAGCACGCCGTGCAGCGCCGCGATGTCGTTGATGTCCCGGACGCGCTGGGTGTGCCAGCCGTAGGCGTCGTACCGGGCGAGCACGTCCTCGCTGAACGCCAGACCGGTGTCGCCCTCGGTGGAGATGTGGTTGTCGTCGTAGAGGAGGACGAGGTTGCCGAGCCCCTGGTGGCCAGCGAGGGAGGACGCCTCGCTGGTCAGCCCCTCCTGCAGATCGCCGTCCGAGGCGATGACCCAGACGGTGTGGTCGAAGACGGATCCGCCGGGCGGGGTGTCCGGATCGAAGAGGCCGCGCTGCTTCCGTGCCGCCATCGCCATGCCGACCGCCGTCGCGAGGCCCTGGCCGAGGGGTCCGGTCGTCATCTCGACGCCGGGTGTGCGGCCGTACTCCGGGTGCGAGGGGGTCGGTGAACCCCACTGCCGCAGGCGCGCGAGGTCCTCGACGGAGAGCTCGTACCCCGAGAGGACCAGCTGGACGTAGAGCGCGAGGCTGGCGTGTCCGCACGACAGGACGAACCGGTCGCGGCCGATCCAGGTCGGGTCCTCCGGGTCGTGCCGCATGAGGCGCTGGAAGAGCAGGTAGGTGGCCGGGGCGAGCGCCATCGCGGCGCCGGAGTGGCCGCCGCCGGCCTGCTGGACGGCGTCGGCGACGAGGGTCCGGCTGACCGCGATCGCCTTGTCATCGAGATCGGACCATTCGAGGGCGGTCTTGGCGCTCACCGTGCTGGTTCCTTTTCGTTCGTGTTCACGATCTTTCGGATCTCGGCCAGCTCGCCGCGGACCAGATGATCCAGCAGACGCCTCTCCGCCGCGGGCAGGGCCCTCACGATCCCGGGCGGCACCCGCTCGACGAACGAGCGCGCCAGCGACAGCGCCTCGTCGAGGACGCGCTCGTCATGCAGCCTCAGGCCGTCGAGCGCGTCCAGGATGTCGCCGCGGCACATGTCGTCCGCGTACGGGGGGACGAGGTCCTCGGCCAGCCCCGCGATGACCTCGAAGGTGTCGACCACCATCCGCATGCAGGCGGCGAGGTTCGCGGGTTCGTCGCGCCGCTGGGTGATGGAGGAAGCGCCGGCCTCGCGGATGCGCCAGTGGTAGACGACCTCCGAAAGGACGTCGACCGCCGAGGCCTCGATGTGCGCGCGCATCATGACCGGTGCGTCCTCGTACGCCGGCAGCGAGAAGACCAGCTCCCGCGAGGTCCAGAACGAGCGCCGGAACACCTTGTTCCACACCATCCGGTCGCGTACCAGTTCGGTGTGGCGGCGGATGTGGGTGCGGCGGCGATCCTGCCCGAACACGTCCCGGTATCCGGGGTGGGGGCGCACGCCGGTGCTGTCGATCCGCCGTACGTCGCCGGTCGAGAAGTCGGATCCGGAGGTTTCGAGCGAGGCGATGTGGGCGGCGTACGCGCCGGGCGGAACGACATCGTCGCCGTCGCAGAAGGCGAGGTAGGTCCCGCGCGCCGCCCGCACACCGGTGTTGCGGGCGGCGCTCAGGCCGGAGTTGCGTTGATGGAGGACCTGCACCCGCGAGTCCTTGCTCGCCCACGCATCGGCGATCGGACGGCTGCCGTCCGCCGAGCCGTCGTCGACGACGATGATCTCGGTGTCGGTGAGCCGCTGGCCGACCAGCGAATCGAGACAGGCGGAGAGGTACAGCTCGACATCGAATATGGGTACGACGATGCTCAGCATCGGTGGCATGGTGGTTCTGGTCCTTCCTCAGCGGTGCCGCGACGGCGGAGCGCTTTCGGAAGGGTACGAGGCGTCCGGCGTGTTCAATGCCGGTGATCGTTCAGGAAGCGGCGCGAGCTGAAGGACCGTCCAGGTCGACGGCCAGGCAACAGCGCGGCGGGCCTCGTCCGTCTCGGCCCGGACACTGTTCCGTTCGGCGCGCCGGTCTGGGACCACGCCGATGCGCACGTTCCGCGCGTGCCGGGCCAAGGGGATTCCGCTGGCGGCGCGACCTGCCGGACGGTCAGTCCCGTACGGCGGTGAAAAGCACTGGCGTGCGGATGCCGATGTGGGCGGCGGAGTCTGCCACGGTCGCCGCGAGCCAGCCGACCGCGTCACAGGACCACTCCGCCAACTCGCCGGAGAGTGTCACTCCGTGCTTGGGCGGACCGTTCCAGAAGCGGTCGTCGAACGGCGGCGTCGGAAAGCCTTCGGAGGGGAAACGCTCCTCGATCCCACCCGCGAACACGTGCTGGTCCGGAGGGACGACGCGGCGGGCGAGCTGCGGCGCAAGCATGGGGATCGACGGGTCGAGGCCGCCGTCGATGCGGACCTTCACCGACACCCGCGCCCGAGGGTCGCACTCGCCGAACCAGTCTGGTGTCCGCATGGAGGGCACCATCGCGTACGGCGGGCGAGCCGAGGCGTCGATGCCCTGCACGGGCAGAAGAACCTGGACCGCGGTGAGGCGCACGGCGCCGATCCGCTCTGTCGTCTCCTGCACGCAGCGCAGGAACGGCTGCACGGGAAGCGGCCTGTCGTCGGCCGACGCGCTTGCCTCGACCTGGAACCACGAGATCAGGTTCGCCCCTGGAGCGGCAAGGGAGTGGTTCCAACCCGCGTCGTTCATGGCCCACAGCCCTGGTGCGGCGAGGGTGTGCCCGCCGGAGGTGTTCCCTTGCTCGGTGCCGGCCCGGTCGTCGAGCCAGCCCATTGCGAGCGATCGCTGAAGGAACAACCGGTACGCGTCGTGCTCCGAGGCGGGATCGTGCCACGCGTGTGGGACCCGCTCTCCGTAGAGCGCGGCGAACATGGTTCCCGCGGTGGGGCGAGCGGTGGGCGCGACGCCCGGCTGCGCGGTGGCATCCTGCTCCGGCATGTCGCTCTCCCCGCAGTCTGACTCGACCGCCTGCCCCTGAAGCTGGCGGACCACGCCTCTCAGTACACCCGGCAGTTCACTTCGGCCTGGTTCATCGGTTTCTCTCCGGTGTCGATCTCGCCGATCACATCGACGTCCACGTGATGGCGTCACGACGTGCGCCGGGCGCCGGGTGTCGCGGCAGTCACGGCGGGCCCCTGTGCGCGGGACGCTCCCGCCACCGGGCTGGAGCGTCTTCGTCTCCATCGAAACGACAGCAGCTACTGGAGGGTGAGCCGCCCTGGACGTCCCCCTGACCCGCAGCGTCTTTCGTGCGACCGTCTCCCATGGCGCGACGCGAAGGGAGACGGCTTGGTTCCGGGGCCAGGTGGACGTCGGGGTCCGTCAGGCGAGGCGGATCGTCAGGCGCCTCACGACCTTCGGGTCCGTGTCGATCGTCTCGGAGTGGACCGAGCCGCGCGCCTTCTCGTACTTGCCGGTGCCGCCGTTGATCGCGGCGTCGAAGGGACCCTGGTCGATGTAGTTGAAGTACACCCCTTGCGTGGTGAGCTGCCCGCCCGGGAGGACGTAGGTCACGAGGCACTGCTCCGCCTCATCGTCGCCGCCCCGGGTGGTGGTGCAGGTGCCGTGGGTCTCGCCGACCTTGTTGTGCGCCTCGTCGAAGAGGTCCGAGCGGACGACGACCCGATCGCCCTGCGAGACAGCGCCGGGGGTGACGGGGAAGCGGCTCAGCTGCTGTGCCTCGGCCAGAAACGTGAGGGTCCGGGTCTTGCCTTCGGCCCGGGCGGAGCCGGCGTCCGTCGCGCCGGCTGTGACGGGGGTGAAGGCGAGGAGGGTGACCAGCGTGGCCGTGCCGAGGCCGGCCGCTCTGATGGGGCGCATCGTGCGACTCCAGACGTTGATGTTCGGGAATTGGCCGGATGGCGAATCTTCATCCGATTCCGTTCGATTCCCTTCATAACCCCGACTCCGCTGCCACGCGGAGCACCCCGGTGCGAACCACCGGCACATCCAGCCGGTCGGACCACAGTCGGCGGTGACGTCCAGGGAGCGAGGGATGTCGTTCTGGCGGCCGGCGTCGACCGAGACCGCGGCACGGTCGTCGCCGGCCTGACCCTGCCCTGGAGCTCCGGAGTCGTCGAGGGACACGTCAGTCGGATCAAGACGCTCAAGCGCCGGACGTTCGGCGCCGGGCCGGCTTCGTGAATACGCGCCCTGCCAACTGGCGCCTCAAATGGGGATGCGAAGCGTCGTGAGGCGTACGCCAATGACGAGGGCGCCGCAGCATCCCCGGTGGCGGTCACGGCGCGGTCGAACCGTCAGGAGGCCGACCAGGACTCGGCGACCTGGATGCGCCCGCTCCGAACGCCACCTGCCGCTACCTCGGTGAATGGGTTGCCACCAAGCTCCGCTGGGCCTGGGCGCGGACCAGGTCGAGATCGACAGCATCAAGGTCTATGCTGTCGGACCTTGCGACCTCCGGGTTGTCCACGACACCCCCGCCCCGTAGTTCCCCTGCCGCTGTGCGGGCCCCGCCCGGGCGGCTCTCGGTCCCGTCAGACCGGTGTGGCTTCGGAGCGTGGTGGCCCGGGGGCGGTTGCCGCCGAGGCGGTCCTGTCCGAAGGCTTGGTCGTCAGCGTGCTGTCGATGGTGTGGCAGGGTGGTGGCATGTGGGCCTCCGGGGCCCGTGAACGTGAGAGAGGTATGCCGTGAACGAGGCTGAGCTCAGGGTGCTGTTCGACGAGATCGACACGGATGGCGACGGGCGCATCAATATCGTCGAGTTGGCGGAGGGCTTCAAGGCCGAGGGCGCCCATGGGCACCTCGCGGAAGAAGTCAAGAAGGCCATGACGGCCGACGCGAACCACGACGGGGTCCTCGACTTCGACGAGTTCCGCACCCTGCTGAAGTAGCGTCAGGCCTGGCCGCGCGGGCGTCTGAGTCCTCCTCCGGGCGCCCCGCACCCCTGCGCCGGGTCGACCGTGGCCCCGGCGCACGGGCGGGCCCCGAAGCAGCCCAGCGCTCCTCCACGCCGTTGCTCTCGTTCCGGCCGTGCCTCCGCTTGTGTCCCGGCCAGGCCGCTCCCTCGGTGTCGGTCGCGGCCTGGAAACTGACGTTGGACGGTCCCAGTGGGTGAGGGCCCAACGCCTGTCTCCGTGGGCGCGGGGCCCTCACCATGTCCACGGGGTCGGTCGGCATCCTGCCGTGCTGGAGGGCGTGCTCGAGGGCCCTGTCCTCGGCGGCGGACGCACGGGACGGCCGGGTTTCGCTCATGGATTCGCTCACGGTTCGAACGGCGCGGACTCCGCCGTTCCACCCATATCGAACGCCCTGATAGGGCGGTGTGCCCCGTTCGGCGCGCAGGCAGGTCGGGGTGCCGGTGGCGGCCGGAAGACAGCGGACCGCACGGCAGGGGTCTTGCCAGGGGCTGGGGCCTCTGACAGTGCTCCGGCGCGCCCCGCGCTCACCGGGGCAGACGTTTGCGTTCCACACTGCCTGCGCGTGGGTGATCGAACGCGCGGTGGCCACGGCTCAGGCACGGCCGACGGGCGTCCATCCGGCCAGTAAGCAAGGACCAGTCTCCAGCAGTCGCACGCGTGCGGCTACGTCGGCGAGTGGCCGAGCGGCATGCCAAAGTTCGCGAACAGACTCCGCGCAGAGGTCCAGGTCAGCTTCCCGTCCTGGTACATCCGCCCGCAGGCCCACGAACAGCGGCGCCATGCGTTCGGCACAGGCAGCGACATACAGGCGGACCACTTCGTCGTGCCCGTCACGGAGCGTCTCCGTGACGGTTCCCTCGACCGGTGTCCCCACGGCCACCCTCATCCCGTTCGAACAGATCGACAGGCTGATGAACTTGAACCTGTGGTGGCGGCCGTCTCCAGGTCATGACCGAAGATCTGGGTGGATGACTGAGCCCTACCAGGCCGGGCGTGGATCCTGGCGCTCGGTGGAGAAGCCGGGCGGAACGGTCGATTCCGTTCGCCAGAGCAGACCCGGGTCGGGTGGGGAGTCCTTGGTGGCCGGCGCTGGAGGGTGCAGACGCCTGTGGCCGGGAAGTGGCACCTCGGTCAGCACGCCGTCTTGGATCATCCACAGCCCGAAGCAGTCGTCCTCCTCGTCATGGACGAGTACCTGCACGCTCGCCGGGTTCGGCCATGCGAGGGACTCCAGGTGTCGAAACAGGCCGGATCGCGGATGTACACGGTTGAACTCGATCACCCACCCGTCGACCGTGTGGAGCTGCTCGAAGCGGCCTTGCCACTCGCGCGAGTCGTCCGGTCGTGTCAGAGGATCCATCACCTCGTCCGCGAACGGCGCCAGCACGATGACCTCAGCGATTCTGCTCCTTGCCGAAGTATCCACGCAGTCGGCGGGCCGGCGGCAATCGAATTCCAAGGGACGGCCAAGGCCACGGCATCTTCTTGCCGATCACGTACGGAGAGGCAGACGGGCGCCGGCGAGGCAGCCGTCGATGACCTCTGGTCGATGCGGGGGTGATCCAGCCTCGAGCTGGTGCCCGGTGGTGTCACGCATCTGCTCCCCGTGCCCCGCGGGGATGGCCCCTGGGCGATCCTGCCGGTGAACGGGTCCCACATCTGCTCCCCGCGTCCGTGGGAATGGTCCTCACGACGGGTGGGTCGACGGTGAGTGTCCCGACTCACCGAAGGTTGGTCAGTCTCACCGAACCTCGACCACTCGGCTGTTGTCTCATCGAACGTCGACCGCCGCAGGTCAAGGGCCTGTCCCCCCCCCGGGCCAGGCCGACGCTACGTGGCTGGCTGACGCGCTGGCACCTACGGTTCCCGCCCTCGAGAAGGTACGGCTCGCCGTGGCCTTACGAACTCCTCCGCAAGGTCCTACCTTTGAGACATGGCGACGCAGCAGCCCGGCCCGCTGGCGGAAGTTGTGGTACCCGTGACAGCGGGGTGGCGGCTGCTGTTCGTGCCCAACCGGGCCCGTGAGCTGGCCGGCGCGCTCGGCGCGAGTGTCATGGTCCCGCCGGTGGTCGCAGCCCCACTTCTGCTGCCCGCTCTGGCGGTCGCCGTGATCACGGGGAGCTCACTCGTCTGGGGCGGCTTCTGGGTCCTGCTGGCGCTCACGGTCGTCGCAGTGATCGTGCTCACCGTGGCCGCGACGTACTTCACGGCCACCATGTCGGTGCGGTGGGTCGAGCTCCGCCCCCTGGGATCTCCGGCCCAGGTCGTGATCGCCCGCTTTCTGCATTCATCGACCATGGCGATGGCCGATCTGCAGCGAGTCGTCGTCATCGAGCGACTCAGCCTGGGGCAGCGACAGTCGATCAAGGTGGTGCTGCATACCCGCAGCCAGACGGTGGAGTGCGAAGCAGCGACGTCCGCACCGCTCTTTCGGGTCGACGCACAGGCGCTGACCAGCTGGTTGACCGAGCAACTCGGCCGGGCCCATGTGGCGGTGGAGCATCAGAGGGAAGTCAAGCGCGACTTCCTGCGTCCGGACGAGTGGTGGACTCCGTCCCACACCGCCGAGCTGTGGGGGGTATCCGTCGGCGAGGTCGACGGCATTGCCGCTCGGCGCGGCGTCGAAACCTACGGGTACACGCCCCGGGCCGCCGCGATGTACAGCCCTGGCACTTCGGTCACCGTCTACGACCCGGGCCGGGCCTACGAGGTCGCCGAAGAACTCCGCGCGGAACGAGCCGCCGGCCAGGCCGCTGACCGCACGGCAGCCCCCGGCCCGTCCGAGGACGACGCAACGGATTCTCGCTGACTCGGAGACTGCACTCCACGAGCGGGCGGATGGCATCGCCTGCGTGGTGGCGAAACCCGTCGGAGCCAACCCGAAATCGCCTCCGTGAGGCCGCAGCGGCTCGGCGACGGGGTCCGTGCCGCCGCCGACGCGGCAACCACGCCGGCCGCACGGCTCGTCCTGGCCCTTGCCGCCGTCCACCCCAGTCCGGCCGAAGGCAGTGCGTGAATTCCAGCTCGACGACGGGGACCTGGGCAATCGCTGCCGAGCGGTCAAAGCCCGATGAGACAGACAGCCGAGTGGTCAAGGTTCGGTGACACTGACCGACCTTCAGCGAGACGAGACAGTGAGTAGGGCACCTGTTCCCTACGTCCACGGGGATGGTTCCCTACTTGATTACGGCGTCATCACCGGCTGCTCCCCGTCTGCGCGGTGATGGTCCCGACACCGAGCTCCGCAAGAGCAGCACGACGCACTGCTTCCCGCGTGTGGGGTTGTTCGGGCTCGGCTACTTGGGTCGCGGTTTTGTGCCGGCGGGGGAGGGGCGGGTATTTCGTCTGTTTCGGTGAAAGTCGTTCGGGAGCGGGCTGGCGTCGGGTAGTACTGCTCGTCAGGAAGTCTGCTCCCCGCCCGCGTGGGGATCGGGCCTGTCCTCTCACCAGCCGCATCGCGGCCGCGGCGACTTGCTTCCTGCGCCGTGGGGATGGCCCGTTGCGGTCGGTGAGTGTGGGGGAGGCCGTCGTGGTTGCTCACCACCGAACTCGCCACGGTGCTCACCACGGGTGGTTTCCTGGGCCCCGGAGGGTGGTTTGTCTGTTTCGGTGGAAGTTGCTGGGGAGCGTACTGGCGTCGGGTAGAACTGCAGGTCAGGAAGACTGCTTCCCGTATGCGCGGGGATGTTCGCCTGATGGGGTCCCGGGCCCTGGTCCACAAGGGGTTCGCGGAACTCGGGGTCGAGCGGGTCACCGAATACACCATGGTTGTCAACGCCCGCTCCCGTCGCGTCATGGAGAAGTCGGGCCTGTCCTTCGTCCTGAAGTTCACCGGGGACTGGCCGGAGGTGATCGAGGGCTCCGAGCACGGTGAAGCCGAGTCCGAACTCACCCGGACCGAGTGGGTGCAGCCTCGATGGACATCAACGGCCCAATCCACAACTCTTGACAATTATTCGTGTCGTACCGGAACGGGTCGTGCAGCCAGGGAGGCGTCAGTGAGCCTCTTTCATCCTGTGCTGGAGGGTGAAAAGAGCTGGTCAGCGAGGGTGGTGACGAGGCAGGGAACCTGGTCGTTGGCGTGGTGATCTCACTCAACACGCTGGCGACCGAAGGGGCCCTGATAGTTCCGTATCCTGCCATGCTCGATGTCCCGCACGAGCTGGTTGAGCATGCTTCCTGGCTGCTGTACGAGCACCGCCGGGCCCGCAACACGCGGTGGCGCAGGCTCGGCTGCTTCCAGCAGGCACTCCTCACGCTGGTCCATCTGCGGAAGAACGAGACGTTCTCGCAGCTCGGAGCAAGTTTCGGGATATCGCAGGCCACCGCCTGGCGGTACGTCGACGAGACCCTGGACGTCCTGGTCGGCTGGGCGTCTGGCCTCTACGGAGCGCTCACCGGCCTTGGTGAAGGGGACCACGTCATCATTGACGGCACCCTGATCCCCATCGACCGGATTGCTCCGGACGAGCCGTACTACTCGATGAAGCACCGCAAGCACGGTATGAACGTACAGGTCATCGCCCGTCCCGACGACACACCGCTGTGGTTCTCGCGTCCGACACCCGGCCGGACCCACGACCTGACCGCGGCCCGGTCCCACGGCATCGTCCAGGCCTGCCTCACCCGGCAGATCCTCGTCCTCGCCGACCGCGCCTACCAGAGCGCCGGCGCCACCTTCCGAACCGCGTACTACCACCACCGCGAACAGCCGGAGCAATAGCAGCAGTTCAACCGAGACCACGCACGGCTGAGAGCTCCCGGGGAACGGGCCTTCGCCCAGCTGAAGTCCTGGCGGATCCTCCGGCGAGCCCGATGCTCCACCCGCCGCATCAGCACCATCGTCCAAGCCGTACACACCCTGCTGACCTGCAGCTCTTCAGGATGAAAGAGGCTCAGTAGCGGTAGTTGGGCCAGTAAGGATCCGTCCAGCGGTCCTCATCGGTGAGCCCGAGCAGGCGTATTCGGTGCTGCAGATCCACTGAGGCGCCCGACTCCCAGAGGCGTATCGCCGTGTGGCCGGGGAGCCAGGCGACCAGTTCGCCGCGCAGTTCCTCCTCGTCGTGCCAGGGCGTGTATCGGAAGTGGCGTGAGAGAGGCTGTTGGTCGGTCAGTCCCGAGGCAGGGTGGCGAGCCAGCGGTCGTCCTGGAACTCGGCCGGGACTTCGTCCTCCCACGGATCGATCCCACGTCGTTCCAGTTCGTCGAACCATCGGTCCCGCTGTGACTCGGGGAGACGCCGTCCGCACCAGGGGCAGAAGTCGATGGCGATGCTCGACGTGCCGCCGTCGTGGATGATCAGCCCGTACTCCTGGAACTTGGTACTGAACTTAATCAGCGCGTCCGGGCAGGCGAAAGGGTCGTCGTGCTGGTCGCAGCGCACGTTCACGCGACTGTTCATCGCCTCGCAGCAGTGGTTGGTCATAGCCTCGGCTTCTCGTTCATCGGCACCATGCCCAGAAGTAGATCACGGTCTGTGATGATCATCGGGTGGCACGTGGAGATCTGACGGATACGCAGTGGGCCTGGCTGGAGCCGTTGTTGCCCAGAGGCAGCAAGCCGGGCCGTCCGCCGATTTGGACCAGGCGGCAGCTGATCGATGGCATACGGTTTCGCAGCCGTACCGGTGTTCCGTGGCGGGACGTGCCGGAGCGCCCTCGACGACCAGTGCCGACAGGCCAGAAAAAACCGTCCCGATAAGGGAGTCGACATCCATCACAAGATCATGATCGCGGATGGCTACTCGGCGTCACCACCGACTACGGGCCAGACCCGAACGATTTACAGTCCCCGCCCGCGCCGAACTGATCACCGTCCCAGACCCCCACGAGCGGGGCATCGACGCTGACGCTGCGTTCCCGCACTGGGTCGCGTTCTTCAGCGTGTGGCGGCGGTCTTCAGCGAGGTGGTCAGGCGTCGGTGGGCGCGGGTGAGGGTGGCCGCGGTGGTGATGAGGATGATGTCGAGGAGGGCGAGGGAGGCGAGTGGGGGCAGCCAGATGGCGGCCACGCCGGTGAGGGCGAGGGTGGTGGCGGCGAGGAGGCGTTCTTTCCAGGCGCCGCCGGCGGTGGTGCCGAAGAACCAGGCGGTGGTGGCGAGGTAGAGCGCCGGGCCGCCGAAGAGGAGGAGGGCGAGGGTGGTGGATCCGTGGCCGGTGGGGTGGGAGATGACGAGTTCGCTGCCGACGGCGAGGGCGACCAGGGCGGCCAGCACGAGGTAGGCGCTGTTGACTCCGAGACGGACGGAGCGCACGGGGTCGGTGGAGGTGGTGACGGCGGTGGTGATGACGTCTTCGCCGCCGCCGAAGTAGGCGGCCCACAGGCACACCAGGGCGGTGAAGACGCCGGCGGTGGCGAGGACGCTGGGGACGTCGACGGGGGCTTCGGTCATCGCGCGGCCGGCTGTGAGGACGGTCTCGCCGAGCAGGATGATGAAGAACAGGCGGAGGCGTTCGAGCATGTGCTCGGCGTCGAAGGCGAGCTCGCGGCCGCTGAGGGTCCGGCCGGGCAGCGGGTGGGCGAGCCAGGTGCCGGTGAGGTCGATCAGGGCGGCGGCGGCCCACCACCACAGGCGGGGGCCGGAGCCGACCGCGGCGCCGGCGATCCACAGGGGGGCGGAGAGCGCCATCCAGACCAGGGTGCGGCGGAAGTGCTCGCGCAGGGCGTCGGTGCGGCCGGCCAGGGCCGTGACCGCGCCCGCGAAGAAGAGGATGGCGAGGAGCGGGATCACGAACGCCCAGGCCCGGTCGGCGAAGGCGCCGGGGACCGCGGCGTTCATGAACAGGCCGAGGCCCATGACGATGACGATCATCCAGCGGGTGACGTCACGGTGGACGTCGAGGAGGGTGGCTTCGTAGCTGGTGTAGGCCCAGGTGCCGAATACGGCGACCAGCAGGACGGCGGTCTCCGCCGCGCCGCGCCAGGTGAGGTGTTCCAGGAGGTGGTGGGAGAGCTGGGAGACGGCGAAGACGAAGACCAGGTCGTAGAACAGCTCCAGCGGGGACACCTCCCGCCGCAGCCTCAGCGACTCGGGGACGCTGCTCATGATCGAAGTCTCCTCTGTCTGCGTTGCGGGCCGGGCGGAGCGTCCGCGTCGGCCAGGGGCTGTTGGGGGGCAGGGTGGCCGCCCTTGGGGCTGCCCCACCCGGTGGGGCGGGGCAGCCTGGGTGTCAGAGGTGCTTCTTGTAGAACGGGACCAGATGGCTCAGGGCGATCTTGACCGGTTCGGGCTGGTCGTACAGGTCGTAGTGGGAGAAGCCTTCCGCCACGACCAGCTCCTTGTCCTTCGATGCCGCGCGGCGGTAGATCTCCAGGCCGTCCCGGTAGGCGCCGAACGCGCCGGGCTTGTCTCCGACGACGACGCACAGCGGCCGCGTCAGGAGGACTTCGGCGCGGTGGAAGGCGTCCCAGCCGATCGCGGAGCCCTGGCGGGAGAACAGTCCCTCGGTGCGGCCGCCGGGCTTCTCACCGCGTTCGGTGCGGTAGTAGTCGGTGGCCTCGGACAGGTCGATCTCCGTGAGCCCCTGTTCCTTGGCCGCTTCGGGTGAGGCCGGCAGGTACTGGGTCGCCTTCCGCTCGCCTCCCCGTGCCTCGGCCGTGCGCTGCTCGGCGATGGCATCGAGGGCCCCGATGGGGTCGTAGCCGCTGAAGGACTCGTGCATCAGGCGCCCGAAGTTCACGCCCGTCACGCTGCCGACGGCCTTGATGCGGCGGTCGGTCAGAGCGGCGTGGATGGAGTAGCCGCCGCCACCGCACACGCCGATGACTCCGATGCGGTCGGCGTCGACGTAGGGCAGCGTCACCAGGTGGTCGATGACGTAGCTGATGTCCTGGGACCGGTATACCGGGTCCTCGATGGAGCGCGGCTGTCCGCCGCTTTCGCCCTGGAAGCTGGCGTCGAAGGCGATGACGACGAACCCTTCTGCGGCCAGTGCGCTGCCGTAGACGTTGCCGGCGGTCTGTTCTTTGCACGAGCCGATGGGGTGGACGGTGACGATGGCGGGGTAGGTGGTGTTCTCGTCGAAGCCGGGTGGGAGGTGGATGTCGGCGGCCAGGTCCCAGGCGAGCGCCTTGACGGCCACGTGCTTGATGTTGTCGCTCACAGGGGTCTCCTCGGTGAAGCAGGGGGCGGCCGGTATAGGGACCGGCCGCCTGCCCGCGGGTGGGGTCAGCCCTGGTCGGCGGGCTCGGCCGCGAGGTGCTCGGTGAAGAACGGGGTGGCGGCGGAGATGGCCTGGTCGACGTACTTGGGGATGTCGTAGAAGTCCATGTGGGTACCGCCCTCGACGAGCGCGAGCTTCTTGGGGCTGCGGGCGCGGCCGTGGAGTTCGGTGGACATCCACAGCGATCCGGCCTCGCTGCCGGCGACGACGAGGAGGGGCTGGGTCAGGAGGTCTTCGACCATGTGGAAGGCGTCGAAGGTGAAGATCCGCGAGACGCTCTTGGTGAAGAGGAACTTGTTCTTGGCGTTGGGGTGCGCCGCGCGCGGGGTGAGGTAGTAGTCGCCGGCCTCGACGAGGTCGCGGGGGGTGTTCTCGTCCGGCTCGGCGGGGACGTAGGGCAGGTATGCGGGCTCGGCGCCCTGGGCGGCTTCGGCGGTGCGCTGCTGGGCGACGGCCTTCAGGGTGGGGACGGCGGCGGCGTCGGAGTCGGTGCCGTACCAGCCGCGGCGGAAGTTGGTGCCGATGTTGACGGCGCTGACGGTGGTGAGGGCCTTGATGCGGTAGTCGGTCATCGCCGCGTTGACGGCGTAGCCGCCGCCGGCGCAGATGCCGAGGGCGCCGATGCGCTCGGGGTCGACGAAGTCGAGGGTCTGCAGGTGGTCGACGGCGGCGCGGACGTCGTCGACGCGGGCGTAGGGGTCCTCCAGGTGGTGCGGCTCGCCGCCGCTGTCTCCCTGGTAGGAGGCGTCGAAGGCGAGGGCGACGAAGCCCTGCTCGGCGAGCTTGGCGGCGTACAGGCCTGCGGCCTGTTCCTTCACGCCGCCGCCGGGGTGGACGACGACAACAGCGGCGTGGCGAGTGGTGCGGTCGAGGCCGTCGGGCAGGTAGAGGTTGCCCGCCATGGTGATCTGGCCGTTGGGGAAGGTGATGGCGTCCATCGTGATGCTCCTGCTGGTGTCGTCAGGTGATGTGGCGGCGTGGCGTGGCGTGGGGTGGAGTGGTCAGTGGGTGCGCAGGTGCGCGAGGTCGTTCTGGAAGCGGGCCGGTTCGGTGGCCAGGGGCAGGTTGTCGGTGTCCTTGACGGCGTCGAGGGCTCCAGGCGCGTCCGGCTCGGCCTCGGCGAACAGGGCGGTGAAGTCGGTGGTGGCGGGGCCGGGGCCGGAGAAGACCTCGAAGGTCCGGCCGATCGCGGTGTCGTCCAGGAGCGCTTCGACCAGAAGCGCGCCCAGGACGTCGCGGCCGATGCCGCCCTCGCCGGTGTCGCCCTGCTCGATCCGCAGGTGGCCGCCGCCCTCGCCGGCGTCCAGCCAGCCCGGGCGCACGATCGTGTACGGGGCTCCGCTGAGCCGTACGAGGCGCTCGGAGCGGCGCTTCCAGTCCAGAGCGTGGCCGCCGTCGTTGAAGGCGTGGTTCCGGCGGGTGACGAAGATCGTCGTCTGCAGGACGATCCGCGGGCGCCGGCCGCCGAGGGCGGTCAGGACGTTCGCGACGCCGCCGTAGTCGACCCGCTCGAAGGACTCGGGGCGTCCGTCGTCGTCCGAGCCGTGGACGAAGACCACCGCGTCGACGCCGACGACGGCCTCGGTGAGCGTGCCCGGGTCCGTGAGGTCACCGGTCACGATCTCGGTGCCCGGCGGCAGGAGCCTGCGGGCCCTGGAGGCGTCCCGGGCCAGCGCCACGGGGGTGAGGCCGCGAGCGGCGGCCGCCTCGACGGTGTGACGGCCGGTTCGGCCTGTCGCCCCGACGACCAGGACACGGTCGATGTCGGGCATCAGAATCCAGCTCCTTCATTGCGCACAGGCGCCGTAGAGGCTTCCGTGGGATACGGAGAAGAATGCGGCCCGACATTCCCTGATACGGAATTCATACCGTCTCTTCGGGGGCTTGTCCTGGCCACATGGAAGACGGTCGCACGGCCCGCTCTCCTCTACCAGAGGACACTTCCATCCCCGGAGGGATGCATCCAGGGATAAAACTCTCCCTGCCACCGAAGTTGCACCCCGGGGAAACTGGGGACCATGACCGCAACCGCTCCGCGCCCCGACGGGCTCGGGGCTTTCCTCAAAGCCCGCCGGGCCGAGCTGAGCCCCACCGCGGCCGGCCTTCCCGAGACCGGAGGCAGGCGCCGTGTCAGCGGCCTGCGGCGTGAGGAGGTCGCCGTGCTGGCCGCCATCAGCACCGACTACTACACCCGCATCGAACAGGGCCGCATACAGGCATCCGCGTCCGTGCTGCACGCCCTGGCCCGCGTCCTTCACCTCGACGACGACCAGCGCACCTACATGCTCGAACTCGCGGGCCGCCCCCCGGCCCGGCCGGCGCGCCGCGCCTCCCAGAAGGCACAGCCCCGCCTGCGAAGGCTTCTGGACGACCTGGGAACCACCCCGGGCATCGTTCTGGGAAGGCGCATGGACATTCTCGCCTGGAACCCGCTCGCAGCGGCCCTCGTCACCGATTTCTCCAGCATTCCGGAAAAGAACCGGAACTATATACGCATGCTTTTCACCGATCCCAGGATGCGGGATCTGTATGTCGACTGGGACAATGTCGCCCACACCTGTGTGGCGCAGCTGCGCATGGAAGCCGCGAGGGATCCCGACAACCCCCGGCTTGCCGCTCTCGTCGGAGAGCTGTCGGTGCAGGACGCCGACTTCCGCCGGTGGTGGGCCGCCCACCACGTAGCCGTCCGCGGGGTGGGCACCAAGGTGATGCGGCACCCGGTCGTGGGCGAGCTGACCCTGGACTGGGACACCCTCGTCCCGACCGTCGACGCCGACCAGCAGCTCGTCGTCTGGACCGCCGAACCCGGTTCTCCGTCCCACGACGCGCTGCGGATCCTCGCCTCATGGACGGACAGCACAGCGGCGGACCGGTCCCCGACGGCGGGGGGCGGCAACGCCTCAGGCGACGGTGTTGCGCGGAGGTGAGCCTCCTGGCCGCTGCTCGCTGCCACACTGGAACCATGGCTACCGGCAACACCGATCCAAAGGAACTGGGCGTCTTCCTGAAGGCGCGCCGGGCCGACCTCGAACCGCTCCGGGTAGGTCTGCCCGACCCCGGAAACCAGCGCAGGGTGGCCGGCCTGCGCCGCGAAGAGGTGGCCCAGCTCGCCGCCATCAGCACCGACTACTACACCCGGATCGAGCAGGGCCGCATGCAGGCGTCCCTACCCGTCCTGGAGGCCATCGCCCGGGCCCTGCGCCTGAACAGCGACCAGCGCACCTACCTCTTCGAGCTCGCCGGCCGCACACCGGGCGGGCAGCCCGCGCCTCCGGGCCGGGAGGTCACCGAGCACTGCCGACGGCTCCTCGACCAGCTCACCGAAGCCCCCGCCCTGGTCCTGTCCGACACCATGGACGTCCTGGCCTGGAACCGGCTCGCCGCCGCCCTCCTCACCGACTTCGCCCGGATCCCCGAAGCGGACCGGAACTACGTCTGGCTGCTCTTCAACGACCCTGCCCTGCGACAGCTCTACGGCGACTGGACCGCCGGAGCCCACGCCTGCGTGGCCTACCTCCGCATGCACACCGCACGCCGCCCGGACGACCCCCGGCTCAAACGCCTCCTGGCCCGGATGACACACCACGCCGACTTCCAGCACTGGTGGGCGACACGGGAGGTCGCCGTCCAGGGCACCGGCAACAAGATCTTCCACCACCCCGTCGCCGGAACCCTCACCCTCGACTGGGACACCCTCACCAGCTCGACCGCCCCCGACCAGCACATCGTCGTCTGGACCGCCCAGCCCGGCAGCCCCTCCCAGAAGGGACTACGGATCCTGGCCGCCGCCGCTGCACAGCAGGCGGCCGCAGCACCCGCGCTCAACAGCAGCGCCCACGAGGACCTCGCATAGTGGCGCCCGGCCCGGCCCATAGGTGAAGGGCCAGGCGGAGCGGCAGGAGGAGAGGGGCAGCGATCCTCTCCTTCCCGGCCCTTCCTCCACCCGCTGCTCTCCGCCCAGCCGGACGAAAAGCAGAACGAACGCTCTGGGACCCTACGGCGCCGGCTCGTAGGCGACGACGGTCGCTGGACAGTCCTCCGCGAGGCCGAGGAGGGCGTCGCGTTCGGCCTCGTCGGCGGCCAGGTCCCAGCGCAGCTTCGTACCGACCCAGGTCGCGGCGTAGGTGCAGTGGTACGAGGAATCCGAGGGCAGCCACTCAGCCGGGTCCTTGTCAGTCTTCGACCGGTTCGACGCGGCAGTGGCCGCGATCGGAGTGTCGGGGCTGTCCTGGTCGTTCGCATACGCCTCAAGCCGCGTTGCACTCCACGGCGCCTGCTCAGGTGGTGGGGAGCGTCATTCGAAGCATGCGGTATCCCCCCGGCGATGCTACGGCTTCCCTGGGCGGCGATGTCGGTATCCAGGAGGGCCGGAAGCACACAAGGCGTGGGGGCCGAAGTCGACTCGAAGCTCGCGGGACGATTCCATGCCTGGGTGGCGAACTGGGCGCAAATGTACGACTGTCACTTTGCCGTAGATCGCGTCCCTGAGCTTCTCGCTCGGGTAGAGCGTGAGTACGACTCCGAAGCGTGGACGGAACGGGGAGACCGGCCGATCCTTGAGCATGACCTGGTGTCGCCCGCCGGCATCGCGCCCTGCCCCCACTGGTACGACTCGCATCGGGGAGCAGGAGGGCACGCCACCGCGTTGTCCTGCCGTCACCACGATCGACAGGGGCTGTTGGCTCTGCTCGACGGCCAGGTGCAGCTTGGTGGTGAACCCGCCGCGCGACCGCCCCAGCCCGTGATCGACCGCCTCGGTGAACACGCCACCCGGCGGTTCCTTCTGCAGGTCACCCCACTTCCGGGCCCCGGCCGCGTGCTGGTGGGCGCGGCAGACCGTGGAGCCGACGCTCAGGTCCCAGACGATCGTGCCCTTCGCGTCGGCCAGGGACCGGAGCCGGGTGAGGACCTGGTGCCAGCGTTCCGCTGCCACCGGCGGAACAGGCCGTAGACCCGGCCCCACGGT
Source organism: Streptomyces sp. NPDC047974 (assembly GCF_040653375.1). Lineage (NCBI taxonomy): Bacteria > Bacillati > Actinomycetota > Actinomycetes > Kitasatosporales > Streptomycetaceae > Streptomyces > Streptomyces sp. NPDC047974. The sequence continues at coordinate 151,382 of NZ_JBEZNU010000017.1, forward strand.
TCGTACTCGGCGGGCATATCCCGCCGCGGCACACTGGTCCGGACCCGGAACCGTATGCCGTCGATCAGCCGCCGCCGGGCCCAGACCGGCGGTCGCCCCGCCAGGAAGTGCCAGTCCTCCTCCCGGTCTGGCCGACGTCCGCCGTCCGTGCGTCCAGCGCCAGCAGGCGTTCCAGCTCGGCGTCCTGGTCGCGGTCGGTCGCGTTCACGTCGATGTGCAGCCGGACCCGGCCCGTCCTGGGCGCGCTGTTCGGGCTCAGGACGAGCGTCGGTCCCGGGCCACCGAAGCCGACGCTCGGCGGGCCGATCTCGATGGTTCCGTCAACCTCCCGGCCCACCTCGACGTAACCGACCCAGAGGGCGGCGAGCCGTTCCGGATCGGCGCATTCGTGGACCAACTCGCAGATGCGGCATGCCATGCCGGGCAGCACACGGGTCCGGCCCGCCCCCGGCCACCGCGCCCCGGGGCCCTCACGGCATCGCTACGAGCGCCGACCTGGCCGATTCCGTGGCCTTCCGCTCACACTCTGGCAGCCGGCCCGCCTTCAGGTCGGCTCCCTGCCTGGGGGTGAGATCGACGCTGATGAGGAGGTTGCGGTCGCGGACGCGCAGTGTGCAGCCGTACAGGTCTCGCTAGGGGCGCGTCAGGCGCCGTGTGAAGAGGCATCAGTGTCCGTGATTGTGCTCCTGTCTTCGGCGCGGAGCCGGATGTCCTTGTCGGCCGTGCTGAGGCGGGATCGTTCGATCTTTGAGTTGTCGGTTGCAGTCATGTCGATACTTCCCGAGCCGGTGGTCTCAAGCGTTGAGTCCCGGATCTGTGAAGCACCTGTTGCCGTGAGTGTGACGCTGGTTCGCTGTTCGTCGCCGCGTCCGCTGAGCCGCTGGTTCACCGTAACCAGTGCTCCCGTGATCGCTACCAGGGCGGCTGCGCCGATGCCGATCCAGATCCACTCGGTGAAGCTGGTCATCAGGTTGGTGACCACGCCGGCTGTGATGGGAAGCACTGTTGCGACTGCGATGGCTCGACCTCTGTGGTCCGTCATCTGAACACCCCCGCAGGAGAGTTGGCGAGCGATACAGTGCGATCCTAGGGCGGCGTCCCGCGATCGCGGAGGGGTTCAGCATGCGTGAGCCGTTGCAGGGAGCCTTCACGGACCGGGAAGCCGCGATAGCGGCGTTCGACGGGTTCGTCGGGCAGCCCGACTCGCAGGTGCTTGTGCTGTGGGGTGTTGCCGGCATGGGGAAGACCCGGCTCCTCGGCGAATTGCAGAGCCGTGTCCCTTCCAGCCAGTGCAGCGGGCTCATCGACCTGAGTGTTCTGACCGGCGGGAGCCACGACGGTGCCTGGGGAGAGCACCCTCCGGCGGGTGATTTGCTCTCTCGCATCGCCCGTGCTGTGGTGTCATGGGATCCGTCCTTGAGCCGCCAGGCCATCAGGTTCAAGCACGCGGCCAAAGCAGCGGTTGATCTCCTGCGGCCCGCTGACGTCGACGTACACATCACGGCCACGGATGGCAGCGTCATCACCGGCAACACCATCAACATCGACTCCGGGCCATCGGCAGAGGTCTACGCGCAATACCGGCGGCAGTTGGTCGAAGCGCTGACAGAGATGGTCCATCGTCTGAGGCGTCCAGGTATTCTCCTCCTCGACACCGCGGAGCTGTTGGCTCTTCTCGACGACGTCGCAGCGGAGCAGCCCGGCCGGGGACAGCCTCCGCTGAGTCATTGGTTCACGCATGTCGTACTTCCCGCACTGTTGCAGAGCAGTTCCCTCGTCAAGGTGGTCGTCGCGGGCCGTGACGAACTGCCGATGCCCAAGGGGCTCCGGGTCGAGAGCCATGAAGTATCCGCGTGGGAGGAACGCCATACGGTCAGGTACCTGGCCTCCTGCGGGATCGAGGACAAGGATCTTGCGCGGGCGGCCCACCATGCGTGCCACGGTGTACCTCTGTGGCTCTCATTGATCGCGGATCTGGCGCACACCCTGGCAGAGCACGGGGAGCGGCTCAGCCCTGACCTACTGCACCGGGAAGCGGCTGGGCGTCCTGCACGGACGTGGCTCCCCCGAGTCTTCCTCTCTCGGCTTCCTCCGGTTCAGCAGAAGATCCTCAAAGCTGCTGTGGTGCTGCGGTCACCGACACGGGAGTCGCTGGCGACGCTGTTGGAGGGAGAGGAACTGCCGCATGGGTGGTTCGAACGCTTCCGGCAGTACTCGTTCGTCCGCCCGCTGGGGGACACAGGGCACCGGCAGATCCATGCACTGATCCGCCAGCCGATGCTCGCAGATCTCGCGAACGAGGAGCCCCTTCGACTGCGCATGCTGCATGAGACTGCTGCCCGGTACTTCGCGGCAGTCGGGCGCCGCGTGTTCCTCGAGGAGACGTACCACCGCTTCGCTGTCGGTGACATGACGACAGCACGGCAATGGGAGCGCTCAGTGGACGAGGCCATGCGAAGCCACGATCTGGGCTCGGCGTTGCTCCACCTGAATGTGCTGACAGAGCAGCGCGAACGTGTCGAGGCTGTCGGCGGGAACACCATCCTCGCCCGCGGGAGCCTCCTCGCCGGCCGCCTGGCCTTCTTCCGGAATCAGTGGGACGAGTGTCACGAGGTGCTCCAGGCAGCTCGCGACCTGTGCCGCTCGGTCCAGGACGCCGCCGGCTTGGCCGACGCTGTGGCCCTGCTCAGTGACCTGGAGTTCCAGCGCGGGGATACCAGCGTCTCCATCCAGCTTGCGGAGGAAGCACTGGAGCGCTACCGCGCCCTGAAGCTTGTCGCCGGTGAGGCCTACGCCCTGCGCAACCTCAGCTGGGCGCACTGCAGACTCGGCCACAGCGAGAAGGCGGTGGCCCTGGCCGTCACCGCGTGCGAGTTGAGCGAAGAGGCGGGCAACGAGTTCGAGAAGGCCGAGTCGCTCCGTGCGTTGAGCTGGGCACAGCGCAACATGCACGACTACGACGCCGCCGAACGCAGCGCGCTGGGCGCACTGCATGTCTACCGCGAGCTGGGCAGCGGTCGAGGCCGCGTCAATGCTCTCGGTGCCCTGGTCGAACTGTATCTGGAGCGGGACGAATTCCCCCGGGCCGAGCAGTGCGTTCAAGAGCTGGTCGATGTATCGAGGCGTATCGACTACCGGCTCGGCGAGTGCTACGGCCGTGTTGCCCTCGCCACCATCGCTCTGCGCAGTGGTTCAGCCTCCCGGGCGGCTCGACTCGCCGAAGCCGCGCTGCCCCGTCTCGCCCCGTTGGGACAGCCCCTGTGGACCGGTCGGACCCTGCAGATCTGGGCCGAAGCGCTGCTCGCCCTCGATCGCCCCGAAGAGTCCAGGGACCGAGCCCTCGAGGCACAGAGGACGTTCAACGACATCTCCGAACAGGACGGCGTCCAGTCGACCGCCGCGCTGCTTGCTCGCATCAGCCGCCGGCTCGGGTAGGGACCGGCCCCGGAATCCACACCTTGCCACGACCGCAGTCACTGCATCACAGCTGCCACCATCGCTTCTTGGGGGGGACGCCCCAGCAGCACCTGCTCCGTGGCGACGATGGACGCTCCCGTCTCCTGCGGCACGGCATGGTGTTCATGGCACTTGGACAGCACCCACAGATTGTCCCCCGATTGTTCAAGGTCAAGGAAGGCGGCGTCAAAGCGGCTGCAGGCGGCGCAGCGAACTCCCCAGTCGAACTTCTCCGTCAGGTGAAAGATGCCGTGGCTGACTGCTTGAGTCTCGGCCGTGTGGAACGGCACCCAGCCGGTTCTGAGGTCACCACATGTACACGTCGCGCTGGCCTCCGGCCACTCGGGGACGACGGGATACCCAAGGATCTTCCCCATCCTCCGCGCCGCCCGGTCCACTGCCGGGCTCTCCCGCTGAATGAACACTTGATAGCGGATGCTCCCTGCGACACCAGCACCACTCGTCACGCGTTCACTCTCCCTTGTGGCGAAGGATGTTAAGTCCGCCACCATCCTTCTCAGCCCAGGACCTCGCGCACAAGGCTGAGGCGAGTCCAGGTGTGTTCATCGAACGGCTCTGCCTCACATTCGGCGGTGACGGTAAGTCATGAAGGCGACGGAAGGGAACCCGCCACGAAACTGCAGATGGGCGCCTCATGGCCGGTCTCCTCCAAAGAACTCGGCCGATCGCTCGATGTCCGGTGGTGAGAGGTCGCCGCGGCAAGCCCGGCGACCCGGCGTGATGTCGTCCGCCTCGAAACATCGAGGTCAGCGCGCTGGCCGTACTCTTCGCGAGGTGGGCATGCTCAACTTGCACAGTCCGTCACCACCGAATGTGAGACAGGGCCGAACGATTTGCAGTCCCCCGGAGAAGAGATCCTGCCCGCCCAACCGGCTACCCCGGCCTGCTCGCTCCCCGGCTCTCCGACAGCGGGTTCGTCATCGGCCGGAATCCCGCGCCGACCGAGGAAAACGCGACCGGGGCAGCCGCGCCGTTCCGACCGGACGCAGGTTCACGCGATGCGGCGCAGCGACCGCCAGATCAGTTCGGGCAGGACCCGTCGGGCCTCGGCGAGGTCGGCGTCGTAGGTGCTGGACAGCCAGCGTCGTGCGACTTCGGCGATCGGTCCGATGACGACCGCTTCGATCAGGGACTCGGGGATCGGTTCGATCTCTCCCGCCGCGATCCGTGGACCCAGCCACGCTGCGACGGCCTGCCGGAACGGTTCCTTGGTCGCGCGGATCTTCTCGGCATGTGCGGTGAGGTAGCCGGCGTAGGCGGAGGCGTGGAGGAACAGCGCGGCGTCCGGGTGCTCCTCGGTGAAGAGCAGATAGGCCCTGACGAGTGCCCGGACGCCCGACGGGCCGGTGCGGGAACGAACCAGGGCGCTGCCCATCTGTTCGAACAACTGCTCCATGCAGCGGGTGTAGAGGGCCGCGGCGAGACCGTCGAAGCTGCCGAAGTGGTGGTAGAGGCTGCCGGCGCTGATGCCGCTCGCCCGGGTCACGGCATGCACGGTGAATCCCTCATGGCCGGACTCGGCGTACACCTTGAGTGCTGCCGCGAGGAGCCGGTCGACGGTGACCTCACCGCGATGTTGCTTAGGGGGCACGATCGCATCGTACTCCCGAGGGAGGAGCGCCCGGCAGGAAAAGTGGAAGTTTTTTCTAGAAAAATAATTTGGTTCTTGCTACCGTGAGCGGCTCCGTGACAGGACGGGGGACCGATGACCGGAAGATTCTCCGCGCTCGACGCCGACGATCCGGACAGGGTCGGCGGATATGCGTTACGGGCCAGAATCGGCGCCGGTGGCATGGGGCGCGTCTACCTGGCCTTCACCCCCGGCGGCCGGCCGCTCGCCGTGAAGGTGGTAAGGCCCGACTATGCGCACGACCCGGAGTTCCGGCGCCGATTCACGCGTGAGATCAAGGCGGCCCGTAGCGTCATGGGCCTCTACACCGCCCCTGTGGTCGACGCGGACAGCGACGCGAGTCTGCCCTGGCTTGCCACCGCCTACGTGCCCGGCCCTTCGCTCGCCCAGGCCGTCGCCGAGCACGGTCCGCTCCCGCTGCCCACCGTCTTCCGGCTGATCGCCGGCGTCGCGGAGGGCCTCATGGCCGTGCACGCCTGCGAGTTGGTGCACCGCGACCTCAAACCGGCGAACATCCTGCTCGCCGACGACGGCCCCCGGGTCATCGACTTCGGTATCGCCCACGCCGCGAGCGCGACCGCCGCCACCGTGACCGGACTGCGGATCGGCACCCCCGCGTACATGGCACCGGAGCAGGTACGCGGCCGATCGGCCGGACCTCCCGCCGACGTCTTCGCCCTCGGCAACCTCGCCCTGTACGCGGCTACCGGCCGGGCCGCCTTCGGCGAGGGCAACAACGAAGCGCTCTTCTACCGCATCCTGCACGAGGAGCCCGAACTCGACACCTGCCCGAAGCCCCTGCGCGGCCTCGTCCGCCGCTGCCTGGCCAAGGACCCCGGCGAACGACCCGACCTCGCCAGGATCATGCCGTACGCCGCGGACCGCGCCGGACACGAGCCCTCCCACCTCGCCCGCGGCTGGCTCCCCGCACCCCTGGTCGGCACACTGGCGGCGTACGACACGGCAAGGTACAGGAAGCCCCAGCAGCCGAAGCAGCCCGGGAAGGCCGAGGAGTCCAGGGAACCCGAGAAGCACGGCACTCCGGCCACGACGGAGAAGCACCCCGGGCCGAGGACCACGAAGAAGCTCCCGGACGGGAGGACGCCGCCGGCGGCCGAGAAGAAGCAGGACAGCCCTGCGCGAGCCGCGCAGGAGCCCGAGGTTCGCCCCCGTGCGGCAGCCGGAGGGGGAGGAGAGGCCGGCGCGAAGACGGCCGGCGTCGTGATGGCGGCGCTCACTCTCGTCGTGTCCGTCGCGATCCTCGTCGCGGTCGCGTGGAATTCCGACAGGAGGACGCACGGCTCCGACGGCCCGTCCGCCGTCGCCACCACCACCGAGCCCGTCGAACCCACTGCGTACGAACCGTCGGACGAACCCGAGGAGACCGAGGAGCCCACGCCCACTCCGTCGAGCCCCGAGGACGAGGCCTTCGCCGCCGTCGAGGTCGACGACTGCCTGAGCAACTACCGCGACAGCGAACTCGGGTGGAACTCCACCACGCCCCGTGTGTCCTCCTGCTCCGACACCGGCTCGTACTACCGGGTGGTCAGCGTCTCCGACACCTACGGCGACTGCGCGTCGGACGACCTGTTCTGGGACCACGACAACGGCGACGGCAGCGAGACCGTCCTCTGTCTGGACCGGAACTACCTCACCGGGCAGTGCATGTACGCCACGGCCGATGGCAACTCACTGTCGCTCTACCGCAACCAGGTGACGGGCTGCCAGGAATCCTTCCCCGACGAGTACGAGTACATCGTGCAGATCACCCGACTCTACCCGGAGGGCGCACCCGACGACGCCTGTGCCGACGAATGGGAGTGGAGCATGAACAACGGCGGCGACTACTGCGGCGACTGGGTGTGGAAGCGCTCCGACATGCCGGACATCTGAACTCGGTACGGACTCAGGCATGTCGCGAAGTGAGACCCGGGAGGGCCACCGAGGCGCACGCCGAGCGCGCGAAGCAGGCGATCAGTGGGGGCGATGTTCCCAACCCGGCCGTGGTGAAGAAGCTGCACCGGACGGATTTCAGGGAGGGGCTACAGCCTGTCCGGCGGATCTTGAGCGAGACGTGTCTTTTGCTGGCGAGGTAGCCGTGGCCTGCGAGTACGGCCGCTGCGGCTCCTGCGGCCGTTGTGGCTGCCTCCTCAGCCGCGTGGCGGTCCGGGTCCGGGCCGGAGCCGTCGGCGGGGGCGGGCTCGAAGGTCACGGGGCGGAAGGGGTGAGGCTCCCTGCCGGACTCTTCAGCAGCTCTGGAAGAAGAACTCGGCGTTCTTGCCGTCCGGCGAGAGGAACAGGTAGCCGATCCCGCTGTCGCCGAAGTTGACCTCGAAGGGCAGGTGACAGGAGTCGAGTTGGGCGACCAGCTGCCAGCCCTCGCCTGGCAGGTCGTCGCCCTGCAGCCAGACCGGCACGACATCGGGGCCGCCGAGCTGGTCCATCCGGATGCTGCCTGCGGCGTTCTTCTGGCGCTCTTCGAGACGCTCCTCCAGCCGCTCCTTCCGGTCGTCCTCGTCCTCGCCCTCGATCGGGTCCAGTTCCCGTTCGACGTGGGAGAAATCGACTTCTTCCTCCACCCGGAGCAGGTGGGCCCGGTCCAGGTCGGTCGGGCCGGTGGCCGCCGCCCGTGTCTCGAGGGACTCGGTGACCTGGCCGCCCGGCTGGACGACGGTGGCGTGTTCACCCGAGAACCCGATGGCGAACAAGTACACCATCCGGTCCCCGTTCGCGCCGCCGTCAGTCGTCGGCACCCGGAACTGCCCTATGAACGCAGCGAGTTCGCTCTCGTACGGGTCGACCGGCCACTGCGGCTACTCCAGCCAGTACGGCAGGCCGCCCAGCCGGGTGCCGTCCGTGACGGCTGCCTCGGCGTCACTCGCCGGGTGGTAGGACGTGAAGCGGTACCGCATAGGGATCCCCTGTCGTTGACCGACCTGCTGTGCTGCCGCACAAGCTAGCCCCCGCCTGGCGGGACGAGCTCGTACGGGCCGGCCCGGAAATGCGTGGACGGGTGTGTGACGGTTCACGTACGGTGGGGCCTCACCCCCTGAGACGGTCGGAAGGAGGCGAGTGCCGTGCAGTTCACAGCTTTCCAGTGCTCCCGCTTCCGCTGTTCCGGCGTGGTGCTCCGTCAGTTCTGACGTCCGGCCGGGAGCGCTTCACACAGCCTGAATCCCGGAGGAATTCCATGACCGATCTGGTCATCCGCACGCTTTCCGCGAGCGACGTCCATCTCTTCGACGCACTGCCCGATCCCCTCGGCGCCCGTGAGAACCATCGGCGAACCCGCTTCCGCCCCGAGTGGAAGCGGGTCGCGCTGCGCGATGGCGAGGTCGTTGCGCGCGGGGCCTGGTGGGGCGGGCCCGACGACGCGGAGCCTGTGAACATCAACTGGTTCGACGTGGCAGAGGGTGAGGAGGAGGCCGGGGCCGAGCTTCTGCGCTCCGCGCCCTGGCGGGTCGAGCTGGAGATCAACCTGCCCGGCGGCTGGCGCGAAGAGGCCGGCCTGCGCGCCGCCGCCGAGGAGCGCTTCGCCGCCGCACGAGCCGCCGGGTATGAGCTCCTGGTGGAACGTCTCCTGTACCGGTGGACGCCGGAGCTCGGTCTGCCCGAGCGGCCGGGACGTCTACGGTTCGACGCCGAGCCCGACGACGCCGTGTTCTTCGACGCGTTGCGCCGTATCCACTCCGCCACCCTGGACGCCCACGCGCTCAGGGCCATCGAGGAGGGCGGCCTCGACCAGGCCGCCCAGCAGGAGCTGGACTTCTTCCACTGGTGCCCGTCCCCACGGGAGTGGTGGCAGGTCGCTCGTACGCCGGAGGGCGAGCCGGCCGGGATCCACATCCCGGCCCACAACCCTTCCGGGCCGACCATCGGCTTCATCGGCGTCCTGCCGGAACACCGCGGTCGCGGCTACGCCTACGACCTGCTCGCGGAGTGCGTCCACGTCCTCGTCGAGCAGGGCGCGGAGTTCATCAGCGCGGCGACGGACCGGGGCAACTTCCCCATGGCCGCGAACTTCACCAAGGCCGGCTTCCCCGTCACCGGCGAGCGCCTCAACTTCCATCCGGTGAGCCACGCGGGCTAGGGCGTTTCCCTCGGATCATCCGATCGTTGGTTGATGTGTCTCGTTGACTGACGCCCAGTGGGCACGCATCGAGCCGTTGCTGCCGGACCGGACACCCAGGCGGGGTGGCCGGTGGCGGGACCACCGGCAGGTGATCGACGCGATCGCCTTCGAATACCGCACCGGGACCCCGTGGATGGACCTTCCCGAGCACTTCGGCTCGTGGAAATGCGCCCACAATCGGCTGCGGAAATGGGCCGCCGACGGCACCTGGGGCAGATCTTCACGCGCTGCTCGCCCAGGCCGACGCCGAAAGCGACCTCGACTGGATCGTCTCGGTCGACTCCACGATCGTCCGGGCTCATCAGCACGCCGCCGGGGCCCGTCAAGAGGGGCCCCGGCCAGCGGGCCGGACGACCATGCCCTCGGACGGTCCCGCGGCTGATTGACCACGAAGATCCACCTCGCCGCGGACGGCAACTGCCTGCCACTGGCGTTCGTCCTCACGGCCGGCCAGGCAGGCGGCTGAGCAGGAGTACTCATGCGCATGCGCCTGACCGCGGGCAGGGTGGCTTTGTTGTGGCAGGTGATCAGGGGAGGGAGTACGTGATGCGTACGAGGAATCTGTCCGTGGTGGCATTACTGGCCGTGGGTGCGATGGCCGCAGCTGGGACCACTTCGGCGATGGCGGTTGGTGGTCTGCTTCCGCATCCGGGTCCGGACGGCCTGGTGTGGGTGGAAGAGATGGTCGGGGATGGGGGTGTGGCTTCCGCAGGAGTGTCGGAGAGTCTGCCGACGGTACTGACGGTGGCGTGTGAGGGAGGCGGTGCCGTAGGCGTGACGATGCAGTCGCAGGGGTACCAGGTTGCCGACTTCACCGTGGACTGCCCCGCTGGCGCTGCAGACGTGGGTTCAGTGGCCCTGGATCCGGGCGTAGCACGATCCGGGTCCTTCACTGTCAACGTTGACGCCTCGGACGAGAGTATCCGCTGGTCACTGACGGTAACTCAGCCCGAGTAGAACCCATTCGAGCAGTCCGGCTCGTGTTCTGCTCCCCGCCGCCTGCAGGGATGGGCCCGTGGCGCACCCCCGCAGTCTCATGGAGCGCTACCGCTCCCCGTACATATGGGGATGGACCCCTGGACGGCGGCGACCAGGGCGCCCGCTTCCTGTTGTTCCCCGCGCCCGTGGGGATGGGCCTCGCCGGCGATCGCGCGGTGCCGCTCGATACGGCTGCTTCCCGCTCCCGTGGGTCTGGACCCGCCCTGCACGATTTCACCTGCGTCGAGTCGCTCTGCTCCCCCTGCCCGCAGGGAGGCCCCTCGTCGAGGTTTTCCTGGGTTCGTATGGCAGGCTGCTCCATGTGCCGGCGGGGAGGGGTAGGCGGTCACGTTCGACGTGACGCAGGGGGCAGAAGGGCCCCCAGGCCGAGAACATCGTCCGCAGCTGGCATCCGCGGCTGACCACTGCGTACGGTGGCGTTACCGACGCGGGATGGAGCAGCTCGGTAGCTCGCTGGGTTCATCACCCAGAGGTCGCAGGACCACATTCTGTCCCCGATACGACAAGTGAAGCTGCCAGGCTGACGCCGGCCCCGTCACGGTGCAAACCCGACCCGGTCGCGGACCACATCGGCTCAGCGCGGCAGCTGCTCCGGCGCTCGCCAGTTCGAGGTCCACCCAGTACCGCCCACCACTTGGCCAGCTGCTCGTTGCTCACCAGGCACGTGTTGAGTTCCCCACCGGTCCCTGATGCCTGATGTGGCTGAGGACATCGCGTAGGACCCCCTCCAGCTGTCGGCGGCGCTCGCCGCCGGTCCTGCGCCTTCGGTCGCGGTCAGGGAGCCGGCCTCGGCGACGAACGTCCCCCGGCCCTGTACGGCATGGGCCCTTTCCGCCGCGCTGCGGGGGCGCGGGGATGGCGCTGAGCGGGCGTGGTTGCTGAGTGCAACGAAGCGCATGGCACTGCGCAGGTGGTGGGTTGCGTGTGAGGTAAGCAAGGGGGTGTCGAGGCTGCCCGGCGGGCAATTTGGGGCCTGGCCGGGTGTTCAGGCGCGGCGGGCGGCCCAGATGGTGCGCTCGGTGCGTACGGAGAGGTCCTCGTGGTGGAGAAGGCTGTTCGTGCTGCTGGTGTCAAGGAGTCCGTCGAGTGCGGCGAGGTCCTCGGGGCTGAGGGCGGGCGCGGCGACGCCGCGGATGCGCTGGCTGCCTTAATTCTGCCCCGCGGGCGGTGTGGCCTCCGCGGTCACCGAGCTGCGCTGCTGTGCTCATGCCGGGTCGGGCATACTTGCGGCTCAGCGGGCTGACGGGGGCGGTGGGGGGGGTGTCGGCCCGTGCGCACAACTACATCACGGCGACGGGGGATTTCGATGATGACCGGGGGCATCGGGCCGGGAGTCCGGCTTGCTCAAGGGCGTTTCCTGATCGAAGAGCTGCTCGGCACGGGCGGGATGGCGGCGGTCTACCGGGCGCACGACGATGCCTTGGGCAGGACGGTTGCGATCAAGACGATGACGGCAGTGCCGGGTGGTGATCCGACGGGGCGGGAACGCTTCCGCCGTGAGGCGCGCGCGGCTGCTGCTCTCAGCCATGCTCATGTGGTGGCGGTGCATGACGTGCTGGAGGAGGAGGTAGCTGGCGTACGCGTGCCGTACTTGGTGATGGAGTACGTCCGGGGGCGGACACTGAGCCATTACGTGCCCTCCGGCCCCGGTGGGCTGCCGCTGGCCGAGGCCTTGCGGTTCGCCTCCGAGATTCTGGATGCCCTGGCGGCGAGCCATGCCGAAGGGCTCGTGCACCGGGACGTGAAGCCGGCCAATGTGATGGTCACCGAGGCCGGCTCGGTGAAGGTCATGGACTTCGGGATCGCCCGGGCCCTGGACGGGCAGGCCACCGCACTGACCGGCACCGGCTTCATCGTGGGGACGCCGCACTACATGGCCCCGGAGCAGTTCACGGCCGGCCGTGCCATCGATCCCCGCTGCGATCTCTACGCCGTCGGCGTCATACTCTTCCAACTCCTTACTGGAAAAGTGCCGTTTGACGCGGAGTCGGGGTTCCAGATCGGCTACCAGCATGTCACCTCGCAGCCTCCCCTACTCAGTGCCCTCGGCGCCCAGGTGCCCGGGGAAGTGCAGGCCCTGCTGACGCGGGCGCTGGCGAAGAGCCCGCAGGACCGCTACCCGGACGCGCGGAGCATGCGGGCACAGATCCTGCAGATCACCGGGCAAGGCATGGCCGCCGTCGACACCCAAGACGGCGGACACGTCGCCACTGTCCTTGACACGCCTGCCGGCGGTCCTCGCCCGCCTGCTCCGGCTCGGTTCGGTTCGGGCGCCGACATTCCACAGGACGCGTCCTCCTCTCCTGCCACCGACCTGCCCATCCAGCCTCAGCTCGCCCCGCCCGTACCCTCCTACGCGCCGGGCCAGCAGCCCGGGCCCGCTGCGCCGACGCCCACCGCGCGGGGCGAGGTGACGCACCGACTGAAGAAGGGCCTCGGCCACCCGATCCTGTGGCTGCTCGCCCTTGCCCCACTGGTGGCCAATGGAGTGGTCCTGGGCAAGTTCGGCGATCTGCTGGCGAGCAGTCTGGATCCTGCTGTCATGGCCTCCATCCGTGCGGACATCCCGGCCTGGGCCTTGGACGACTGGTGGCGGACTCCGACCTACGTGGCGCTGCCGTGCGCCCTGATTTCACTCCTGTTCTTCCGCGCTCGGCTGCTCGCCTCAGGCGCCCGCGCCGTGCGCGCCTGGACAGTGGCCGTGGGCTGTTACTGGCTGGCGGTCTGCGCCGTCTGGGGGCTGCACTTCGCCTTGTTCACTGCCTTGGACGATGCCCTCACACCGGTCGTTCACGGGACCGGCGGACTGCACTCGGCCGTCCGCGTGATGGGGGTCGCCCCCGCCTCGGTCGTGCTTCCTGTGACCATCGCGTGTGCCTGCGCGGTCCCCGTCGTCCTGATCCGGACCGTGTTGAGGATCCGGTGGGCGTGGCAAACAGAACCACTCGGGCACCGCCGGGCCACCCGATAGCGGCCCGAAGTTGGACGCTCGGCGCCGGTCAGCCACGGCTGATGAGCTTGCGATGGAGAGGCAGGGCCCGGTGGATCTCCCGCGGGGCCCTTGTAACCGAAAGCAGCTGGGAGGGCGTCCACCCTTCTGCACCACCTCAGTGGCACGCACCGCCGGCAGTTCCTGCTCCCGCACCCGCAGGGATGGACCCGGCGACCGAGCCACCGCGCCTGCGGGGATGGTCCCTTGTTGCCGCCGACCAGGCCACGACGTACTCCTGTTCCGTGCCCGCGCGGGGATGGACCCCAGCCCGCGCTCAAGGCGCAGCCGATCCTGAACTGTTCCCCGCGCCGGGTCTGTCAATCGAACGGTGTAACGGGGGTGGTTGGGGTTACTGGCGGGTTGCGGAGAGCCGGCCGTCGAAGGTGATGTCGAAGGCGTTCAGGGTGGTTTCCAGCGCAGGGTCCAGCGGGTCTGTCCCTTGCCGGTGGGGTCGAGGGACATGATGGCCATGTAGACGCATGTCAGGGCGGCGGTCTCGTTGGGGAAGTGTCCGCGGGTCTTGACCGCTCGCCGGATCCTGGCGTTCACGGACTCGATGGCGTTGGTGGTGCGGACGATGCGGCGGATCTCGGTGTCGAACCGCAGGAACGGGGTCAACTCTTCCCAGGCGTTCTCCCAGAGCCTGACGATCGCGGGATACTTCCGGCCCCATGTGTCGGCGAACTCGGCGAACTCGGCGAACTCGGCGAACCGTTCGAGTGCGGCCTCCTCGGTCGCCGCCGTGTAGACGGGCTTGAGGAGTTTGGCGATCTTGTCCCAGTCCTGGCGGGCGGCATAGCGGAAGGTGACGAGGAGGCGGCTGACGCCGCGGCCGACGAGGTGGACGGCGAGGGTGCCGAGGAGTTCTTCGACCTGGGCGGCTGCTTCGGCGACGCCGAGCTGGGCCTGGACGGCGGAGGGTTCCTCGGGGAAGCGGAGGCGTAGATCAGGACGGGGGCTGCGGGGTCCTGTGCGTCGTACCAGGTGAGGGCCTCGGCTCACCCGGCCCTGCGCCCCGCGAGCTGCCGACCATACGACGGTGCTTCAGCGCTGGACGGGAGCCGTCACCCACGCCCGCCCCGTGCCGGGACCCACAGATGCTCACTGGCGCATCGTCAGCACGGACTCCGCGTGCCAACTCCGGCCCTGCGCCGGACGCGGTGGAGCGACCAGTCCGTGGCGTAAGCGCATCAAGCATGTGAGGGGTTCCCCGTCTCGACATGCGCCCCGGCTGTCCGGCGTGCACGGTGGAGGTGTGGCCCAGTGTCCGCATTGGTCGCGCATCCGCCACGCCGAGGCGGAGGGCGGCCCGTTGACGGTTGACGGCAAATCCCGACATGACGTACGTGCGGACGGGCCGACGATGTCCTGGAATCGCCCCGACCTGCAGGAATGGATCCCGGCGAAACACGGATTCGGCGACTGGGCCTTCTTCCACAGGAAACAGGATTCTTACGGTGACCCGCACGTAGGAGTTTGACGATGGCGAAATCTGATGAGTTTACCGCGAGTGTGAGCCCCACCACCGAATTCCGAGCCCATCCGCCCTCCGTCCGTAAGTCGTTGCATGTAGTGCACCGTACGGGGAAGGTCGAGCAGAGCGAGCTCACCTGGGTGGAGCTACCGTCAAGGGCGCCCGGACGAGGGCCGGAAGTACGCCCGGTCAGTAACCCCCCGGATGCCGACAGCGGCGAGGGAGGGACATCCTGATGCTGCAATTCGTGAACAAATACACGACGACCGTGCAAGTGACCATTATGTGGTACACGCCGGGTTGCGATAACGGTAACTGGACGAAGAAGGGGTGGTGGGTTCTCAACCCCGGACAGAGCGCGATTGTGCACGGGGAAGACTTGGCAGACATCAATCGATACTGGTGCTATTTCGCGAGCGGATGGGATGGAACCTCATTCTGGGCCGGCCCAATCAGTCGCCATGTCATTTTCCCTCCATTCGAGTGGTGCGAATTCAGGGCAAACACGAGTTCCGTCCCGGTCGGCTACAGGATATTGGACTGCGACGATATCGACGACTTGATTGTCGAGTTGGTCCCCTGACCCAGCGAAGCAGCGTGGGACCGCATGTCGCCCCCGAAGGTGAGGTCGATCAGCCTCCGTCCGCGCACATCGCGGCCTACATCGCAGCGCTTCCTGAGTGGTGGTGTGACACTACCGAGGCCGAGGAAGCGGCGTCGCCTCGGTCGGTCGACCGTGGAGCGACGGTGCAATTGGTCCGCTGGTCTACTTCGGGTTGGCCTTGGGCAGAACCGACTCAGGCCGTGAGCAGGGGCTTTACCAAAAGAGAACGTCGTGGGTGCCGACGCGGCGCCAGACGATGTGCTGTTCCCTGGCGACCCGTGCCGGGCCGTACGACCACGTCGCGCGCCCGTCCCGAGCCCAGGTCAGCTCGAAGACGCCAGGCGTGCTGCGGACGTCCTTCACGCGGAGGCCGGCGCGGAAGCGTCCGGGCCCGGTGCGCAGGTCGTCGACGAAAGCGTTGACGGCCTAGCGGAAGCGCCGGCGCTGGGCGGGGGTGAGGCGGTCCAGATCGGTGGTGAAGCGGGGCAGGGCTTCGTACGTCGGCACGGTCTCCTTCAGGAAGCACGAAGCCCCGGCCGGTGGCCGGGGGCGGGGGCCTCACCCGGGGGTGAGGGATTCGGTGACGTGGTGAGGGTCGGGGCGTCTCTCGCCGTTGAGCGGGGGATCGCTAGGTAGCTCTCTGCTGGTGGAACGGAGTGGATTGTTGGCGCTTGTTGGTGCTCGGGAGGTCGTGGCGCAGCGTTCGCACGGCCCCGGTCAGCTCTGGTAGTGGGCGCGCATCAGGTCGCTCCACTGCTGTAGGTGGAACACGTCGGTTGCGCAGTAGCGGCAGTGGGGGCCGGTAGTCGATCCGGGTGGGGTACAGCACGTTCGAGGAGCGGACGATGACGTCCGGGACCAGCGTGAGAGGCCGGCCGCACAGCGGGCAGAGGTCGCAGCACGCTCAGCCCGAACCGGACGTGCGTCGCCGACCCCCCTCCTCCCCGAGCAGCGCGAGACCCAGCTCGCTCGCCCGGTAGTACACCTCGCGCCGGTACCGGTGACCGGTCACGAGCCCCGTCTCGCGGAGCACCGTCAGGTGCTGCGAGACCGCGCCGGGCGTCAGACCGGTCTGTTCGGCGAGGGCCGTGGTGGTGACCGGGGTGCTCGTACGACTCAGGAGCCCGGCCCTGCTGCGCCCGAGCAGCCGGGCGAGCCCGTCGCCGGGTTCGGCGGACCGCTCCCACAGGGTGCCGGTTCCGCGCGCCGGGTAGACGAGGCACGGCGGGGTGGGGCCCCGCCCCGGCAGCAGGATGGGGCGTGTGCTGAACACGCTCGGAGTGAGCGTGATCCCGCGCCCGTCGAGGTCGAGCCGGTCCGCCGCCGGGCCCCCGCCCCACGTCAGCCGGTCGTCCGCCCACCGCAGGCCCGGGTGCAGGTGCGCGAAGACCTCCTGGATGCCGTCCTCCGCCAACTGGCGTGTCCGGTAGGCGAGATCGGCCTCCAGTACGGCCCTGACGCGGGCCCAGTACGGCCGCACCCCTACCCGCCACCACGCCAACACCGCCCCCGCCAGCTCCGCGGACCCGTTGAGCGGAGTCGACCCGCCGAGCGGAGCCGGCCCGTCGAGCAGCGGCAGTTCCTCGTCGATCTCGGCGAGCGGGCAGCGCGGGGGAGGCAGGCGGGCCGCGAGTTCCGCCAGGTGCGGCACCAGGGCCGTACGTTCCGCGCCGACGGCCAACGCCCGCTTGATCCAGGGGAGATGCAGCGCGTGCCCGCCCGGGTCCGTGGTTGCGCGCAGGGCGGCGACCGTCTCCAGGAGCGGTGACACCGCGAACCTCAGCTGCGCCAGGTCGTCGACCCCGAATCGTACCGATCCCACGACTGCCCCTCCGTCCTTCCCGTGAGCTTTTAGCTCAGGCTAAAACAATGGTCGGCGGATGCGGCGGCTGGTGATGTTCCTCGACATGACCACGCTCGCGCCCGACCGCACCCGCCCGCCCCACGTCCTTCGCCTGCCCGACTTCCGCCGCCTCTGGATCGGCGACACCGTCAGCCAGGCCGGCGCCGCCGTCACCGTCCTCGCCCTCCCGCTCGTCGCGATCGGCCCACTCGGTGCGTCGCCGTTCGAGGCGGGGCTGCTGGTGATGTGCGAGTACCTCGGCTTCCTGCTCCTCGGCCTGCCCGCCGGAGCCTGGGTGGACCGGATGCGCGGTCGCCGCGTCATGATCGCGGGCGACCTGGGCCGCGCGGCCCTCCTCGCGACGCTGCCCGTCGCCGCCTGGCTCGACGTCCTCACGCTGCCGCAGCTGTACGCCGTCGGCTTCGGCCTCTCCGTCCTCACGGCCTTCTTCGACATCGCGTACCAGAGCCAACTGCCCCGGCTCGTGGACGCGGACCGGCTGGTCGCGGCGAACGTGGCCCTGGAGTCCTCCCGTACCGTCACGGCCGCTGCCGGACCCGGCGTCGGCGGCGCGCTGATCGCGGCGGTGACGGCGCCGGTCGCCCTCGTCGTCGACGCGGCGAGCTTCCTCGTCTCGGCCGTCTTCCTCTCCCGCATCCGCCGCCCCGACCCCAAGCCGGAACGCGTCCCCGGCGCCCGCCTCCGCGACGAGATCGCCGAGGGGCTGCGGTTCGTCTTCCGCGACCGCCTCCTGCGCGCGCTCACCCTCACAGCAGCAATCTCGAACCTCTGCGGCACCATCGGCGCGTCCATGCTGCTCGTGCTCCTGGCCGGGGAGTTGGGCATGTCCCCGTTCCTCTGCGGCCTCGTCTTCACGGCGGAGGCCCTCGGCGGCCTCCTCGGCAGCCTCCTCACCACCCGCGCCGTCGCCCGCCTCGGCGAGACCCGCGCGATGTGCGCGTCGGTGGTCGTCAGCGGCGTCCTGTGGCTGGCGGCGCTCCCGTTCTTCCACGCCGACTGGCGCTACGCCCTCGCCTGCGTGCTCCAGGGCCTCGGCTGGACCGCCTTCATGACCTTCAAGATCGCCTCGGTCGCCCTCCGCCAGCGCGTCACCCCCGCCCCCCTCCTCGGCCGCGTCACGGCCACCGTCCGCTTCGTCGTCTGGGGCGTCATGCCCCTGGGCGCGCTCGCCGGTGGCCTGCTGGGCGAGTACACGGGTGTCCGTACGGCCCTGTGGACGGGCGGGATCGGCGAACTCCTCGCCGTCGTCCCGCTGTTGCTGGTGGCGGCACGGAGGAGCCGGAAGTCCTGACTCGCTCTCCCCGGCACGGGAGCGGAAGCCGACCGGGGTTCGCGTTCAGTCGGTGCCTTCCCCCGCCGCCTCCTTGAGGACCTGGAAGCGGCGCGGCGCGAGGGTGAGCAGGGTCAGGGGCATCAGCGCCGCCGCTGCCGCCGCGCCGAAGTACACGTAGTCCACCTCCGCGTCGCCGCCCGCCGCAGGCGGTCGGCGGCCTCCGCAGTCAGGGACGGCGGGGCGTCCAGCGCGCGGGCGAGGGCGTCCAGGTCGCCGGTGCCGCGCTTTCGTGGCGCGTCTTCAGGACACCACGAACGGGATCCGCTTCCTTCTGGAGACGAGTGCCGAAGCGTTGTGGTACCCCGACGGTCGGTGGAGCGACTTGGAGCCACCCCAAAACAACGATGCGCCCGCTTCACAGTCGCGCGTTCCGGCCTGGCTGTAAGACGTCGTTTCCTTTGGTGGTTTGGCTCGTTGTGCCGGGCATGACGAGTCTTGCCGAGCGGCTGGTGCCGGATGAGTTGTGGGAGTTGTTCC
>NZ_JBEZNU010000018.1:0-110986 GCF_040653375.1 Streptomyces sp. NPDC047974
CTTGGGCATGTCGAGGTCGATCACGACGAGCCCGGACGGGCCGGTCGCCAGGCCGATGTTGAACGGAGCCTGCGTCCACGCGCGGGTGATCCGTTCGGGGTCGGTGGTGGCCCGGTCCTCCCACTTCACGTGACCGCCCGCGCAGGCCCCGGCGCGGGGGCAGCGGGTCTCACCGTGCAGGGCGGGACGCTTCGTGCCGGGGCGGAGCGGGAAGACCGCCCAGCCCCTGGCCGCGGCGTCGAGTGCCGCCTGAAGGGTTCCAGGAGCAGCCGTCACCACGCGGCCTCCTGCCGTGTCACGTTCGGATAGGTCATGCTGGGTGTCTCCAGTTCTGTTGAAGGTGCTGGTGGACGAGGGCGGCCCCGGTTCTTTGGCGAGACGCGGGGGCCGCCCTTGTGCTGTCAGGCGGCGAACAGGCCGATGCCGAACAGGAGGATGAGTGAGACGGTGACGGCCATGACGGAACTCCGTTGCTGGCTGGGGTGGGTGGCTGGGTAGGCTGCGCGGGCCTCGGGTGCTCGCAAGCTCGGGGACATGGACCGGTGGTCGTGCTGGCGAGGGCCTACCTTCGGGGGTCTGCCGACAGGCGGGCGACCACCGGCCCCAAACGCTCCCCCTGGGGCATTCAGACCCCAGAAACCGGCCCCAGAGGGGTTCGGCAGGACCGGACGGGCCCCCTTTACCGGCCTTACCTTGCAGTTCAGAGGCCCTTACCACCTCCATGGCCGGGCTTAGGTGTTGGTCTGGCGGCGCAGTTCGGCGACGAGGCGGAGGGTTTCGTGTGCCATGTCGGCGATGGCCTGGAGGCGTTCGTCGACGGTCGCCGGGTCGGGACCGGTGAACGAGAACGATCGGCCGTCGTCGCGGTTGGCGTCGGGGTTGGTGAACGAGAACGACATGTGGCTCCAGGTGGGTCAGATGTTCAGGTGGTGTGCGCGGTGGATGGCGGCTTCCCACACGCTGCGGACCTGGGCTCCGGTGTGGGAGTCGTTCCAGTGGGGGATGGTCTGCCACTTCTTGCCGTGCTGGCGGCGGGCCTCGTCGAGGAGGAGGTTTCCGGCGTCGCGGTAGGCGGTGTTGCGGGCTCCGGCGGCGGCGCGCAGGGCGCCGATGGAGCAGCGGGCGCCCTCGGGGTGGATGAGGGAGTGCCGGGCCCAGCCGTGGGTGTCGAGGAATCCGAGCGCGTCGCTGAGGGTCTTCTCGACCGGGCCGAGCCTGCGCGCGGGCGGGGCCATGGTGGGGCTGGAGGAGGCCGGCGCGGGGGCGGCCGGCGCCTGCGGGGCGGCGGGCTGCGGACTGGGGTCGAGGAGTTGGAACGCGGCCGCGTACAGGCCCTGGTCGAGTGGGGTGAAGTCGGATTCGGTGCGGGTGTTCATGCTGCCCTCCACAGGCCGTTCTCGTTGGTGACCTTGTTCTGCTTCTTCAGCTCGGACAGCCGCGGCTTGACGTGCCTGGCGGAGGTTTCGAGCTTGCGGGCGATGGTTTCGGCGGTCATGGGGGTGGCGTGCTCCTGGAGGAGCACGAGGATGCGCGGCTTGATCAGCTCCTGTCCTTCGGAGGCCGCCGGGGCTCCACCCGGCCGGGCGGGCCCGGTGACGGCGTGGGGGCCGGCGGGGTTGTGGTGGGCCGCCGGCTCCTGCGTGGAGGCTGCGGCCTCGGCCGCGGCGAGGAGGTCGGCGAGGCTGCCGATGAGGTTCTTGCCGCGCTTGTCGACCATCGGCGTCCTCGCGATCGCGTCGCGCTCGCGCCAGGCGTCGCAGTCCTCGATCCCGACCGGCGGCTCGCCTCCCGCGAGGGAGACCGGCGGCACGTCCAGGTGGAGGGAGCGGAACTGGACGGCCTGGCTGCCGGGGGTGAGGAGGTAGCCGAGGCCGAAGGTGCCGTCCTCGGGGGCGGCGGCGGCTTCGGTGGCCAGGCCGGACATGTCGCGGTCGGCGACCTTGGCGTACTGGCCGGGCCACTGGGAGGGGATCATCGACAGGTCGATGCCCTCCGCGCCCTCCACCGCGTTTGCCCCGACCAGGGATCCCTGTCCCTTGGCGCAGCGCAGGAACACGGCGCCGCCGCCGATGAGGAGCTGGGAGCGGATGACTGTGCTGTTGCCGAGGTCTTCGGCGAGTGGGGTCTGGGTGGCCAGGACGACGCCGATGCCCCGCTTGAGCGAGCGCCGGGTGAGCTGCTCGACGATCGCCTTCGCCTCCGCGTGGTACGGGGAGGAGGCCGACAGCAGCATGTGCGCCTCGTCGACGACGAACTCGACAAGCGGGTCGGTGAACGGGAAGGCGGGGGAGCGGTAGCGGGCTTCGCGGTCGAGCATCATCGCGTAGGCCAGGCGCAGCGCGCCCATCGCCTCGTCCAGGCCGTCCCCGAGGTACGCGGACAGCGAGGCGCCGGCGATGGTCCCGGCCTGCGGGGAGGCGAGGATCACCGCGATGTTGGAGCGGTGGGCGGAGAGCAGGAGCTGCTCCAGCAGCCCGGACTTGCCCGACCGGGAGCCGCCGACGAGGTAGAGGTGGCGGGCTCCGGAGCCGGGCTGGGCGAGCGGCAGGAGCGCGGGGCGGCCGTCGACGTAGGTTCCGGCGCGGACGTAGCCGCGCGAGTCCATCGACAGCTCGTCCAGGACCGAGGAGAGCATCGTGCCGTGCATCAGCGCGTGCTCCCGCATCACCCGGATCCCCATCTGGGAGGGCTTGTCGCCGGGGGCCAGGGCGATCTGGATTGTCTCCAGGTCGAGGTTGCCCGCGAGGTCCTGGAGGTTGACGGTGCCGATCGCCCGGCGGTCGCGGGTGGCGATGCCCTCCCAGTCCAGCGGCCCGTCGTAGCGGGTGACGGTCAGGGCGGTGCCGGGCATCGCGCCCTCCGGGACGGCCACGTACGCGGCCCACAGCTCCTGGGGAGTCGTGGGGGCGCCAGCTGCGATCTGCGGCTGCGCCGCCGGTGCCGTCAGCTGCACGGTGACCGGCAGCGCGTTCGGCGCGTAGTGCTTGGGGTCTCCCAGCTCCACCTGGGAGACGGGGACCCCGTAGACGGAGGCGATGTCTCCTTCCCTGACCCGCACCTGCTGCCCGGGGGGCAGGGTGATGATCCCGGTGAACACCACGTGCCCGCCGTCGACCTGGAGGACGAGGTGCTCCAGGTTGGCGCCGGGCTGGATGAGCTTGCGGTCCTCGGTCTGGGTGGGGCCGGAGATGAACTCCGCCCACCAGGCCGCGATCACCTGCTCCTGCGACGTCAGCCCCGCCCCCGCGCCCTTGGTGGCGGTCGCCGGTACGAGGGCCGGGATGTGGCCGGTGAGGTTGCGGTGGTGGGCGAGGGCGGCTGCCCCGGCTGGGACGGCGAGCCCGAGGGCGATCAGCGGGTTCATGCCGGCGGCGAGGACCTCGCTGGCGGCGATGCCGCAGCCTGTGGTGGTGAGCCCGCAGGCGATCAGGGACCGCAGCACCGGGGCGGAGGCGCCGACGGCCCACGCTCCGGCTCCGGCCGCCGCGGCGGCGAGGGCGGACCAGGGGCCGGCGGCGAGTGGCACCACCGCGAGCGCGGCAGGCGCGTATTGAACGAACTGTGCGCGGGTCGGCCCCATGGTCCTGACCTCTCTAACTCTGGGCGTAGAAGCTGGCTTCGGCCATGTCGACGGGGGAGGTGGCGACGGCGTCGGCGATGCCGCCGTGGTCGTTCTCGGTGGTGGTCTTCGCGTCGTCGGCGGCCGAGGCGGCGCTTTCGGCGGCGGAGGTGTAGGCGCCGGCCGCGTCCTTGGCACCGGTCATGGTCAGCGCGGCGTCGGTGAACTCGCTGGTGGTGGCGTCGTCGACGGCGAGCGCCTTCATCGTCTCGGCGGCGTCGAGCATCTGCTCGGCGGCGTCGTCGACGTCGGCGGCGAGCTTGGTGACGGTCTGGGCGTGGGCGTGGACCTTGTGGGTGAGCCAGGCCAGCGTGGTGCGCAGCGCCGCGTAGTTGGCGGCGTCCTTCAGGGTCTCGGTGGCGCTCATGCGGGGGCTTCTCCTGTCTGTGGTCAGCGGGCGTTGTAGAAGTCGCGCTCGGCGGGCCGGGTCAGGGGGCTGTCGGCGACGGCCCGGAAGATCCCGCCGTGCCGGGCCTCGGCGTTCGCCGAGGCGGTGCGGCACGCCTCCTCGCCCCCCTCGATCTGGTCGTGGACCTTCTTGGCGGCAGCGGCCTGGAGGTCGAGCTGCTCCTTGAGCACCTCGCACTTGCCGATGAGGTTCGCGCCGACGCCCTTTGCGGTGATGTCGGCGATGAGCTCCTCGCAGTCCGACGCCAGCTGCACGGCGTCGTCCATGAGCTCCAGGGCGGTGTCGGTGCTGGCCTGGCACAAGGTGGCCGAGCCCTCGGCGAGGTCGATGACCTGGGTGAGGGTCATGACCTCACCGCCGCTGTAAGTGCGGGACTTGCCCGCGGCGGTCGTGACGTGGACGCCCTTGTCGTCGACGGTCGCGGCGTGCGGGACAGGCGGGTTGGGCTGCATCGCGGGGTCCTTCCGGATGTGGTCGGGCAGCTTGACGGTGCGGGGCCGCGGGATGGTGCCCGCGGGCGGGACCGCGGAGCCCGGCGGCACCGTCACCGGCGGCGTCGTCGGGGGCGGGGGCGCCGTCGGCGGCGGTGGGGCCGTCGGGGGAGGAGGCGCCGCCGGCGGTGGGGGTGCGGACGGCGGCGGGGGCGTTGTTGAAGGAGACGCCGAAGGCGGCGGTGTAGCCGAGGATGTGGGCCCCGTGGGGGGAGTCGTCGAGGTTGGGGAGCCTGTCGGCGAGGCCGCGTCAGCGGGCTCGGCGGACGGGGAAACG
This sequence comes from Streptomyces sp. NPDC047974, assembly GCF_040653375.1. Lineage (NCBI taxonomy): Bacteria > Bacillati > Actinomycetota > Actinomycetes > Kitasatosporales > Streptomycetaceae > Streptomyces > Streptomyces sp. NPDC047974. The sequence continues at coordinate 4,797 of NZ_JBEZNU010000018.1, forward strand.
GAAGGCTTCTCGACCGGTTTCTTCAGGTAGGCCGATCGCCATCCATCCCGCAGCCCACCAGCCATATGAGCGCCCGCCAGAAGCCCGTAATGTGCTTTCGCGGCGATGTTGTACGGCCGGTTCCGAAACGTGTCCGGAGTCCGGGTCGGCTCCCACTTCGACTTCGATTTAGCGGGGGGCTTCTTGGTTCCCGACTGTTCGTATTTCCCGTGCGTCTTTTCCACGCCGAACAGGTAGCTGATGGCGAGGAGCAGGAGTAGTTCCATGACCCTCCCTTCTGTGACTCTGCGTGGTTGCGGTCGGTTACCGGTTACCGGTTACAGGCCCCCAGGACCCCGGTTCGGGCCGTCCGGCGGGGGTTCGAGGGGGTGTCTGGGGGCTGTAACCGGTAACCGGTAACCGCACTTGGTCGCTCAGTGCGACGGCGAGCCGATGTTGTTCACGGTCGAGTTCGCCGTGTTGAACACGGACTCCAGCGTGCTGCGGATCGACTCGCTGAACGGCGTGTAGGGCAGGAAGATCCCGGAGACGATCAGCATGATGCAGACCACCATCTGCTTCCCCTTCGTCTTCTTGAAGGTGAAGAACAGGGCCCAGCAGAAGAGGCCGAGAGCGAAGAACTGGAGCGTCATTTTCATGCACCCTTCTCGAAGGTGAATCCCTTGTTGCTTGCGGGGGTTGCCGCGCCCGAACCGGAGGGCGCGGAGAGCTTCTTGTAGGCCAGGAGGCCGCCGCCTCCGACGAGTGCCACCCACAGCCACGGGCTGGAGGTGATGCCGCCGCCGGAGGCGGCGCCGGCGGGCTGCTGGGCCCTGGCGGTCGTGCCGCTGAAGACCGGGGTGGCGCACTGGGGGATCCTGGAGACCTCCCAGGAGGACGCCTTGGCGACCGACGCCGCGCGGCCCTTCATGCACTCGCGGTAGACGGTCATCTCCCGCTCGTACGCGGCCTTGGCCGCGGACTCCTCGATCTGCGCCCGCTGCTTGTCGGCCTCGGCCGCGACCAGGGAGTTCGCGGCGTCCTCCTGGGCCCGCGCACGCTCCTGGGCAGCCTGCTCGGTCTGCATGCTGGTGACGGCGACGACCGTGCCGCACACCGCGAGGACAGCGATCGCACCGCACACCGCGAGCGCACCGGTGTTGCGGCGCAGGCCGTCGGCCTTGAGCGAGAACTTGGTGGACGTGCTGGGCTTCTCCGGGGCCTCGGAGTTGATACGGCTGAACTCCTTGTCCCAGTCGATCCCGGACATGGCTACTCCCTCCTTCCGAGGGCTTGAGCGGTGCAGGTCAGAGGGTGTTCGGCTCCAGGCAGAAGAACAGGACGGTCCCGTTCTCCAGGTGCGGGTAGGAGTCCAGGGCGTGCCGGCGGATCGCCCTGTAGGCGTCGTAGCGGGTCTCTCCGGGGGCCGGGTTGTAGGTGCCGGTGACCGTGCCCTGCCCGTGGTTGGTGGTCAGGGTCAGCACGTACATCAGCGAGCCCTGCGGCTGGGCGTGGGGCATGGGAAACCTCCAGGTCAGGCGGCGAGAGTGAGTGCCGCCATGGCGAGGGCGAGGATGTGAGCGGTCTGGTCGACGTGCGCGGCGCCGCCGTTCGCGGCCCAGCCGGTCTGGCCGAAGCGGTTCATCCACCAGCGCACGGGCCAGCGGCGGTCGATGAACGCGTGCGTGGCGCCGATCCAGGCCAGCGCGGTGAACGCGGCCCCGGTGCTGACCTTCAGGTCCAGGACGGTCATGCCGGCCAGCAGCGCGAACGCGCAGGTGGCCACGTGGGTGGCGGCGTGGTCGAGGTTCGCCCGCCATCCGGCCGCGCCGGGGTCGGCCTTGTGAGCGGCCTGGTGGTCGGTCTGGAACGGGTAGTCGGCCAGCAGGTGCCCGACGTAGAGCAGCAGGAACAGGGTCGCGAACAAGGGCGGCCTCCTCAGGCGGCAGCGGTGTGGGGGTAGGCGCAGGCGGTGCACATGCCGAGCGAGGCGGGGATGCGGTATCCGGCGTCCCGCCCACACTCGGGGCAGATGCGGCGGGCCGCGTTCGCCTTGGCGAGCGCGGCCCGCTTGGCCGGGGTCATCGGACGCACCGGGCGGGCTAGGTCGATCCGGTAGAGGTAGGCGACCAGGGGTTCGCGCCGGCGGCGGGGGCGTTCGAGCTGGGCCACGACCGGCGAACCGCCCGGCCGCAGCCCCAGTGCCCGGAGCTGTCGGAACGTTGCCAACCCTTCCGGTGCCAGACGCCACCGGTAGACGGGCAGGCTGGCCATCAGCCGCGTCGGTAGTACGAGCCGCGGCAGGTGGTGGCGTGCGTGTTCGCCTTGCGGCGGGTGAAGGTGAGGCTGTCGAGCGCGGGCGTCTCGGAGTGGTCGCCGCAGCCGTGGCAGTGCCAGCGCGAGCCCCGGTAGGCCAGGGTGCCGGTGACGTCGACGGCGGCGCCGGTCTGGTTGTGGAACCGGATGAGGAGGTTGGTGGGCTCGGGAGGGTTGGTGTTCGGGGAGAGCTTCATCAGGCCGCTTCCTCCAGAGCCGGTCCGGGGTTGGTGTCGCGCAGTTCCTGGTAGCGGGTGGAGACCCAGCCGACCGACCAGCCACACAGCTCGGCCGCCTGCCGCACCGGCACACCCGCGGCGAACGCCGCGGCCACCGTGCGGCGGGCCTGCTCCTCGGCCTGCTTGCCGTTCACCGGCCCGGCAGCCAGGAGCGCGGCGCGTTCACGCGCGGCCCGCTCCTCGCGTTCACGCTGTTCACGCGCCGCCGTCTCGACAGCGTTTCGGCGGTCGCGTTCGGCCGTCTCGGCTGCCTCGCGTTCACGGCGTTCACGCGCTTGGCGCTGCTGTTCACGGTCGCGTTCAGCGCGTTCACGCGCCTCCCGGTCCGCCTGCTCCCGGCGGTCCTCGCGCTCGGCCTCTTCGCGGGCCAGAGCCGCCTCGTGTTCACGGTGTTCACGGGCGAGCTTCGCGTCGAACTCTCGGCGCTCACGCTCGCGTCGCTCCTCCTCGTCGGCCTTCCGCCGGGCGGCCTCCTCGGCCTCCTCGGCGCGCTGCCGGGCCTCCTGCTCGCGGCGCCGGCGCTCGGCCCGTTCACGCTCTTCCAGGCCGTTCACGGCCGCCGTGATGGCGCGCCGGTAGGCGAGGCCGGTCTCGGAGGTGACGATGAGGAGGAGGGGTGCGACGGCGTGGACGGCCACTCCGACCAGGTCTTTCATCAGTGCCGAGTCGGCGGTGTTGAGGGCGAGGGTCATGATGCCGGTCATCCACCGCAGCACGACCGGCCACCGTCCGCCCTCCCCGCCCAGGCGGGCGAGGACGGAGTCGAGGCGGACGACGATGACGACGGCGGCGTCGACGACGATGGGGAGGATGGGGGCGGTCCAGTCCCACGGGTCGGGGGTGTGGGCCCGCATCAGTGGGGTGACGGTGAGGACGGAGTACAGCATCGCCCCGCACACGATCAGCCACGTGCCCACGTTCAGCGCCTGCTCGGCTGAACGGATCTGAACAGCGTTCACGACCCCGCCCCCGAACCCGCCGACAGCGGCTTCAGGACCGGGATGGGTGCGAAGCCGACCAGCCGCAGCGTGGCTCCGGCGAACGTCCCGGCGGCCGAGCGGACGGCCGTTGCACCGTCGTTCTGAACGTGGTGCTCGACCTCCGCCGGCGCGATGTTCAGCGCCTCGCGCCAGGTCTCGAAGGCGGCGAAGTCGTCGTAGTGGAACGACAGCTCCAGGAGGTCGGGGAAGACCGTCGTCACCCGCACGCACGGCGCCGGCAGGTGGGGGAACCTCGCCTCCAGCGCGATCAGCGCCGTCACCGGCCCGGTCAGGTCGGAGAGGGTCCGCGCCTTCACGCGGCGCCGCCGGACTGCATCGTGGTGGCGCGGTTGGTCAGCTTCCGGCGCTCGTCCAGGACCCGGTTGCGGGCCCGGCGCACGCGCCGCTCGTCCAGCTCCGTGGCCGGACGGTCCAGGGTCATGATCTCCACGTCGAGGAGGTCGACCTCCGCCTCGATCAGCGGCAGCTCCAGCTCGATCGCGTCCAGCTCCGCGTCCGACGGCTCACCGTCGAACGCCAGCGCCTGGGAGGTGGTGGGGAGTGTGATGATGGACTTCATGGGTCGTGCTCCCTTCTCAGAGGAACGGCCCTAACGAGGTCCCGGAGTAGCCGCTCCGGGGCCTCTCGCCGTTTGGAACCATCCGGCTCCCCTCGACCCCGCCCGTACGGCACCCCGACGAAGGGGCCCGGACGGGCGGAGGAGGCAACCGGCCGCAGCACCGCTGCGCAGGTGACCTGACGTCCGCGAATCACCGGCTAGTCCGGTGCGCCAGATCGGCGGCGGATCAGGGGGACGCTGTGGGCGTGGCCACTCCGCCGGTCCAGCAGGAGTGACGCCCAGGGTCTTAAGCGCTTCACGTCGGCCTCCAGCAGCGGACAGGGTCCGTGGACAGGGGGACGGGGTGACGCGGCGGGCACAGCCACCCCTGCCGGTCCAGCCGGGGGTGACGCCCAGAGTCTTCGTCGGTACACATCAACCTCCCGGTTTCGGTCGGACATGTGCAGGTGGTGCGGGTGTTGCTGGTGTCTCGCCTTGGGGAACACGAGCTCCCTTTGAGGCATGCGAGACGGTGACCTTTCGGTCTCGCCCTCCGGGATGACAAGGACCCGGGACCCTCGGCCCGCTCTGTCCCGGGCCCCTTAGGCACGCACCATCGGGGCCTTGAGGCCCATCTGGTGCGCACCAATAGATTGGCATCTGGTGCGCACCAGATGCAACCCCTTGGTTCGGGTTGCGTGTCGGTGTGCTCTTCCAGAGAACGGCCGAAGCAGGGGGTGCCGGTAGCCAACGGGGGTTAACCTCAAGGGGGTTAACCAGCTCTCACCTGCGGCTTTACGGAGGCGGCGTGGCTAAGGGGTTAAAGGCGATCCGGACCGCGCGCGGCTGGTCGCAGGACCGGCTGATTTTTGAGATGCGGCGGTTCGCGGAGCAACGACTACTCGACATCGCCTCGGCGGCCAGCCTCAAGACCTACGTGTCGGAGTGGGAGAACGGGCGCCGCGTCCTCACGGATCGGTACGCCTTGATCCTGCGGCAACTTCTGGGTGCCACGGACGCCGAGCTGCGTGGCGAGCTCGATGTGCCCGAGCCTCAGGCGGACGGCTACGCGGACCTCCTGAGCCGGATCGATGCGGCCGGCAGCCTGAGTCAGTCCATGGTCCCGTCGTTCCTGGCCCAGACCGAGCTGCTGCGAACCATGGACCGACAGATGGGCGCCACGGGCCTGGTCGACCAGATGAACGGCCACCTGGCGGCGATGGAGGAAGCCTTGACCTTCGCCGTGTTGCCAGCCGCGCGACGGCCCCTCGCGACTGCCCTCGCGGGAGCGTCCACCCTCGCCGCCTGGCAGGCGTTGGACGCCGGCGCCGTGGACCGGGCATGGCGGCGGTACGAGCTTGCCAAGAAGGCGGCCCAGGACGCCGAGTCCCCGTTGTACCTGGCGCATGCCATGGGCGAGCAGGCGTACGTACTCGCGGACGCCGGTCGGCCTCAGCTGGCGGTCGAGCTGGTGCGAGATGCGCAGCGCACCCATCCCGAACGCCAGTCACCCCGCCTGAGGGCGTGGCTGGCGGCGGTAGAGGCTGAGCTGTGCGCTGCCGTCGGCGGCCCGGAGATGGAGTCGGCTGCGAGGGCGGCCCTTGAGCGGGCGACCGCACTCCTTCCGGACGACGGAGAGGTCCGCGACGCCGACATGCTGAGCATCTTTCTCAACACCGGGCACCTGTCGAGGTGGCGGGGGAACGTCCTGGCCAAGCTCGGCGACGCCTCAGCGATGGAGGAGCTGTACGCGTCGCTCGGCAGCGCCGATGAGACCTTCGTGCGCGCGAACTCCGGCATCCACTGCGACCTCACCCAGGCGCACCTCGCCCGCGGCGAGCTGGACGACGCTCGGTCCCACCTCCAGAAGGCCCGGTTGCTGGCGAACCGCACGGGATCCGTGCGGTACCGCCGGCGCGTGGAGCTTCTTACCGGGCGCCTCTAGACCGGGACGCGAGGATGTGGAGCAGTGCCACGAGCGTTCCGGAGCCCATGAGCTTGCCCTCGGTCATCAGACGCGGGATGTCGTCGAGGGGGATCCAAGCGACCTCGCCGGCCTCCTCGGCGTCGGTCGGCTCGCCGACCTTCTCGGCGCCACGGGCCACGAAGACCTCATGGGGCGAGTCGACCATCCCGATCATCGGCTGGTAGCTCACGACGTGCTCGACGGGGCCGGGGCGCCACCCCGTCTCCTCTTCGGTCTCGCGCGCCGCCGTGGTGGCCGCGTCCTCGCCGGCGTCCACGATGCCGCCGGGCAGTTCCCAGCCCCACTGTTGCGGCACGAAGCGGTACCGCCACAGCATGAGAACGCGGTCCTGGTCGTCGATCACGGCTGTGATTGCCACGCGGAAGAGCCGGACGACGTGGTGCTCGAAGCGCTCGACACCGGGGGGCTCGACGTCGACCAGGTCGAGATTCACCCACGGGTTCTCGTAGACGTGGCGGGAGCCGTGGATCTTCCACGGCTCCAGCTCCGACGGTGTCGGGACGCTCTCACCGCCGAGGACGCGGTAGGAGCTGCGGTCGTGAGCCTTGATGAAGTGCTCGTTCGACAGACGGGCGAGTACCTGGCGCAGCGCGGTGCGGCCGATCTCCAGCTCGGCGCTGAGCGCGCGCTCGGACGGCAGCTTGTCGCCGGGGCCGTAGCGCCCGGACTCGATCCACGAACGGATCGTCTCGTAGACCCTCTGCGTCTTGGGTCCCATCCTCGGCGCACACTCCCGGATCGTCGGCTGGTGAAAGCCAGCGTATCCGGGGAGCAGAACGGATGACTCGGCCATGTGAACCTCTCTTCCGTAGATCGCTCGACCTCCCGACGTGCGGTATCAGCGGGCAGCGGTTGGAGCCCCGAGAGGGGGCCGTTTCGGGGGCTCGTGGGCCATGTGTGGGCCAGGATCTCGACACGGCGACACTGGCCCGGAGAAGATGCAGGTAGGAAGCCGTATGGGCGCTGTCCGCCGGTCGGTCTTGAAAACCGTCGTGGCAGCGATGTCACCGTGGGTTCAAATCCCACACCCACCGCGGGATGCGAGAGCCTCCGGCCGGCGAGTCCGGCCGGGGGCTCTCGTCCGTCACGGGGGCGTGGCGAGGGAGGACGGGGGTGGAGGGCCGTGGAGCGGGTGGTGTTCGTGAGGTTCCAGGGGGTCGTCCGGCATCCGCGCGGACACTTTCCCGGGGTCTTCGTGCTCGCCAACGAGCTGGCGGCGCAGGGCAGGTTGAGCGAGGAGCAGTACCGCTTCTGGCGGGCCGCCAACGACTGGTACGACGCCCGCTATCCGAATCCGAGCCATGTCGACCCCGCCGTGTACGACCCGGCGGTGCACCCCGGAGCGGTGGCCTGGTTCAAGGCGTCCGCGCATGAGCTGATCGCGCGCGTGGACGGGTATCTGGAGCTGCTCGCCGCGCATGGCGTGGAGTGCCGGCGCGTGGAGTCCTCGGACCCCGGCCGGATCCTCTACGAGGACGCCTATCAGGTGGTCGTGGCCGCCGAGGGGGCCGCGGGCGGGTGACGCGCGGCGCATTTCCGGATGCCGCGGCGGCCGTGCGGCGGGACGATGGCCGTGGGGCCGGGGCCGGGGGCACGGGACGGAGGCGGGTGGCGTGGTGCGGATCGTGCTGGTGCGCGGGGACATCACCGAGGAGGCGGTCGACGCGGTCGTCAACGCCGCGAACTCGTCGCTGTACGGGGGCGGCGGCGTCGACGGCGCGATCCACCGGAAGGGCGGGCCGGAGATCCTCGCCGCCTGCCGGGAGCTGCGGGCGGCGCGGTACGGGAAGGGGCTGCCGACCGGGCGGGCGGTCGCGACGACGGCCGGGCGGCTGCCGGCCCGGCACGTGATCCACACCGTGGGGCCGGTGTGGTCGGAGAGCGAGGACCGGTCGGCGCTGCTGGCGTCCTGCTATCGCGAATCCCTGCGGGTGGCGGACGAGTCGGGGGCCCGTACGGTCGCCTTCCCCGCCATCTCCACGGGGGTCTACGGCTGGCCGATCGACGACGGGGCGCGGATCGCGGTCGAGACCGTGCGACAGGCCGCAGCGGCGGGGACGGGGGTCGAGGAGGTGCGGTTCGTGCTCTTCGACGCGACCGCGTACGCCGCTTTCGAGGCCGCGGTCGCGTCCGCCTGAGTGCGCCTGAGTGCGCCTGAGTCCGTCCGGGTCCGCCTGAGTCCGTCCGAGTCCGCCTGAGTCCGTCCGAGTCCGCCGGAGTCCACGTCGGGGCTGCGGCCTCGGCTGCGGCCTCGGGCGCGGACGAGGGCGAGGATGCGGACGAGGGCGAGGGGCGAATGGGGCGTCTGTTCGAGAGCTCCTCGGCTCACTCGGGTGAGGGGGCTGGTCTCCTCCTGCGGGGTCCGGTTTGTCGGGGGTTCTGACGGAACGCTTCCTCCCTTGCGGTGTAACGGATCCAGGGTGGTTTCGCCGGTGCCGTCCGCGGTGAGCTGGGGGCTTCTCGGCTACGAAGGGTTTATCGGCTTGTCCTCACGCTTGCGGGGGAATCGGGCACTCCGGGGTGGTTCGCCGGGGATTCGGTGGGCAACTCTGGATTCGCGACGTCGAGCAGAAAACGACCGGGGCGGTCGGCCAACTTCCCTGGTCAGGGCCGGAGTTCACGGCCCGCCTTCAGTGATCCGCATTTCCGTGCACAGCAGACTGGCTTCAGTTCCCGGAGGAACAGACATGGCAAGCATCCGTACCGCCCGCATCGCCGCCGCCGTCGTCGCCCTGCCGCTCGCCGCAGCCCTCTTCGGCGGTGTGGCGCAGGCCGACAACGGCGGCTTCGCGGACGACGGATCGAACACGAGCGTCGCCACGATCATCGGCAGCGGCGTGGGTGGCGACAACAACGGCAACTCGACCACCACGCAGCAGGTGGCGACCGGCTCCGGTGCCTCCAACCAGAACAACACGGCGAGCGTGAACGGCTCCGCCTTCACCCACATCTCGCAGGCGAACAACACGGTCAACTTCTACCCGTGGTGGTGACCCGCCCACGGGCCCGGCCCGAGGGGGCGTGACCGCGGTGTGAACGGCGGCCCGCGCGACGGTACTTCGGTACCGGCCGCGCGGGCCGCCTCGCCGTTTCCGGGGGCCTTCGCGCACGGGGGTGCCTTGACAGGGCGGGTCGATCTGACGGACAGTCAGAAACCTTCGTCGTCCCCTCCGGGAGGCCGTCCGTGCACCTCGCCCCGACCGAGCGGCAGCTCCGGCTGCGCGCCGAACTCCGCGCGTACTTCCGCGAGACGATGCCCGACGGGCCGCCGCCCGCGAGCGACGGAGCCGCCCAGCGCCGGCTGCTGCGGAGGATCGGCGCCGACGGGCTCCTGGGCCTCGGCTGGCCGGAGGAGTACGGCGGTCGCGGCCGCGGCCCCGACGAGCAGTTCGTGTTCTTCGACGAGGCGTACCGGGCGGGCGCCCCCGTCTCGATGGTCACGCTCAACACCGTGGGCCCCACCCTCATGCGGTACGGCACCGAGGAGCAGAAGGCCGCCTTCCTGCCGCGGATCCTGCGCGGCGAGTGCGTCTTCGCGATCGGCTACAGCGAGCCCGAGGCCGGTACGGACCTGGCGTCGCTGCGGACCCGGGCGGTGCGCGACGGCGACTCCTGGGTCGTCGACGGCCAGAAGGTCTTCACCTCCAACGCGCAGAACGCCGACTGGATCTGGCTCGCCTGCCGCACCGACCCCGAGGCGCCCCCGCACCGGGGCATCTCCCTCGTCCTCGTCCCCACCGACGCCCCGGGCTTCTCCTGGACCCCGATCGAGACGGTCGGCGGTCTCACCACCACCGCGACCCACTACGACGGGATCCGGGTCCCGGCCGGGAACCTCGTCGGGGAGGAGAACGGCGGCTGGGGGCTGATCACCAACCAGCTCAACCACGAACGGGTCGCCCTCGCCGCCATCGGCATGCAGGCCGAGGACTTCTTCGCCGCCGCCCTCGACCGGGCCCGTACCCCCGATCCGGTGAGCGGCCGGCGCCGGACCGACGATCCGTGGGTGCGGATCCGGGCGGCCGAGGCGCACGCCCGGCTGGCGGCGACGCGCCTGCTCAACTGGCGCCTGGTGGGGGACGTGGGGGCCGGCCGGCTGACCCCGGGGGACGCCAGCGGGGTGAAGTTCGCGGGGACCGAATCGGCCGTGGAGGTGTACCGGATCTGCCAGGAGATCGCGGGCGACGCGGGCACGGTGCGGGCGGGCTCGCCGGGGGCGTACGACGGCGGCGAACTGGAGCGGATGAACCGCGCCGCCCAGATCAACACCTTCGGGGGAGGGGTCAGCGAGGTGCAGCGGGAGATCGTCGCGCGGGCCCGGCTCGGCATGCGGGGGAGGGGGCGGCGATGAGCGGGACCCGAGGGGGGTACAGCCACGGACAGGGGCAGGGACAGGGGCAGGCGCAGGAGGCGCGGCACGGGCAGGACGGGCAGGACGCGCGGCACGGGCAGGACGCGCTGTACGAGCGGCTGAAGGCGTACGAGGGGCGGCCCGCGGCCGTCGGGGGGCGCGGCAAGGACCCGGTGAACCTGCCGATGATCCGGCACTGGTGCGAGGCCATGGGGGACGCGCACCCGGCGTACCGGGGACCGGACGCGGTGGCGCCGCCGGCCATGCTCCAGGCGTGGACGATGGGCGGGCTCTCCGGGCACGAGGACCGCTCGGAGGCGTACGGGGAGCTGCTCGGCCTCCTCGACGGCGCCGGGTACACCTCGGTGGTCGCCACCGACTGCGAGCAGGAGTACCTGCGTCCGCTCCGGCCCGGCGACGAGATCTCCTTCGAGGCCGTCGTCGAGTCCGTCTCGCCGCGCAAGACCACCAAGCTCGGCACCGGCCACTTCGTGACCACCCGGATGGACGTCCGGGCGGGCGGCGAGCTCGCCGGCACCCACCGCTTCCGGATCCTCAAGTACGCCCCCGCCGCCCGCCCCCCGAAGCCGCGGGCCGCCGCACCCCGGCGGCCCCGGCCGGTGATCAACCGGGACAACGCCGGGTTCTGGGAGGGCGTCGCGGCGCACCGGCTGCTGATCCAGCGGTGCGCGGCCTGCGGGACGTTCCGCTTCCCCTGGCTGCCGGGGTGCAGCGAGTGCGGGGCGGCGGAGTGGGACACCGTCGAGGCGGGCGGCGAGGGGACGGTCCACTCGTACGTGGTCATGCACCACCCGCCCTTCCCGGCCTTCGACCCGCCGTACGCGGTCGGTCTGATCGAGCTGGCCGAGGGCGTCCGGATGATCGCGAACGTGGTGGGGGTGCCGTACGACAAGGTCCGGATCGGGATGCCGGTCCGGCTGGAGTTCCGGCGGTTCGACGAGGAGCTGGAACTGCCCGTCTTCCGCGCGGCGGACGGCGGGGACGCGTCCGAGGCCGGGGAAGGGGAGCGCTGACATGGACTTCACGCCCACCGAGGAGCAGGACGCCGCGCGGGAGCTGGCCGCCCGGATCCTCGGCGACCTCTCCACGCACGAGCGGCTGGCCGCCGCCGGCACCGGCACGGACGCCGAGCTGTGGAAGGCGCTGTGCGCGGCCGGACTGCCCGGCGCCGTCGAGGAGATCGGCCTGCTCGGCCTCGTCCTCCTCCTGGAGGAGCAGGGCCGGGTGACGGCCCAGGTGCCGCTCGCCGCGACCGGGGTGTACGGGATCCTCGCCGTCGCCCGGCACGGCACCGGGGAGCAGCGCGCCCGCCTCCTGCCGGGGCTGCGGGACGGGACCGCCGTCGCGACGGGCGCCTTCCCCGCCACCGGCGCGGTCACGGCCCGCGGCGGGCGGCTCACCGGGACCGTCGGCTGGGTGCCGTGGCTGCGGGACGCCACCCACGTCCTCGTACCGGACGCGGACCGGATCCTGTGGCTGGTGCGGGCCGGGGACCTCGCCGCCGTCGCACCGGTCGAACTGACCGCGCCGTGGTCGGCCGGGCGGCTGGTGCTCGACGGGACGCCCGCCGAGCGGCTCGGGGACGGGACGGGGCCGGAGGCGTACGAGGACGTGCTCGCCGCCGCCCGTACCGCCTTCGCCGGACTGCAGGCGGGCGTCTGCGCCGGTTCGCTGGCCCGGGCCGTCGCGTACACCGCCGTACGGGAGCAGTTCGGGCGGCCGCTCGCCACCCGGCAGGCGGTCCAACTGCGGGCCGCCGACGCCTACATGGACACCGAGTCGATCCGGGTCACGGCCTACGAGGCGGCCTGGCGGTCCGACGCCGGCCTCGACGGCGCCGCGGCGGCGCTGACGGCCGCCTGGTGGGCCTCGGAGGCCGGCAAGCGGGTCGTGCACAGCGGCCAGCACCTGCACGGGGGCATGGGCGCCGACCTCGACCACCCCGTCCACCGGCACTTCCTGTGGGGCCGGCAGCTCGACGCCTACCTGGGCCACGGCACCGAACTCCTCGCCGAACTCGGCGATCTGCTCGCGAGGAAGGGCTCGATATGAAGGCCGGTGACGCGCTGCCGCCGCTGGAGATCCCCGTCACCCGCACCCTGATCGTGGCCGGGGCCGTCGCCTCCCGCGACTACCAGGACGTGCACCACGACGCCGAGGCCGCCCGGGAGAAGGGATCCCCGGACGTCTTCATGAACATCCTGACCACCAACGGCCTCGTCGGCCGGTACGTCACCGACCACTTCGGCCCGCACGCGGTGCTCCGCAGGGTCGCCATCCGGCTCGGCGCCCCCAACTACCCTGGCGACACGATGACGTTGACCGGGACGGTGGAGGAGGTGACCGGAGGCCCGGAGGACACCGTCACCGCCGTCGTCCGGATCGCCGGGGCCAACGGCCTCGGCCACCACGTCACCGGCACGGTCACCGTGGAGGTGCCCCGATGAGCCTGCTCCGCCCCGACGGCCTGGGCGGCCGGGCGGCCGTGGCCGGCATCGGCGCCACCGAGTTCTCCAAGGACTCCGGCCGCAGCGAGCTCTCCCTCGCGGTCGAGGCGGTCCGCGCGGCCCTCGACGACGCCGGGCTCGCCCCCGGCGACGTGGACGGACTCGTCACCTTCACCATGGACACCAACCCCGAGATCACCGTCGCCCAGGCGGCCGGCATCGGCGAACTCACCTTCTTCTCCCGCGTCCACTACGGCGGCGGCGCCGCCTGCGCCACCGTCCAGCAGGCCGCGCTCGCCGTCGCGGCGGGCGTCGCCGAGGTCGTCGTCTGCTACCGGGCCTTCAACGAGCGGTCGGGGCGCCGGTTCGGCTCCGGCGTGCAGCGGCGCGAGCCCTCCGCCGAGGGCGCCGCGCTCGGCTGGCAGCTGCCCTTCGGGCTGCTCACCCCGGCCTCCTGGGTCGCCATGGCCGCCCAGCGCTACCTCCACGTGTACGGGCTCACGCCGGAGGTCTTCGGGCACGTCGCCGTCACCGACCGCCGGTACGCGGCGACCAACCCCGCCGCGTACTTCCACGGCAAGCCGATCACCCTCGCCGACCACGCCGCCTCCCGCTGGATCGCGGAGCCGCTCCGCCTCCTCGACTGCTGCCAGGAGACCGACGGCGGCCAGGCGATCGTCGTCACCACCGCCGAGCGCGCCCGCGACCTGAGGCACCCGCCCGCCGTCGTCCTCGCGGCGGCGCAGGGCGCGGGCCGCAGACAGGAGGCCATGACCAGCTTCTACCGGGACGGGCTCACCGGGCTGCCCGAGATGGGCGTCGTGGCGCGGCAGTTGTGGCAGACCTCGGGGCTCCGCCCGGCCGACATCGACGTGGGCATCCTCTACGACCACTTCACCCCCTTCGTGCTCATGCAGCTGGAGGAGTTCGGCTTCTGCGGGCCGGGCGAGGGCGGGGACTTCGTGGCGGCGGACGCGCTGCCGCTCAACACCCACGGGGGGCAGCTGGGCGAGGCGTACCTCCACGGGATGAACGGCATCGCGGAGGCGGTGCGGCAGCTGCGCGGCACCTCCGTGAACCAGGTGCCCGGCGCGGCCCGGGCCCTGGTCACGGCCGGCACGGGCGTCCCGACCTCGGGCCTGGTCCTCGGCACCGCCACCTGAACGGACACCTGGAGGGACACCTGAAGGGGACACCGGACCGACACCTGAACGGACACCGGACCGACACCCGGCGGACGCCCGGACCGACCCGGGCGGGCGCCCCGTCGCCCGGGCCGGCCCGCTCCGGGAGCGGCCGTGTTCCCGGAGCGACCCTGACCCCGGGGTGACGGCGGCTCCACCCAGAGGAGGTCGGGGCACCCCGGGGACTCCGACCTGAGGGGGAGCCGGGTTCGGGACCTGGGGCCGATCCGCCCGGACCCCGCCGCTCCTAGCGTGGAACCATGACTCCGCCACCCACTGGCCCCGTCTGCGCCGGCGCCTCGACGGCCGCCACCCGGCCCGGACAGCGCACGGCCCCGCGCACCTCGCCGCGGCAGGGCCCGCGCCCGTTCGCGTACCCGTCCTTCTCCTCCTTCGTGAAGGCCCGGCAGCCGCTGCTGCTGCGCACCGCCCGCTCGCTGACCGCGAACCCGAGCGACGCCGAGGACCTGCTCCAGACCGCGCTCACCAAGACCTTCGTGGCCTGGGAGCGGATCGAGGACCACCGGGCACTCGACGGGTACGTGCGCCGGGCCCTGGTGAACACGCGCACCTCGCAGTGGCGCAAGCGCAAGGTCGAGGAGTTCGTCTGCGAGGAGCTGCCCGAGCCGTCCGGGCCGGCCGAGCCGGACCCGGCCGAGCGCCAGGTCCTCCACGACGCCATGTGGCGCGCCGTGATGAAGCTCCCCGAGCGGCAGCGGCAGATGGTCGTGCTGCGGTACTACGAGGACCTCAGCGAGGCCCAGACGGCCGAGGTCCTCGGCGTCTCCGTCGGCACGGTGAAGAGCGCGGTCTCCCGCGCCCTGGGCCGCCTGCGCGAGGACCCGGAACTGACGGCGGGCGTCGGCGCCTGACGCCCGGAAGCGGCCGGCCGTCGACCTCTGCCAGTGATCACTGGCAATTTCGGTACTCCCGGGTAGTGACATACCGCGCGGTACGTGCGCAGAATCTGCACATCCTTACTGCCACGTAGCGCCCACCGGGAGGACGCCCCGTGTACAGCACCATGCAGGACGTACAGCTCACCATCAGCCGCATCCTCGAACACGGCCGACGGGTCCACGGGCGGTCCACCGTCACCACCTGGACCGGCGAGCCGGAGCCGCAGCGCCGCACCTTCGCCGAGATCGGCGACCGCGCCGCCCAGCTCGCCAACGCCCTCCGCGACGAGCTGGGCGTCCGGCAGGGCGAGCCCACCGCGACGCTGATGTGGAACAACGCCGAGCACGTCGAGGCGTACTTCGCGCTCCCCTCCATGGGCGCCGTCCTGCACACCCTCAACCTGCGGCTTCCCCCCGAGCAGCTGGCCTTCATCGTCAACCACGCCGCCGACCGGGTCGTCCTCGTCAACGGCTCCCTGCTGCCCCTCCTCGCCCCGCTCCTGCCGCACCTGCCGACGGTCGAGCACGTCGTCGTCGCCGGCCCCGGCGACCGCTCCCTCCTCGACGGCGCCGCCCCGCGCGTCCACGAGTACGAGGAGCTGATCGCGGGCCGCCCGACCACCTACGACTGGCCCGAGCTCGACGAGCGCACGGCCGCCGCCATGTGCTACACCTCCGGCACCACCGGCGACCCGAAGGGCGTCGTCTACTCGCACCGGTCGATCTACCTGCACTCCATGCAGGTGAACATGACCGAGTCGATGGGCCTGACGGACATGGACACGACCCTGGTCGTGGTCCCGCAGTTCCACGTCAACGCCTGGGGCCTGCCGCACGCCACCTTCATGACCGGCATCAACATGCTCATGCCGGACCGCTTCCTCCAGCCGGCCCCGCTCGCCGAGATGATCGAGCGCGAGAAGCCCAGCCACGCCGCCGCCGTCCCCACCATCTGGCAGGGCCTGCTCGCCGAGGTCACGGCCCACCCGCGCGACCTCTCCTCGATGAAGCAGGTCACCATCGGCGGCGCCGCCTGCCCGCCCTCCCTCATGGAGGCGTACGACAGGCTGGGCGTCCGCCTCTGTCACGCCTGGGGCATGACGGAGACCTCCCCGCTCGGCACGATGGCGCACCCGCCGGCCGGGCTGACGCCGGAGGAGGAGTGGCCGTACCGCGTCACGCAGGGCCGTTTCCCTGCGGGCGTCGAGGGCCGGCTCGTCGGCCCCTCCGGCGAGCACCTGCCCTGGGACGGCGAGTCCGCCGGCGAGCTGGAGGTGCGCGGCACCTGGATCGCGGGCTCGTACTTCGGCGGCATCGGCGCCGACCCGATCCGCCCCGAGGACAAGTTCAGCGAGGACGGCTGGCTGAAGACCGGCGACGTCGGCGTGATCAGCCCCGACGGCTTCCTCACCCTCACCGACCGCGCCAAGGACGTCATCAAGTCCGGTGGCGAGTGGATCTCCAGCGTCGAGCTCGAGAACGCGATCATGGCCCACCCGGCCGTCGCCGAGGCCGCCGTCGTCGCCGTCCCGGACGAGAAGTGGGGCGAGCGTCCGCTCGCGACCGTCGTCCTCAAGGAGGGCGAGACCGCCGACTACGCGACCCTGCGGGACTTCCTCGCCACCGAGGGCGGCATCGCCAAGTGGCAGCTGCCGGAGCGCTGGGCGATCGTGGCGGCGGTCCCGAAGACCAGCGTCGGCAAGTTCGACAAGAAGGTGATCCGCAGGCAGTACGCGGAGGGCGAGCTGGACGTCACCCAGCTGTAGAGCCCGCACGGGGAGAGGGGAGGGGGAGGGCCGCAGAAGCGGCCCTCCCCCTCCCGTCAGTTGGTGCCGATCTTCGCCAGCAGGTCGACGATCCGGGCCTGGACCTCGGCGCTGTTGGAGCGCTCCGCCAGGAAGAGGACCGTCTCGCCGGAGGACAGCTCCGGCAGCCGCTCGGCGTCGAGGCCGGCCGAGGTGTAGACGACCAGCGGGGTGCGGTTGAGCCGGCCGTTCGCCCGCAGCCAGTCGATGATCCCGGCCCGTCGGCGGCGCACCTGCATGAGGTCCATGACCACCAGGTTCGGCCGCGTCTCGCCGGCCAGCGCCACCGCCTCGGTGTCCGTGGCCGCGCGCACCACCTGCATCCCGCGCCGCTCCAGGGTGGCGGCGAGGGCCTCGGCGATGTGCTCGTTCTCCTCGATGACCAGGACCCGCGAGGGGTGCTGCTCGCTGTCGCGCGGCGCGAGCGCCTTGAGCAGGACGGCGGGATCGGCGCCGTACGCCTCCTCCCGGCCCGCCTGCCCGAGCCCGGCCGCCAGCAGCACCGGCACCTCGGCGGAGACGGCCGCCTGGCGCAGCGACTGGAGCGCGGTCCGGGTGATCGGACCGGTCAGCGGGTCGACGAAGAGCGCGGCCGGGAAGGCGGCGATCTGCGCGTCGACCTCCTCGCGGGAGTGCACGATCACCGGCCGGTAGCCGCGGTCGCTCAGCGCCTGCTGGGTGGTGACGTCCGGCGCGGGCCAGACGAGCAGCCGGCGCGGGTTGTCGAGCGGCTCCGGGGGCAGTTCGTCGTCGACGGGCAGCGGCGCGGGCCGGTTCACGACCTCGACGGCACCGCCGGGGCCGTCGAGCGGCTCGGGCCCCTCGTCGGACCCCTCGGCCGGCGCCCCTATCGCGAACGCCCGTCCGCGGCCCTCGGACTCGGCGGCGGGCGCGGGAGCGGTCACGGGCGCGGCAGCCGGGAGCGGTGCCGGCGCGGCGGCCGGGGCGGGAGCGAGAGCGGGGGCCGGGGCGGGGGCCGGCGGGTCGAGCTCCGGCGGCGTCGCGAGCTTGCGGCGACGGCCCGAGCCGTTCGACGGAGCGGCCACGGGCGTCCCCGCCTGGAGCGGCGGCGCGAAGGGCACCCCCTGCCCGAGCGTGCGCACGCTGAACGCCCGACCCTGCGTGGAGTCCTTCGGCAGCGGAGCCGACGGCGCGGCGGCGGGCTTGGGCGCGGGCATCGGAAGCTCGGGAGGCAGCGGTACGGAACCGGTGCCGGTGCCGGACGGCGTGGCGGTGCCGTGCGCGGGCGTCGCGGACGGGGCGGCCGCGGCGGACGACGGTACGGCGAGGGGCGCGGGCGCCGGCATGGGCGCGGGCACGGGCGCGAGTCCCGTGGCCGGGACCGCGGTGGCGGCCGGAGCCGCCGGAGCCGCCGGGAGGGGGTGCGGCTGCGGGGGAGTGTGCCCGGCGGGCACGTCCCGAACGGCTCCGTGCTGCGGCCGCTCCTCGGGCGCGGCACCGGCCTCGCTCGCGTCGGCGGCCGGCGGTTCGTCGCGGTCGGCCTCGGCCGGCGGCAGGGCGAACGGCGTCCGGGGCCCCGCCTCGGCGGCGGCGGCCCGCTCCTGCGCGGCGGCGAGCGCCCGCCGGCGGCGACCGGTCGGCCGCTCGGCCTCGGCACCCCCGGGAGACGCCACGGCGATCGCGCCGCCCTGCGGCGCGGCCGGCAGGGCGGGAGCCGGCGCGAGGGCACCGGCGGGCTCGACGGGGGCCACGCCCTGCGGCGGCACGGCGGCACCGAGCGCGGGCCGCTCCTGGGCGCCCTCGGCGGCGGTCACCACGGAGCCCTCGGCGGGCCGGCCCCGGCGGCGGCCGGTCGGCTCGACGCCGGTGGACTGCTGGGCGGGGATCAGTTCGGCGGGCCCGGGGGCCTCTTCCGTACGGGCGCGGCGGCGTCCGCCACCCGCGGCCGGCACGGCGACCGCCCCGGCACCGCCCTCCGGGGAGGTCGCGCTCTCCAGGAACGCGTCGGTGGAGGAGCGCCGGGCCCGGCGCCGCCCGGAACCGCCCGCGGTCGAGCCGTCCACCGGACCGGAGGCCTGCGCGGGCAGCGCGGGCACACCGGCCGCGGGCCCTGCCTCCGGCGAGGCGCCGGAGGAGGGTCCGGCCGACGGCTCGGCCTCGGGCGAGGTCTCGGGCGTGGTCTCGGACGCGGGAGCGGGAGGGGGAGTGGGAGTGGGCGCAGGCGCGAGCGCGGGCGTGGCCCCGGCCTCGGGAAGGGCCTCGGGCGCGGCCTCGGGTACGGACGCGGACGCGAGTGCCACCTCGGCTGCGGGAACGGTTCCCCGGCCCGCGCCGATCGGCACCTCCAGGACGTACGCGCCGCCGCTGGTCCCCGGCACCTCGTGGGTCTGCACGACACCGCCGTGCGCCGCCACGATCCCGCGCACGATGGGCCCGTGGACCGGGTCGCCGCCCGCGTACGGGCCGCGGACCTCGATGCGGACGACCTCGCCGCGCTGCGCCGCCGCGACCACGATCGTGGAGTCTGCGGGACCGGCGGTGCCCTGCGCCGAGGCGCGGGTCCTGCCCGTGGCATCGACACCGGCCACGTCCGCGACGAGGTGGGCGAGCGCGGTCGTCAGCCGGCCGGCGTCGACCTCGGCCTCGATCGGCGGCGCGTGCACGGCGAACTGCGCGCGGCCCGGGCCGATCAGCTCCACGGCCGCGTCGATGCCGCCGGTGACGATCCCGTCGAGCAGCGCGACCTTCCGGTCGAGCTCCTCCTCGCCGGCGTCCAGGCGCTGGTAGCCGAGGACGTTGTCGACGAGGGTGGTCATCCGGGCGGACCCGGCGACCAGGTGGTGCAGCAGCCGGTTGGCCTCGGGCCACAGCTGCACGCCGTCGTCGGCGGCGAGCGAACCCAGCTCGCCGCGCAGCGCCTCCAGGGGTCCGCGCAGCGACTCGGCCAGCACGGCGGTCAGCTGAGCGTGCCGGGAGGCGAGGGCCGCGTACTTCTCCGCCTGCGCCTCGCGCTCGGCCGCGTGCCGCTCGGCCCGGTCGGCGAGTTCGGTGGCGTGCCGCTCGGTCAGTTCGGCCAGCTCGGCGGCGTGCCGCTCGACCAGCTCCTCCTGCTGCGCGACCAGTTCCTCGTGGGGGCGGCGGTCGGTGAAGGTCATCACGGCGCCGACGAGCTGGTCGCCGTCGCGCACCGGAGCCGTCGTCAGGTCGACCGGCACCCGGTCGCCGGCCTTCGACCACAGCACCTGGCCGCGCACCCGGTGCTTGCGGCCCGACTTGAGGGTGTCGGCGAGCGGGGACTCCTCGTACGGGAAGGGGGTGCCGTCGGCGCGCTTGGGGAGGATCAGCGGGTGCAGCTCGGCGCCGCCCAGCTCGCCGGCGCGATAGCCGAGGATCTGCGCGAAGGCGGGGTTCACGAGGACGACCCGGCCGTCGGTGTCCGTGCCGACGACGCCCTCGGAGGCCGCCCGCAGGATCATCTCGGTCTGCCGCTGCGAGCGGGCCAGCTCGGCCTCGGTGTCGAGGGTGCCGGTGAGGTCGCGGACGACGAGCATCAGCAGCTCGTCGCCGGTGTAGGAGGCGTACGAGTCGTATGCCTCGCGGCCGTCCTCCAGGCTGGCGCTCGTCACCTCGACGGGGAACTCGCCGCCGTCGGTGCGGCGGGCCATCATCCGCATCGGCTTGGTCCGGCCGCGCTCGTCCGCCGGGTCGGGGCGGCGCATCGAGCCGGGGATCAGGCGCGAGTCGAAGGTGGGCAGCAGATCGAGCAGCCCGCGACCGACGAGCGCGGTGCCGGGGGTCTCGAACATGCCGAGGGCGATGGTGTTGGCGTTGACGACCGTGCCGTTGCAATTGACGAGCACGAGGCCGTCGGGGAGGGCGTCGAGTATGGCTGCGAGGCGAGCAGCGCCTCGGGATGGCCTGCTGCTCACGACGACGCTTCCTCCCTGACGCCTGCAATTGCGCGCGGGCCGTGCCCGCGGTGTGCGCCGTCCGGCATGTGCCGTGACGGCGGGCCGGCCCCATCTTGCCCCTCGGGCGGCGGCCCTGTCACGGAGGGAGTCTAACGGCGCCCCGGATCGTCCCGTCAGCCCCGGACGCTCGGAAGGAGCGGTTCCATGTTCTCCCAGCGGTCGATCTCGCAGCCGTTCGCCCGGGAGAAGCGGGCGTCGATCCGGCGTCCCTGCCAGGTGCCGGTCACCTGGGCGGTCACCGGCCCGCCGTACATCTGCGCGCACAGGGCGTCCGCCGGGACCGGCGCGAAGGGGTTCTCCCCGGCGCGCGTGAAGCCCGCCAGGCGCTCGCAGGCCCGCGCGGCCGCCGGATGGTCGCCGCCCGGCCGGTCGTCACACGTCAGCTTCCAGCTCCCCTCGGCCTCCGGGTTCCCGCTCCCGCTGACGGTCACCGTCAGCGCGTCGGGCGGCGAGAGCAGCGGCAGCGGCGGCAGCGGCCAGGCCGAGGCGGCGCCGGCGAGGGAGGTGACGAAGGCGGCGGCGAGCGCGGCGGAGAGGGCGGCGGGGCGGGCGAGACGGCGCAGCGGCATGGAACGACTCCGGAGACGTGCGTACGGGAGGAGCGGGAGGGAGAAGGAGCGGGACACTTCTCTAACGCTGCGACCCCGGGGGCGTTGCGCAACCGGGGTGCGCCGCGCGGGGCCCGGACGCGGTCCTCGGGACGCGCCGGGGCTTTGCCCTGCACCCCGCCCGCCCGGTACGGTGAAAGCGATTGGTGACACGAGGCTCGCCTGTGTCATCATCTGCACGCACCGTCCGCGCATGCGCGTGGTGCGAGGAGGCGTCGCCTAGTCCGGTCTATGGCGCCGCACTGCTAATGCGGTTTGGGCTTTATCGTCCATCGAGGGTTCAAATCCCTCCGCCTCCGCTTCAGGAAGCCCCGGCCCCACGGCCGGGGCTTCCGCCGTTCCCGGACCGGTTTCCCCACCCGCGCCCTCCGGCCGGAGAGGCCCTCTTGCCACGGAGCACGCGACCGGTCCCCGCCCGCATGTGACCCCGGTCTCTTTCTCCCCCTCCAGCCCCGTTCCCCACGCCGGAACCCGCTGCTCCACCCCGTCGCCCCCGACCCCTCGCGATGGCGTTTCCGCAGGTCAGAGGGGGTGGGCTAATCGGATTTCACATGACGCCGGGACTCATGTAATGTTCTTCCTGTCGCCGGGACAGCGGGCCGAAAGGGCCGGGAAACGGAGACAAGAACTAAAAACAAGCACTCGTAGCTTAACGGATAGAGCATCTGACTACGGATCAGAAGGTTGCAGGTTCGAATCCTGCCGAGTGCACAGAGTCGAGAGGCCCGGACGAGAGTCCGGGCCTCTCGCGTTGTCGTTAAGGGGCTTCGGGCATTGCCAGGGGCGGGGCGGGTGGGGTTAGGTACGGATGATCGTATTTTTTGGCTGAAATGTGGGGGGTAGAGCCATGGCGCTCTTCGGGAACGCGCACGCCATCGATCCGGCGCAGGCGCAGCAGGACTACGCACGGCTGCTCGGACAGGGGGAGCAGGTGCACGCCGCGTACCTGCTGATCCGGGACGTCATCTTCTTCACGGACCGGCGGCTCGTGCTCGTCGACAAGCAGGGCATCACCGGCAAGAAGGTCGAGTACCACTCGATCCCGTACCGGAGCATCACGCACTTCGCCGTCGAGACGGCCGGCACCTTCGACCTCGACGCCGAGCTGAAGATCTGGATCTCGGGCTCGCAGCTGCCGGTCACCAAGACGTTCACCAAGGGCGTGGACATCTACGAGGTGCAGGCGATCCTCACGCAGTTCGTCGCCCGCTAGCGGAGCCGCCGGACACGGCGGACGCGGAGATTACTACGAAGGCCCCGGGTTTGCCCGGGGCCTTCCCCTTTTGGGTGAACCCATCAGATTTGCATGTCAGTTGAATATGCCTTCGGCCTAGCGTGCGGGTGGAGGTGATGATCGTTGGACGCGATCGACATCGATGACTTCGTACGGGCCGCCGCGGGAGGCCGGCTGAGACGGCTGACGGCCGTCGACGGGGCGCACTGGTTCCCCGTCGTGGACGTGGCCCGGCAGCTCGGGTACGCCCGGCCGCGGGAGGCGCTGCGCAGCGTGGTCCTGCCCGCCTGGTGCCTGGCGCCGGCCCGCGAACTGGCCCCGAGCCCGGACATACTCGCGCGCAGCGGCATCCGGGGCACCGCCCGCATGGTGAGCCTCCCCGGGCTCGTGCAGCTCGTCACCGCCTGCCGCGCGCCGGAGGCCGGGCCGTTCCGGGCCTGGGTGGGCGAGCTGGTCGCCGAGGTGCAGCGGCACGGCGGCTACGGCCTCGAACCGGCGCCCGCGCACAGCGGGTTCGTGCTGCCGCCCGAGCTCGTCGACGTCCTCGTCCGGCTGGAAGGGCACATCGACGAGGGCGCCGCGGACCTCGTCGCGTACGCGGAGCTGCTGCGGGAGACGCGGCGCAGCCTCTCAAGGGTCGCCGACTCCCTTGAGCGCTCGTTCGCCGTGCCCCGCCAGCGGGGTGGCGAAGGCCCGCCGCCGCTCAGCGCGCAGGAGCTGGTCGAGTCCTGGGAGATCAGCGGCGACATGCGGGCCGTCGCCAGCTATCTCGCCCCCGCCCTCGTCCGCGGCGGCGTCCGCTGCCGCCCCCAGGACGTCACCCGGCGCACCGGCCTCTCCGGCGAGCGCGTCCGCGACTGCGTCCGGCGGCTCATCGAGCGGGGCTGCATGCGCGAGGTCGGCGACCCCTGCCCGGACGGGACGCGGATCTACGTCCTGCCCTGAGGGGAGGATGGGGGCATGGACGGGGGCATGGACGGGGGCACGGGAGGTGACCGGGGCGTGTGGCGGAGCGGCGGGGTCGGATGGGTCGACGGCGCGGCCGTGCTGCGGTGGTGGGGCGGTCGGACGAGTCCGGTCGCGTACGGGGGGCCGCTCGGCTTCCGGGCCGTCGGCGGCCGGGTCTGCGCGGGGGTGCGGGGGAATGCCTGCCCGCTCGGCGCCGCCGTGCCCGGGCGGTCCACCGGCGGGCTCTGCCCCGCCTGCGCGCGGCTCGACCGGGCGCACTCCGTGGCCGCCGACACCTTCGCCGACGACCCCCGGCCCTACCGCGTCTACCTCGCCTGGTTCGGGCCCGGCACCGTGAAGGTCGGGATCACCGGGGAGCACCGGGGGTCCGCGCGTCTCCTCGAACAGGGCGCGGTCGCCTTCTGCTGGCTCGGGCGCGGGCCGCTGATGGCCGCCCGGCGGACCGAGGAGGTGCTGCGGCGGGCGCTCGGCGTGCCCGACCGGGTGCCGTACGACCGGAAGCGGGCGCTGCGGGTCGGGCTGCCGGACCCCGCCGCCCGGCGCGGTGAGATCGAGGAGCTGTACCGCCGGGCCCTGGGCGTCGGGGGCTGGGGCGAGACCCTGGAGGCGCTGCCGTTCGCCGCGTACGACCACGGGGAGGCCTTCGGGCTCGGGGGGCTGCCCGCGCTCGACGGGAGCGTCACCGAGCTCGTCGACGGCGGGATCGTCACCGGGCGGGTGCTCGCCGCGGCCGGCCCCGACCTGCACCTGAGCGATCCCGCCGGCCGCCATCTCGTGCTCGACGGGCGGCTGCTCGGCGGGTGGGGGCTGGAAAGGGGCGGGGAGGCGGACGTCTGGAGCGTGCCCGTGGGCGTCGTCGCCGCGGAGAGCGGGCAGGACGGGCTGTTCTGACCGGCCGCCGTTCGTAAAGTCTTGGATCCCTTTGGCCGGCGGCCGTGGACAGCGTCCGGGCCGCCCGGCGAGGGTGATCGCATGACGCAGAAACCGATCTCCGGGCTCGAACCGCCTTACTACACCGCCGTCTTCACCTCCCTGCGGCCCGACGCCCCCGAGGGGTACGCCGACACCGCCGCCGAGCTGCGCGAGCGGGTCGCCTCCGTCCCCGGCTTCCTCGGCTACGAGTCCGCCCGCACCCCCGGCGGCCTCGGCATCACCGTCGCCTACTTCCGCGACCTGGAGGCCCTGGACGCCTGGCGGCTCGACTCCGCGCACGTGGCGGCGAAGACGTACGGGCGCGAGCACTGGTACGAGGCGTACAGCTGCCACATCGGGAAGGTCGAGCGGAGCTACGGCTTTGAACGAGCGTGAGGCCGCCCGGGGACTGACCGCCCGGCTCGGGCTGCCCGGGCTCGTCGACGTCCACACCCACTTCATGCCCAAGAGCGTGCTCGACAAGGTCTGGGCGTACTTCGACGCCGTCGGGCCGATGACCGGGCAGCCCTGGCCCATCACCTACCGCGAGGAGGAGGACCGGCGGGTCGAGCTGCTGCGCGGCTTCGGCGTGCGGGCCTTCACCTCGATGCTCTACCCGCACAAGCCGGGGATGGGCGCCTGGCTCAACTCCTGGGCCGCCGACTTCGCCGCGCGGACGCCCGACTGTCTGCACACCGCGACCTTCTTCCCCGAGCCCGGGGCCGCCGCTTACGTCCGGCAGGCCCTCGACGCCGGGGCCAGGGTCTTCAAGGTGCACGTCCAGGTCGGCGGCTTCGATCCCAACGACCCGCTCCTCGACGAGGTGTGGGGACTCCTTGCCGAGAGCGGGACGCCGGTCGTCGTCCACTGCGGCTCCGGTCCCGCGCCCGGCGCCTTCACCGGGCCGGGACCGGCCGGGGAACTGCTCGCCCGGCATCCCCGGCTGCGGATGATCGTCGCGCACATGGGCATGCCGGAGTACGAGGACTTCCTCGGGCTCGCGGAGCGGTACGAGGGCGTGCACCTGGACACCACCATGGCGTTCACGGACTTCAGCGAGCGGCTCGCGCCCTTCCCGCGCGAGGCGCTCAAGCGGCTCGTCGACCTCCAGGACCGGATCCTGCTGGGCTCCGACTTCCCGAACATCCCGTACCCGTACGTCCACCAGCTCGACGCCCTGGAGCGGCTCGGGCTCGGCGACGACTGGCTCCGGGCGGTCCTGCACGACAACGGCGCCGCGATGTTTCACGTGAAACCCTGACGGGGAGGCCGGGCGGCCGGGAGCTCACGGCTTTCTCAGGGAATTCACAGGAAAGCGAAAGAGCGATCTCAGCGGCGGCGGCCAGCGTGGTGCCATGACCGTCACCACTCGCAGCACTTCAGCCCGCCGCGGCACCCGCGCCGATCTGCTCCGTGCCGACGGCACCGCCGTCCGCGTCCTCGTCGTGGACGACGAGGCCTCCCTCTCCGAACTGCTCTCGATGGCCCTGCGCTACGAGGGCTGGCAGGTCCGCAGCGCCGGTGACGGGGCCGGTGCCCTGCGGGCCGTACGCGAGTTCCGGCCCGACGTCGTCATCCTGGACATCATGCTCCCGGACGTCGACGGGCTCAGCCTGCTCGGCTCGATCCGGCGCGAGCTGCCCGAGGTGCCGGTCCTCTTCCTGACGGCGAAGGACGCCGTGGAGGACCGGATCGCCGGGCTCACGGCCGGCGGCGACGACTACGTCACCAAGCCGTTCAGCCTGGAGGAGGTCGTCGCCCGGCTGCGCGGCCTGATCCGGCGCTCGGGCGCGGCGCAGGCCCGCAGCGAGTCGGTCCTCGTGGTCGGCGACCTCACCCTCGACGAGGACAGCCACGAGGTCACCCGGGGCGGAGACTCCATCCACCTCACCGCCACCGAGTTCGAGCTGCTGCGCTACCTCATGCGCAATCCGCGCCGGGTGCTCAGCAAGGCCCAGATCCTCGACCGCGTGTGGTCGTACGACTTCGGCGGCCAGGCCAACGTCGTCGAGCTGTACATCTCCTACCTGCGCCGGAAGATCGACGCCGGACGCTCGCCGATGATCCACACCCGGCGGGGGGCCGGCTACCTCATCAAGCCGGGGGAGTAGGCCCCGTGCGCCTCCGTCCCCGGAACGGGTCCCCGCGGCCGTGGTCGCTGCGGACACGGCTCGTGGTCTCCGCCGTCGCGCTGATCGCGGTCGTCGCGGCCGTCATCGGCGCGGTCACCACCATCGCGTACCGCTCCTACCTCTACGACCGGGCCGACGAGCAGCTCACCGGCCTCGCCCAGCGGGCCGCCGGGCCGCCGGGAGCGCCGCTCGGCCCCGACCCGCTCCGCGGCCGTGAGCCGCTCGCCTTCCTCGGCACGCCGGGCTCGCCGATCGGCACGCTCGGCGCCGTCGTCGACGACGGGAAGGTCACCGAGGCCGGGTACTCGACGGAGGTGGCCGGCAGCGGTACGGGCGACGGACCCCGCTTCCCGGTCAGGGAGCTGGACGCGGCGCAGGAGAGCGCGCTCGCCGCCGTGCCCCGCGACAGCCGGGCGCACACCGTCGACCTCCCCGGCGGGCTCGGCTCGTACCGGGTCGTCTACACCGAGGGCGCCCACGGCGCCTTCCTCACCGGCATCCCGCTCACCGAGGTCGAGAACGCCCTCTCCACCCTCGTCCTCGTCGAGCTCAGCCTCACCGGCGCCTCCCTCGCCGCCGCCTCGCTCGCCGGGACGGTCCTCGTCCGGATCGCGCTGCGGCCGCTGCGCCGGGTCGCCGCCACCGCCGCCCAGGTCGCCCGGCTGCCGCTGCACAGCGGCGAGGTCGCGCTCCACCAGCGGGTGCCGGACGCCGAGGCCGATCCACGGACCGAGGTCGGACAGGTCGGCGCCGCCCTCAACCGGATGCTCGACCACGTCCACGCGGCCCTCGACGCCCGCCAGCAGAGCGAGACCCGGGTCCGGCAGTTCGTCGCCGACGCCAGCCACGAACTGCGCACCCCGCTCGCCTCCATCCGCGGCTACGCCGAACTCACCCGGCGCGGCCGGGAGGAGTGCGGCCCCGACACCCGGCACGCGCTCGGCCGGATCGAGTCCGAGGCGACCCGGATGACCGGACTGGTCGAGGACCTGCTGCTGCTCGCCCGGCTCGACGCCGGACGCCCCCTCTCGAACGAGACCACCGACCTGGTCCCGCTGGTCGTGGACGCCGTCGGGGACGCCCGCGCCGCCGGGCCCGACCACCACTGGCGCCTCGAACTGCCCGAGGACGGGCGGGAGACGGCGGTACGCGGCGATGCCGCCCGGCTCCAGCAGGTGCTGCTCAACCTGCTCGCCAACGCCCGCACCCACACCCCGCCCGGCACCACCGTCACCGCCCGCGTCCGGGGCGAGGGCGCGGCCGTCGTCGTCGAGGTCCAGGACGACGGGCCCGGCATCCCGCCCGGGCTGCTGCCCGCCGTCTTCGAGCGCTTCGCCCGCGGTGACGCCTCCCGCTCCCGGCAGGCCGGCTCCACCGGGCTCGGCCTCGCCATCGTGCGGGCCGTCGTCGCCGCCCACGGCGGCGAGGTGACCGTCGCGTCGGTCCCCGGACGGACGGTCTTCTCGGTGATCCTCCCGGCGGAGAAGGACCCCGTGGGCCCGCACTCACAGGCTGACCACAGGCTGATCACACAGCCGTGACAGCGGGCCCGTCGAGGGTCGTGGACATGCGAACCCACACCCTCGCGGGGCCCGCGACGCAGGCCCCCGGCACCCTCCCCGCCCGGGAGCACCTGCCGGTGAGCGAAGCGGGCCGGCCCGTTCTGGACGTGGTGATCCCCGTCTACAACGAGGAGAAGGACCTGGAGCCGTGCGTCCGCCGGCTCCACGCGCACCTCACGCGCACCTTCCCGTACGGCTTCCGCGTCACCGTCGCCGACAATGCCTCCACCGACGCCACGCCCGCCATCGCCGCCGCCCTCGCCGCCGAGGTGCCCGAAGTGCGGTCCGTACGGCTCGAACAGAAGGGCCGCGGCCGGGCGCTGCGGACCGTGTGGTCGGCCTCCGACGCCCCCGTCCTCGCCTACATGGACGTGGACCTCTCCACCGACCTCAACGCGCTCCTCCCGCTGGTCGCGCCGCTCATCTCCGGCCACTCCGACCTGGCCATCGGCTCCCGGCTCGCCCGCTCCTCGCGGGTGGTGCGCGGGCCCAAGCGGGAGTTCGTCTCCCGCGCCTACAACCTGATCCTGCGCGGCTCGCTCGCCGCCCGCTTCTCCGACGCCCAGTGCGGCTTCAAGGCGATCCGGCGCGACGTCGCCGAGCGGCTGCTCCCGATGGTCGAGGACACCGGCTGGTTCTTCGACACCGAGATGCTCGTCCTCGCCGAGCGGGCCGGACTGCGGATCCATGAGGTGCCGGTCGACTGGATCGACGACCCCGACTCCACCGTGCACATCGTGAAGACCGCCACCGACGACCTGAAGGGCGTCTGGCGGGTCGGGAGGGCGCTCGCGACCGGCTCGCTGCCGCTGGACCGGCTCGCCCGGCCCTTCGGCGACGACCCGCGCGACCGCGAGCTCTCCGGGGTGCCCGGCGGACTCGCCCGCCAGCTCGTCGGCTTCTGCGTCGTCGGCGTGCTCTCCACCCTCTTCTACCTCGCGCTCTACTCCCTCTTCCGGCTCGGCACCGGCGCCCAGCTCGCCAACGCCGCCGCCCTCCTCCTCTCCGCCGTCGCCAACACGGCCGCCAACCGCCGGCTCACCTTCGGCGTCCGGGGCCGCGACCGGGCCGTCCGCCACCAGGCGCAGGGGCTCGTCGTCTTCGCCATCGGCCTCGCCCTGACCAGCGGCTCCCTCGCGGCGCTCGGCGCGGCCACCGGCGACCCGGCGCACTCCACCGAACTCGCCGTGCTCGTCGTCGCCAACCTCGCCGCGACCGTGCTCCGCTTCCTGCTCTTCCGGCTCTGGGTCTTCCCGGACCGCCGACACCCCACGGGGGACCCCCGATGACCGCCCTCACCCCGCCCGTGAACCCACCCGCGCCCCCGGCCGCGCACGCCGGCCCCCGCGCCCCCGGCCGGCTCGCCCGGCTGTGGCGCGGCCGTCCCGACGACGCCCCCTGGGTGCGCCCGGCCTTCCTCGGCCTGCTCGCCGTCACCACCGCGCTCTACCTGTGGAACCTGACCGCGTCCGGCTACGCCAACTCCTTCTACTCGGCGGCCGTCCAGGCCGGCGGCGAGAGCTGGAAGGCCTTCTTCTTCGGCTCGCTCGACGCCGCGAACGCCATCACCGTCGACAAGCCGCCGGCCGCGCTCTGGCCGATGGCGCTCTCCGTCCGCCTCTTCGGCCTCGGCTCCTGGCAGATCCTGCTGCCCGAGGTGCTCATGGGCGTGGGCACGGTCGCCGTGCTGTACGCGGCCGTCCGCCGCCGCTTCGGCGCGGGCGCCGGCCTGATCGCGGGCACGGTCCTCGCGCTCACCCCGGTCGCCGCGCTCATGTTCCGCTTCAACAACCCGGACGCGCTGCTCGCCCTGCTCATGACCGTGGCCGCGTACGCGGTGCTGCGGGCCCTGGAGTCGGCCGAGGGCGGGACGAAGTGGCTGGTCGCGGCCGGGGTCGCGTTCGGTTTCGCCTTCCTGGCGAAGACGCTCCAGGCCTTCCTGATCCTGCCGCCGCTCGCGCTCGTGTACGCCGTCTGCGCGCCCGGCCGGCCGCTGAAGCGGTTCGGCCGGCTGGGCCTCGCCGGGCTCGCGCTGATCGTCTCCGGCGGCTGGTGGGTGGCGCTCGTCGAGCTCTGGCCGGCGGCCTCGCGCCCGTACGTCGGCGGCTCGCAGAACAACAGCTTCCTGGAGCTGACCTTCGGCTACAACGGCCTCGGCCGGATCAACGGCGACGAGGTCGGCAGCGTCGGCGGCGGGGGCGGACCCGGCGGCGGACAGGGCGGCCGCTGGGGCGAGACCGGGCTGCTGCGGATGTTCAACGACTCCATCGGAGGCCAGATCTCCTGGCTGCTCCCGGCCGCGCTGCTGCTGCTCGTCGCCGGACTCGTCGTCACCTGGCGGGCGCCGCGCACGGACACGGCCCGGGCCGCGTTCCTCGTGTGGGGCGGCTCGCTGCTGATGACCCTCGGCGTCTTCAGCTTCATGGCAGGCATCTTCCACGAGTACTACACGGTTGCCCTGGCCCCGTACCTCGCCGCCCTCGTCGGCATGGGCGCGGCGGTGCTGTGGGAGGAGCGGACCCGGATCGCTGCCTCGGCGACGCTCGCGGCCGCGGTCGGCGTGACGGCCTGGTGGTCCTGGACGCTCCTTGGCCGTACGCCGGACTACCTCCCGTGGCTGCGCTGGACCGTGCTCGTCGCGGGCGCGGTGGCCGCGCTCGGCCTGCTCGCCGCGGGCCGGGTCGACCGGCGCCTGGGCCTGGCGGCGGCGGGCCTCGGCCTGGCCGCGGGCCTCGCGGCCCCGTTCGCGTACACCCTGGAGACGCTCTCCACCGGCCACCAGGGCTCCATCGTCACGGCGGGCCCTGCGGGCGCCGGCTTCGGCGGCCGGGGCCCGGGCGGCGGCCGCGGGTTCCCGGGCGGCGGCGAACTCCCCGCCGGGACGCAGCGGACGGACGGCGGCGGCCGGGGCGCGGACGGCGGCGGCCAGGCGGGCGGCGCACAGCCTCCCAACGGCATGCAGCCCCCGAACGGCATGCAGCCCCCGAACGGCTTCCCCGGCGGTGGTCAGGCCCAGGGCGGTCAGCAGCCCCCCACGGGCGGGACCGGTCGGATGCCGGCTTTCGGCGAGCGCGGCGGCATGGGCGGGCTGCTCAACGGCGCCTCCGTCGGTGCCGAGGCCAAGGCGAAGCTGCTCCAGGACGCCGACGCGTACACCTGGGCCGCCGCGGCCGTCGGCGCGCAGAACGCGGCCAGTTACCAGCTCGCCACCGAGAAGCCGGTCATGGCGATCGGCGGCTTCAACGGCAGCGACCCGTCTCCGACCCTCGCCCAGTTCAAGCAGTACGTCGCCGAAGGCCGGATCCACTACTTCATCGGAGGCGGCGGAGGCGGAGGCGGCATGGGCGGCGGCATGGGCGGCGGCTCCGAGATCAGCACCTGGGTCCAGGAGAACTTCACCGCCACCACCGTCGGCGACACCACCTTCTACGACCTGACCGCGCCCGCGTAGAAAAGCGCTATACAGCGTACGAGAGCTCCTATACGGTGTACGAGACCCCGACCTCGTACACCGTATAAGGAGTGCTCATGACGGCCACGCCCACGGCCACGCCGACGGCCACAGGCGGCCATCCCCAGCGCTGGCTGATCCTCGGCGTCATCTGTCTCGCCCAGCTCACCGTGCTCCTCGACAACACCGTCCTCAGCGTCGCCATCCCCTCGCTGACCACCGAGCTCCACGCCTCCACCAGCGACATCCAGTGGATGATCAACGCCTACTCGCTCGTCCAGTCCGGCCTGCTCCTGACGGCGGGCAACGCCGCCGACCGCTACGGCCGCAAGAAGCTGCTCGCCGTCGGACTCGCCCTCTTCGGCCTCGGCTCGCTCGCCGCCGGCCTCGCCGGCTCCACCGCGCAGCTGATCGCCGCCCGCGCGGGCATGGGCGTCGGCGGCGCGCTCCTGATGACCACCACCCTCGCCGTCGTCATGCAGATCTTCGACGACTCCGAGCGCGTGAAGGCCATCGCCCTCTGGGCCACCGTCAGCTCGCTCGGCTTCGCCGCGGGCCCGCTGATCGGCGGCGTGATCCTCGACCACTTCTGGTGGGGGATGATCTTCCTGATCAACATCCCGGTGGCCGTGATCGGCCTGGTCGCCGTGGTCAGGCTCGTCCCCGAGTCGAAGAACCCCCAGGGGGACCGCCCGGACCTGCTCGGCGCGCTGCTCTCCACCATCGGCATGACCGCCGCCGTGTACGCGATCATCACCGGCCCCGAGCACGGCTGGACCTCCACCGAGGTGCTGGTCCCGGCCGCGATCGGCGTCGTCGTGCTCGCCGCCTTCGCGCTGTGGGAGCTGCGGACCCCGTATCCGATGCTCGACATGCACTTCTTCCGCAACCAGAAGTTCGTGGGCGCGGTCGCCGGCGCGATCCTGGTGATGTTCGGGATGGGCGGCTCGCTGTTCCTGCTCACCCAGCACCTTCAGTTCGTGCTCGGCTACGCGCCGCTGGAGGCCGGTCTGCGGATGGCGCCGCTCGCGCTGACCGTGGTCGTCCTCAACCTCAGCGGCGTCGGCCCGCGGATCGTGATGAAGCTCGGCACCCCGCTCACCGTCACGGTCGGCATGACGCTGGTCGCCGCCGGTCTCGCGTCGATCGCCCTGATCGGCGGCGGCACGGACGGCACCTACTGGGGCATGCTGCTCGGCCTGGTCCTGATGGGCGTCGGCCTCGCGGTCTCCAACCCGGCCATGGCCAACGCGATCATGAGCGCGATCCCGCCGGAGAAGGCCGGTGTGGGCGCGGGCGTCAACGGCACCCTCGCCGAGTTCGGCAACGGCCTCGGCGTCGCCGTCCTCGGCGCCGTCCTCAACGCCCGCTTCGCCGCCCTCGTCACCGTCACCGCCACCTCGCTCCCGGCGGCTCTCGCGGCGGCCGGCGACGACGCCGAACGGGCGCGGATCTCCGACGCCTTCGCCTCGGGGCTCCAGACCAGCCAGCTGGTCGGCGCGATCGCCGTCCTCGTCGGCGGCCTCCTCGCCGCCTTCCTGCTGAGGCGGGCGGAGCGGACGGAGCAGCCCGTGGCGGCCGAGCCCGTCGTCGCTGCCTAGCATGGTGGCGACTGCCGACGGACGGAGTACGAGCATGGTCAAGGCCGCGGACCGGACCAAGAACCCGACGAGCTCCAGCGTCTGGCTGGAGCAGCGGGCCGCCCGCAGCGGCGGCGGCCCCGCCGGGCTCGACCGGGACCGGATCGTGGCCGCCTCGGTGCGGATGCTCGACCGGGACGGGCTCGCCAAGCTGTCGATGCGGCGGCTCGCGGCGGAGCTCGGCGTCACCGCGATGTCCCTGTACTGGTACGTGGACACCAAGGACGACATCATCGAGTACGCGATCGACACCGTGTACGCGGAGATCGACCTGGACGCGGTCGCCGCCGGGGCCGACTGGCGCGAGCGGCTCCGGACGCTCGCCCTGCACTACCGGCGGATGCTGGTCCGCCACCCCTGGATGTCGCCGTGCGCGGGCCAGTACCTGAACATCGGGCCGCACGCGATCGCCGTCGGCGGGAAGATCCAGGAGGCCGTCCGGGAGACCGGGCTGCCGCTGAGCGGCCAGCCGGGCGCGATGTCGGCGGTCTTCCAGTTCGTGTACGGCTACGGCACGATCGAGTCGCAGTTCGAGCGGCGGGCGGCCGAGGCGGGCATGACGCAGGACGACTTCTACACCGGCTCCGTCGCCGCCTTCCGCGAGGACCCGCAGTTCCGCGAGGCGCTGGAGCCGATGACCGATATCCTCGACGAGCGGGCCTCGCACGGCTCCGTCACGACCATCTGGGAGCGGGACTTCGCCTACGCCCTGGACATCCTGGTCGCCGGCATCGAGGCGATGGTGGCCCGCGAGGCCGCGGGGGCACCGGAAGCATGACGAAGCGGCGGGCCGTCCCCTGCCCGCCGCTCCGTCCTGACCCGGCCGCGCCTCCGCTCGAAGCGCGGCCGGGAGTCCGTTACGCCTCCTCGGGCGTGACCGTGCTGCTCTTCAGCGCGACCTCCTTGATGAAGAGCGTCACCAGGAAGGCCAGCAGCGCGAACGGCGCCGCGTAGAGGAAGACGTCGCCGACGCCGTGTCCGTACGCGCTCTCGAAGACGGTGCGGATCGGGGCGGGCAGCGTGTCCATGTCGGGGATGGC
The DNA here is from genome assembly GCF_040653375.1 of Streptomyces sp. NPDC047974. Classification (NCBI taxonomy): domain Bacteria; kingdom Bacillati; phylum Actinomycetota; class Actinomycetes; order Kitasatosporales; family Streptomycetaceae; genus Streptomyces; species Streptomyces sp. NPDC047974. The sequence goes on from NZ_JBEZNU010000018.1 coordinate 39,044, forward strand.
GCCGCCGGGGCCGCCCTGGCCCATCGCCGACGCGGCCTTCGGGCCGAGCTCCGCGATGCCCTCCTTCACGTAGTCCGTGACCCGGTGCGCCATGACCGCGCCGAGCGCCGAGACGCCGATCGCGCCGCCGAGGGAGCGGAAGAAGGTGACGACGGAGGAGGCGGCGCCGAGGTCGGCGGGGGCGACCTGGTTCTGCGTGCAGAGCACCAGGTTCTGCATCATCATGCCGATGCCCAGGCCGAGCACCGCCATGAAGAGGGCGATGTGCCAGTACGGGGTGTCGTACCGCAGGGTGCCGAGGAGGCCGAGGCCCGCGGCGGCGAGCGCGCCGCCGCTGATCAGCCAGGCCTTCCAGCGGCCGGTCTTGGTGATGATCAGGCCGGAGGCCGTCGAGGAGACGAAGAGGCCGGCGATCATCGGGATGGTGAGGACGCCGGACATGGTCGGCGACTCGTTGCGGGCCAGCTGGAAGTACTGGCTGAAGAAGACCGTGCCGGCGAACATCGCGACGCCGACGAAGAGCGAGGCGAGCGAGGCGAGCGTGATGGTCCGGTTGCGGAAGAGCCGCAGCGGGATGATCGGCTCGGAGGCCTTCGACTCGACGAGCACGAAGAGCGCGCCGAGCAGGACCGATCCGCCGACCATGGCGGCGGTCTGCCAGGACATCCAGTCGTACTTGTCGCCGGCGAAGGTGACCCAGACGAGGAGCAGGGAGACGGCGGCGCTGATGAAGAAGGCGCCGGCCCAGTCGACCTTGACCTCGCGCTTCACGGTCGGCAGCTTGAGGGTCTTCTGCAGGACGACCAGGGCGAGCAGCGCGAACGGCACGCCGACGTAGAAGCACCAGCGCCAGCCGAGCCACTCGGTGTCGGTGATGACGCCGCCGAGCAGCGGGCCGCCGACGGTGGCGACGGCGAAGACCGCGCCGAGGTAGCCGCTGTAGCGACCGCGCTCACGGGGGGCGATCATCGCGGCGAGGATGACCTGGGAGAGGGCGGTGAGACCGCCGACGCCGATGCCCTGGACCACGCGGCAGGCGATCAGCATCCCGGTGGACTGGGAGAGACCCGCGACGACCGAGCCCGCCACGTAGATGGTCAGGGCTATCTGGATGAGCAGCTTCTTGGAGAAGAGGTCGGCCAGCTTGCCCCAGAGCGGGGTGGTGGCGGTCATCGACAGCAGGGTCGCGGTGACGACCCAGGTGTAGGCGGACTGGCCGCCCTCCAGGTCGGTGATGATCTGCGGGAGGGCGTTGGAGACGATCGTCGAGGAGAGGATGGCGACGAACATGCCGAGCAGCAGCCCGGAGAGCGCCTCCATGATCTGACGGTGTGTCATCGGAGCCGCGGGGCCTCCGGTCTCGGCGGCCGGGGCGCCCCGCACACCGGTGTCGGGTGTGGTCGTAGCCATGAAGTGGGATTCCTCTGGTTGCGAGCGTGGTCAGGGTGGTCGGGCAGGCTCACGCGCGGTCGGCGTGGTCAGGCGTGGGTGGCCCGGCAGTCCCCGAAGGAGTCGCGGAGTCGGGCGAGCAGGGTGGTGAGCAGTGCGACGTCGTCGTCGGACCACTCCGCGAGGTAGTGGGTGAAGGCTTCGGTCACCCGGCGGTCGAGCTCGGTGAGCATCGCGAAGCCCTCGGGGCTCAGCCGCAGGATGCGGGAGCGCCCGTCGTCGGGGTCGGGCAGCCGCTCGACCCAGCCGCGCGAGACGGTGTGCGCGACGTGGCGGCTGCAGACGGACATGTCCACGGCCATCAGCTCGGCCAGCCGGCTGGTCCGCATGTCCCCGTGGTGCTTGAGCATGGCGAGGACGGCGGCGGCGCCGCCCTGGCAGTCGCCGGGCAGGACGCGGGCGACGCCGCGCTTCACGGCCCCGATCGCGCTGATGGCGCGGGCGAGATCCTCGTAGCGGCTGCTGTTCGGCTCCACGAGACGCTCCACGGCACCGCACCCCTTCCAACTTGTTGCTTAGGGCAACCATAAAGATGGATGGTTGCTCCAGGCAAACTAAATCGGTCAAACGGTGCTAAAGAATCGGCAAAGCGGAGGCGAGGTGGAGGTCGGGGTGCGGCGGGGTGCCGGGGCTTGGGCCCTTCACCCCGCTTTCGCTAGGGTCCTGGCCCATGGCACACAACCCGCAAGCACCGTACGGCCAGGGCGCCCAGGGCCCCGAGGGCTACGACCCCGCCGGCAGCACCCAGATGTTCCGCGCCTTCGTCGACGAGGGCCCCCAGCACCAGCCGCAGCAGGCCGCGACCGTCTCGGCGGGCGGCCCGCGCCTCGGCGTGATCGCCGGCGTGATCGGCGCGATCGTGGTGGTGGCGGCGGTCGTCTGGCTCGCCGTCTCCTGACCCGCGTTCCCCCGGTACGACGGAGGGGGCCGGTTCCGTATCCGTACGGGACCGGCCCCCTCCGTCGTTCCTCACCCCTGTACGGCGTCCAGCGCCGGGGCGAGGATCCCGAAGGCCTCGGTGATCAGCGCGAGCGGATCGGCGCCCCGGCCCCCGCCGCTCCCCGCGCCCCCGTTCTCCCCGCTCCCGCTCCCGCTCCCGCTCCCGCTTCCGCTCCCCGCGCCCCCGTTCTCCCCGCTCCCGCTTCCGCTGCCCGCGTCCTGGCTCCACCGGGAGAGCACCGTCTCGAAGGCGGTGAGCGCCATGCCCGCCGCGAGCGGCGGGTACAGGCCTGCCGGGTCGAGCCCGAGCCGGGCCGCCAGCTCCGCGGCAAGCTCCTCCCGCCAGCCGGCCTCGTGCTCCAGGAGGCGGGCGAACAGCGCGGGCGTCCCCAGGATCAGCCGGACCACGGGGAGGGTCCGCTCGGGGTGGTCGCCGCAGGCGGCGAGCGGCACGGAGACCGCGTGCAGCAGCGCGGCCGAGGGGCGCTCCCCGGCCGGCCGGGCGGCCAGCGCCGCCCGCATGTCGGCGCCCATCCCGGCCAGGAACTGGACGACCACGTCCTCCTTGGAGGCGAAGTAGCGGAAGAAGGTCCGCTTCGAGACCCCGGCGGCGGTCGCGACCTCGTCGACGGTGACGGCCTCGAAGCCCTTGTGCGCGAAGAGCTGGAGCGCGGTCTCGGTCAGCTCGGTGGCGACGAGCTGACGCTTGCGCTGGGCGAGCGTCGAGGCACGCGGGACGGGAGCGGCGGGGGCCGGGGCGCCGGGCGCGGGGGCCGGGGTGCGGGACGCGGATGGGGTGCTCACCCGACCGATGCTAACGCGGTGACGTCCATGACATCACCCGCCATGTTTGACACCGAGTGACACGCACGGCAATGTGTGTCGCATGAGTCGAACGCGCACCCCACACTGGACCGCCGACGCCATCCCGGACCTCACCGGCCGGATCCACGTCGTCACCGGGGCCACCAGCGGCCTCGGCCTCGCGACCACCCGCGCCCTCGCCCTGCGGGGCGGCCGGGTGATCCTCGCCGTAAGGGACGAGGAGAAGGGCCGGCGGACCGTCGCCGCGCTCACCGCCGACGGCGTCCCCCCGGACCTCCTGACCGTCCGCCGCGTCGACCTCGCCGACCTCGACTCGGTGCGCGCCTTCGCCGAGGGCGTGCGCGCCGACCATCCGCGCCTCGACGTCCTCGTGAACAACGCGGGCGTCATGGGCCCGCCCCACACGCTGAGCGCCCAGGGCCACGAGCTCCAGTTCGCCGCCAACCACCTCGGCCACTTCGCCCTCACCGGCCTGCTGCTCGACCGCCTGCCGGCCGACGGCCGGGTGGTCACGGTCAGCTCGCTGATGCACCGGCGGGGCACCCTCCCCCTCGCCGACCCCGCCGACCCCGCCGCCCTCACCGGCGCGCGCGACTACGCCCCGATGCCCTTCTACAGCCGGTCGAAGCTGGCCAACGCGGTCTTCGGTCACGAACTGCACCGTCGGCTCACCGCCGTCGGCAGCGGGGTCCGCAGCATCCTCGCCCACCCCGGCTACACCGCGACCGGCCTCCAGACCCGGGACATCACCGGCTTCTCCCGGTTCTTCTACAGCCGGATCGGCAACCCGCTGCTCGCCCAGCGCCCGGAGCGCGGCGTCCTGCCCCAGCTCTACGCGGCGACCGCCCCGGACGCGGCCGGCGGCGACTTCATCGGCCCGGACGGCCTCGGCGAGCTCCGCGGCCACCCGACCCGGGTGGAACCCTCCGCCACGGCCGCCGACCCGGAGACGGGCCGCCGCCTCTGGGACCTCTCCGAGGAGCTGACGGGCGTCCGGTACGGGCTCACCGCCAGCTAGCGGTCACCTCGCGGGTCTCGACGCGCATGCCGAGCGGCACCCGCCAGGACTCCAGGCAGACCGTGTACGTCTGCTTCCGCGCCGCCCCGGCGGCGATCGGGGCCGGCAGCGGCTGGGTGGTCGTGACCGCGCCCCAGTCGACGCCGAGCGCGCCGATGACATGGGTCTCGAAGCCGACGGTGCCGGAGGTGGCGGGGGAGCCGCCGGTGTTCCGGAAGGTCACCGTGACCCGCTCGCACCAGCGCCGCTCCCCGTCGGCGGTGACCGGCGCGGAGACCGTGAGCACGGCGGGCCCGGGCGCGGGCGTCGGCGTGGAGGGCCGGGGCGAGGGAGGGGTGGGCGCGGGGGAGGTGGTCGGCGCGGCGGTGGTGCCGGGTGTGCCGGGCGTGGTGCCGGGGGTACGCGGCGGGGCCGCCGTCCCGCCGGACGAGGAGCCCCCGCCGGACGAGCCTCCGCCGGAGGAGCCGCCGGGCGGCGCCCCCGGTTCCGTACGCCCGCCGGAAGCCGACCCGGACCCGGAGGATCCGGCGCCCGGACCCGCGCCCGCGCCCGTATGCGTACCGGTGCCGGGCGACGGTGACGGCCCCGGTCCGTCCGGCGGTGCGTCCGGCGCCGGGGGCGGGGACGAGGTGCTGGAGGTGGTGCCGCTCGCCGTGGGGCTGTCCAGCGGGACCAGGGTGACCGCGCCCGAGGGGGCGACCGGGCCGCCGGGCGAGGGGCCGGCGCCGACCGCCGTGAATCCCTCGCCGTCTCCTCCGCCTCCGCACGCGGTGAGCGCTCCGCCGAGGCAGAGCGCCACCGCCACGAGTACCGGCTGCTTCCTGCGGCTCATGCGCCCCAGTGTGGCTGACATCACGTCAACAAGGGGCGGATTCGCGGAAGTCCGCCGGCTGCTCAGTCGGAGATCAGGCCCTCGCGGAGCTGTGCGAGGGTGCGGGTGAGCAGGCGCGAGACGTGCATCTGCGAGATGCCGACCTCCTCGCCGATCTGCGACTGGGTCATGTTCGCGAAGAAGCGGAGCATGATGATCTGCCGCTCCCGGGGCGGGAGTTTGGCGAGCAGCGGCTTCAGCGACTCGCGGTACTCGACGCCCTCCAGGGCCGCGTCCTCGTAGCCGAGGCGGTCCGCGAGGGAGCCCTCGCCGCCGTCGTCCTCCGGGGACGGGGAGTCGAGCGAGGATGCGGTGTAGGCGTTGCCCACCGCGAGGCCGTCGACGACGTCCTCCTCCGACACCCCGAGCACGGCGGCGAGTTCGGGCACGGTCGGCGAGCGGTCGAGCTTCTGCGCGAGCTCGTCGCTGGCCTTGGTGAGCGCGAGCCGCAGCTCCTGGAGCCGGCGCGGGACGCGCACCGACCACGAGGTGTCGCGGAAGAAGCGCTTGATCTCGCCGACGACCGTCGGCATGGCGAACGTCGGGAACTCCACGCCCCGTTCGCAGTCGAAGCGGTCGATCGCCTTGATCAGGCCGATGGTGCCGACCTGGACGATGTCCTCCATCGGCTCGTTGCGCGAGCGGAAGCGGGCCGCCGCGTACCGCACGAGCGGGAGGTTCAGCTCGATGAGGGTGTCGCGGACGTAGGTGCGCTCCGGGCTGTCCGCCGCGGCGCCCACGGCGTCGAGGGCGCGCAGCCGCAGGAACAGGGAGCGGGAGAGGGTGCGGGTGTCGAGGGCTTCCGGGGCGACGGTGGGTGCCGGGGGGAGGAGCGCTTCGCTCTCGGCCGCGGTCGTCGCCGTCGTCTGCGTGGGTACCGGCTCGGACACGAGGACCGGAACGGGCGTGAGCGTGAGCACCTTCGAGCTGCCCTGTTCTGCGGACATGCCACCCCCTTGAGGTCGCGGACGGTCGCGGTGGGGCCGCGACCATCGGAGGAACGCAGCTTCCACCTCAATACCGGCCGTGGGGCTGCGGCAAACGCGTCCCCAGCAGAATGTCACATGTCGGCAACACGCTGTAGTGACTTGTCGACAAGGAGGGGGCGCATATCCGCAGGAAACAAGGGGTGTACGGCAATTGGGGCGCCGTGGAACTGCTCCGAACCGGTCTACCCGTTCCGGTCATGCCTCGATTCTGTTTGCGGATCTCAGCCGGGCGAAGCTGCGGGCGAGGAGCCTTGACACGTGCATCTGCGAGACCCCGAGCTCCTGACTGATCTGAGACTGCGTCAAGTTGCTGTAGTAGCGCAGCATCAGGATCCGCTGCTCCCGCTCGGGCAGCTGGACGAGCAGGTGCCGGACCAGGTCGCGGTGCTCGACGCCGGCGAGCGCGGGGTCCTCGTAGCCGAGCCGGTCGAGCAGTCCGGGCAGCCCGTCGCCCTCCTGTGCCGCCTCCAGCGAGGTGGCGTGGTACGACCGTCCGGCCTCGATGCAGGCGAGCACCTCGTCCTCGCCGATCCGCAGCCGCTCGGCGATCTCGGCGGTGGTGGGGGAGCGGCCGTGCGCGGTCGTCAGGTCCTCGGTGGCGCCGTTCACCTGCACCCACAGCTCGTGGAGCCGGCGCGGCACGTGCACGGTGCGGACGTTGTCGCGGAAGTACCGCTTGATCTCGCCGACCACGGTCGGCATGGCGAAGGTCGGGAACTGCACGCCCCGGTCCGGGTCGAAGCGGTCGATCGCGTTGATCAGGCCGATGGTGCCGACCTGGACGACGTCCTCCATCGGCTCGTTGCGCGAGCGGAAGCGGGCCGCCGCGTAGCGCACGAGCGGCAGGTTGGCCTCGATGAGCGCCCCGCGCACCCGGTCGTGGTCGGGGGTGCCCGGTTCCATGTTCTTGAGCTGCCCGAAGAGCACCTGGGTGAGCGCCCTGGTGTCGGCGCCGCGGCTGCTCCGGTCCCGGGGCCGGGGGGTCTCCGGGGCTTCGCCCCCCTCGTGCTGGGGCGGGACCTGAGGCGCTGTACTGGCCGGCACGTTCACGCCACCCCTTTGGCTGGTGTAGCTGGTCGACTGGTCGTTCAACTACGGTCAACTCATCCGTCAAAAGCGGTCATAGCATCACAAGACATGTCCACTGTGTGCAAGCACCGCATAACCACGTGTTGAGGGCATGGTGGAGCAAAAAGCGGAGGCCAGAGGCGTGATGGGCGGAAACGCGCGAGACCCCCCGCCCGGACGGCGGGGGGTCTCGAAGGCGTACGGGGCCGAACGGCCCTGAGGGGGACCTAGAAGGGGTAGTCCGCGATCACCCAGGTGGAGAACTCGCGCCAGAGCGCGACGCCCGCCTGGTGCGCCGGGTGGTCGAGGTACCGCTGGAGCGCCTCCAGGTCCTCCACGGCCGAGTTGATCGCGAAGTCGTAGGCGATCGGCCGCTCCGACACGTTCCAGTCGCACTCCCAGAAGCGCAGCTCGGGGATCTGCCCGCCGAGGGCGCGGAAGGCCTCGACGCCGGCGACGACGCGCGGCTCGTCCCGCTCGACACCCTCGTCGAGCTTGAAGAGGACCAGATGGCGGATCACGAGGGCTCCTTAGGCTTGTTCCGTTTGTTGGCCATGGTGGCACGGAAGCCGACGATGCCGTTGCGGCCGTCCGCCAGGCGTCTGCAGGGCCAGGATTCCTGAATGATTATCACTCTATTTCCGATTCTTTTCCCATCGTCGGACTTATCACGTAATTTGCCTGAGGTCGGCTCGTTTACGGCTGGGGGGGATCGCGGTGCGGGCGGTCCAGGTGCCGAAGAAGTTCCGGGGGAAGAACAAGGCCCCGAGGTGGACCAGGCCCGATGACGGGATGGTGTCGGTGGTGGTGCTGCCGCTGGCCGTCGCCGATCCGGCCGATCTTGTCCGGCTGGGGAAGTTGTTCGGGGCGATGTGGTCGGTCAAGCGGGCCGTTCAGCGCGACGCCCGCGCAAGGGTCGACGCCTACTGGGCCGCCGAGCGCGAACGCGACACCCATGGTGCGAAGGCCGTCCGGCAGCGCCTCGGCCTTTCACGCGAGGCGCTGGAGCGGTGTGCGTACCGGCACTTGGACCGCTCCGGCCACCTCGAGCACCACGTGTCCAAGGCCCTTGCTCTGCACATGGCCGATGAGGTGTGGAACGGCGTACAGCGGCACCTCTTCCCGGACGCAACCGGCCACCGTAACGGCCGTCCCAAGGTCGGGCGGTGGCACGACTTCACCCGGATTCCGGGCCGCGCCCGCTCCCACACCGCCGAACGCAAGTGGGAGACATTCCGCCTCGTCGGCACCCTGGCCGGGCACATGACGGCCTACACCGGCGGTGGACAGCGCGACCTGACGCAGCCGCGCCGGATGCCGACGCCGGCACAGCCGGACGGCCGGATCCCCACCGGCAGGGGCACGCGCAGGGCGACCTGGTGGGACCACACCGGACCCCTCGCCGTGGTGTTCGCGGGCGGCCCGGACGGCAGGCGCGGTGACCTCGTCCTGCCCGTCCGCATCCCCCAGGGCCCTGGCCAGGAGGACCGCGTACGGCACTTCCTCGAAGCCGACGCGCACTGGCACAAGGTGGATCTCGTCCGCCGCCGCAAGGCGTCCGCGCCGGGGGGCTGGGTGTACGAGGCGCACATGATGGTCCTCGGCCCCGGTTACGCCTCCCCGGCGGTTCGTGCCATGCGCGCCGAGGCCGCCGGGCTGGACCGGGTCGGCGGGGTGGACGGCAACGTCGCCAACCTGTCCGTCGTTTCCTTCCCCGCCACCCTGGACCCCGCCGACGGCGCCCCGGCATCCTCGGAGATTGTGCTGACCGACCAGGAACGGGCGCGGCTGGAGAGGGAGGAGAGGAAGCGGCGCGGCCGGACGCGAGCCCTGGAGCGTTCCCGCCGGGCCACGAACACTGCCCAATACGGGCTGTCGAAGCGGCAGCGGCAGCGCGCCGAACGCCGCGCCGCCCAGGGGCTGACGTCCAAGTCCGTGACGGTACCGGGTGGTGCCCGCGCCTCCCGCGTCGACGGGGTACCGAAGCAGGCGTTCCGCCATGACCGGCTGTCCGCCGGCTACCGGGAGCTGCGCGCCCGCCAGGCCGAAGCCGCCGCCGGTGCTGCCGAGTACCGGCGCCACCGCGCCCGCCTCGTAGCGCGGGAGATTATCGCCGTCCACGGCCCCGTGCTGGTGGTGGAGGACTGCGACATCCGCACCTGGTACCGGCTGTGGGGTAAACGCCTGGCCCAGACCACACCCGGCATGCTCATCTCCGCCCTGGAGATCGAGTGCAAGGCCGCCGGAGGAGGGCTCGTACGGGCCTCCACCTGGTCCACCGCCCTGTCCCAGCACTGCATGTGCGGCGAGCGCGCACCCAAGACGCTGCGGGACCGTGAGCACAAGTGCATAGCGTGCGGCCTCGTCGGCAAGCGTGACCTCGTGTCCGCCGCACTGGCCGCGTTCGTCCGCTTCACCGACATGGACGACCCCAAGACCGCGTTCCTGGACACCACCGCGTCCCGGAACGCACAGATCACATCCACAGAAGCGCTGGAAGAAGCGCTGTGGAAGTCAACCACACCGTGCCAGAACAGCCCTCGGGCTGCTGGTCGCGTGGCAGTCCCGCGTCAGCACGGGGCCTCTGCTTCCCCAACCGCCGGACGGCGGGACCGAGCGACCCCGGATGAGACGCGCCCCGCGCGCGACCACGCCGGAAAGCCCGGACCCCGCCCCGCGTGCAGTCCACAGCTCACCCCTTGGTGAAGGACGGACCAAGTCTTAGTTGATGAGTTCGGTCATGAACTCTCCGACACCCTTGGCGGCGCTGGAAAGGCCCTCGAAGCCTATCTGGACCAGCTCGGCGGACCGGTCGGGGGCCGTGATGATCGCGTACAGCACGAAGACCCCGAACGCGTAGACCGCGACTTTCCTCGCCTGGGACATCGGCCCCTCCCCTCCCCGTACCGTGACCCCGCCTGGGCGGTGGCCACTCTAACCGAGCCTTTATGGACCAAGGGCCCTGCGTTCGGGGTCTTTCGCCGTCCCCCGGAAGGGGGTACGGGGAGCAGGATGGATGTCGAGCCCGGCGGATCTGGCAGGAATCCGCAGGGCACATGGAACCGGCCCGCACTGCGGGGTCCGCGCCGCGAGCTTCCCCCCTGACTGCGGCGCAGGGCTTGCCGGACCGGTTCTCATCGGGGGGAGCGGCTTGTCCCCCCGATGCCGCTCCCCCCGTCCCAACGTCAGGGCGGGACGTGGGCGGCACGACGAAGGGCCCTGGCGATGCGCCAGGGCCCTTCGTCGTGTCCCCCGCGCGGTCCGGCGGCGCGGAACGGGGAACGCCGAAGGGCCCGGCGCTTTCGCGTCGGGCCCTTCGTTCTGGCGGTAGCGGAGGGATTTGAACCCTCGGTGAGTTTCCCCACACTCGCTTTCGAGGCGAGCTCCTTCGGCCGCTCGGACACGCTACCGAGAGAGAGCTTAGCCCAAAGTCGCCCAGCCAAGAAATCCGTATCCCCGCGCAGGTCAGCGGGCGCGGAAGAAGGCGGTCAGCAGCTCGGCGCACTCCTCGCCGAGGACCCCGCGGACGACCTCCGGGCGGTGGTTGAGACGGCGGTCGCGGACGAGGTCCCAGAGGGAGCCGGCGGCGCCCGCCTTCTCGTCGTCGGCGCCGTAGACGACCCGCTCGACGCGGGACTGGACGAGCGCGCCCGCGCACATCACGCAGGGCTCCAGGGTCACCACGAGGGTGCAGCCGGTCAGCCGCCACTCGCCGGTGGCGGCGGCGGCCCGGCGCAGCGCCAGGAGTTCGGCGTGTGCGGTCGGATCGCCGGTCGCCTCCCGCTCGTTGTGGCCGCGGGAGAGGACCTCGCCGGACGGGGAGAGCACGACCGCGCCGACCGGTACGTCACCGGCCGGCACGGCCGCGTCGGCCTCGGCGAGGGCGAGACGCATGGCGTCCCGCCAGGAGTCCGGCACGGGGCCGGGTACCGCGGTCGGCACTAGCGGACGGCCTCCAGGATCTCGGAGGCGCCGATGGCGTCGGCGATCTCCCCGAGGGCGTCCTCGGTCAGCCCGAGCAGGGTCCGCTCCGGCATGCCGAGGTCGGCGAGGATCCGGCCGTCGCCGAGCGGGCCGGCCGGCGCGATGCCGGCGCTGCCGGCGGAGGCGTCGTCCTCGTCCCCGTCGGCAGCGTGCTCCGGCTCGCCGTCCTCGGTGCCGTCCAGGTCCGCGAGCTTGTCCAGCTCGTCCAGCTCGCTGTCCGGGTCGTCGTCGCCGAGCAGTTCCGAGGTGAGGATCTCCCCGTACGAGGAGCGGGCCGCGGCCGCCGCGTGGGAGACGTAGACCCGGGGGTCGTCCTCTCCGTCGACGCGGACGACGCCGAACCACGCGTCCTCCTGCTCGATGAAGACGAGGACGGTCTCCCCTTCGTCGGCCGCCGCCTCACGGGCCAGCTCGGCCAGGTCCGCCAGCGTCTCCACGTCGTCGAGCTCCGTATCGCTCGCTTCCCACCCGTCTTCGGTGCGCGCGAGCAGTGCGGCGAAGTACACCTGACTCTCCCACTGATCAGAGGTGTGATGATCCGGCGGCGCGCTCCTGAGCCCCGCCCAATCGGCATCGTGACAGAAACGACGGCCTCAGGAGAGGTCTTCGGCTCTTGCGTCGTGCATCAGTCTGAACCACACCGCGTTCGGGTGGGCGTACGACCCCGGCGCACGGAGGGGGCGCATCGGCCGTGGCCAGGGGCCTCACCAACGGAAGGTGCGCATGCGCATCGCCTGTCTCATCCGGGCCGCCCGGGCGCGCCGGGGCTGGACCCGGTCGCGCAGCGCCTTCGCCTCGCCGAGCTCGCGGAGGAACTGGGCGCGGCGCCTGCGGCGCTCCGCGTCGGTCTCCGGCTGCGGTTCCGGCGGCCGGGGCTCCGTGTCGCCCCGGAGCCGGCCGGACGTGTTCTTCGGGTCGGGCATCGGCCACACCACCCCATCACTGGGTCCCTGTGCTCCCACCTTGCCGCAGCGGCGTGGGTCGGTGCCAGTGCGCGGCGGGCTACTGTGGGGTCATGCGTCTCCACGTCGTCGATCACCCGCTGGTCGCCCACAAGCTCACCACCCTGCGCGACAAGCGCACGGACTCCCCGACCTTCCGCCGGCTCGCCGACGAGCTGGTCACCCTGCTCGCCTACGAGGCGACCAGGGACGTGCGGACCGAGCGGGTCGACATCGAGACCCCGGTCACGCCGACGAGCGGCGTGAAGCTGTCGTACCCGCGTCCGCTGGTCGTCCCGATCCTGCGCGCCGGGCTCGGCATGCTCGACGGCATGGTGCGGCTGCTCCCGACGGCCGAGGTCGGCTTCCTGGGCATGATCCGGAACGAGGAGACGCTGGAGGCGTCGACCTACGCCACCCGGATGCCGGAGGACCTCTCGGGCCGCCAGGTGTACGTGCTCGACCCGATGCTGGCGACCGGCGGCACGCTGGTCGCGGCGATCCAGGAGCTGATCCGGCGCGGCGCGGACGACGTGACGGCCGTGGTGCTCCTCGCCGCCCCGGAGGGCGTCGAGGTCATGGAGCGCGAGCTCGCCGGCACGCCGGTGACGGTCGTGACGGCCTCGGTCGACGAGCGGCTCAACGAGGCCGGCTACATCGTCCCGGGCCTGGGCGACGCCGGTGACCGCATGTACGGCGCCGCCGAGTAGACCCTTCGGGGTTCAGCGGCGCCCCACGCCTCAGCAGCGGGTCGGCGCGGGCTTGGGCTTGGCGAGGGCCACGAGCGCCGCGTCCGCCGTCGCCTTGGGCGACAGGGTCTTGAAGGCCGTACCGATGATCAGGTCGACGTCCGCCGTGGTGCGGGCGTCGACCTTCGTCGTGGCACCGGTCAGCTGGGTGCCGAGGACGGCGAAGGCGCCCTTGGAGGCGGCCGGGGCGCCGAGCAGCAGTCCGGCGCCGGGCACCTTCTTGTCGTAGGCGGCGGGCGCGTTCCCGATCTTGCCGATGGCGAAGCCGCGCTTCTTGAGCTCGTCGGCGGTGGCCTTGGCGAGTCCCTTGCGCGGGGTCGCGTTGTAGACGTTCACCGTGACCTGCGCGGGCTTCGGCGGCTTCGCCGCGGCCGTGGCGCTCGGGGTGGGCGCGGGCTTGCAGTCGGCCTGCTTGCCGGCGGCGCTCTGCCGGGTGTCGTCGCCGCCGGAGAAGACGTCGACGAGCTGGAGCGTGCCCCAGCCGGCCGCGCCGAGCACGACCACCGCGGCGGCCGAGGCCAGGACGATCCTGCGCCGGCGGTGGGGTCGGCGCATGCGCGGGTAGACATCCCCCGTGATGCGGTACTTTCCGCCCATGCCGGGGGGAGTGAGCATGCTCATGGGCGCAGCGTAATGCCGCCCGTGCGCGATGCCTACTTGATGATCATGTGATCACGGCCGGATGGGCGCGAACTGCCCCCGAAAGGATCAGCGCGCGGGGTCCCCGGCGGTGACGTCAGTCCAGTTCGAGCACGCGCGCGTGGAGCACCTGGCGCTGCTGGAGGGCCGCGCGGACGGCGCGGTGCAGTCCGTCCTCGAGGTACAGGTCGCCCTGCCACTTCACGACGTGCGCGAAGAGGTCGCCGTAGAAGGTGGAGTCCTCGGCGAGCAGGGTCTCCAGGTCCAGCTGGCCCTTGGTGGTGACGAGCTGGTCGAGGCGGACCGGGCGCGGGGCGACGTCCGCCCACTGCCGGGTGCTTTCCCGGCCGTGGTCGGGATACGGCCGGCCGTTTCCGATGCGCTTGAAGATCACACGGAAAGCCTACCGGGCGAGCGGTCCCCGGCGCAGCCACGCGGAACCGATGGGATGCTGTCACAGACCATGACATAACCGACATTGGGGTGCCGCATGGGCGAGGCGGAGCAGCAGGAGTCCGGGCAGGCCGCGCCGGAGCGCGCCACGGCGGAGCGCACCACGCCCGAGCCGGCGGCACCGGAGCAGGCGGCACCGGAGCAGGCCGCACCGGAGCAGACGGCACCGGAGCCGGCTGCACCGGAGCCGGCGGCGCCCGGGCGGGCCGCGCTTCCCGGTCCCGTCGCGGAGATCGCGGCCGGGTACGCCTTCGAGGGCCCCGCGCTCGACCTGGGCGCCGTGCTGTGGGACGGGGCCTGCCACCCGGACGCGCCCGTACGCGTCCCGCTGCCCGTCCTCAACCGGCACGGTCTCGTCGCCGGCGCCACCGGCACCGGCAAGACCAAGACCCTCCAGCTGATCGCCGAACAGCTCTCCGCCCACGGCGTCCCGGTCTTCCTCGCCGACGTCAAGGGCGACGTCTCGGGCGTCGGCGCCCCCGGCGAGGACGGCGCGAAGGTGCGGGAGCGGGCCGCGCAGGTCGGCCAGGAGTGGACGCCCACCGGTTTCCCCTGCGCCTTCTACGGCCTCGGCGGCCTCGGCCCCGGCATCCCGATCCGCGCCACGGTCACCAGTTTCGGCCCGGTGCTGCTCTCCAAGGTGCTCCAGCTGAACCGGACGCAGGAGCAGTCCCTCGGCCTGATCTTCCACTACGCGGACGCCAAGGGCCTTGAGCTGGTGGACCTCAAGGACCTGCGCGCGGTGGTCGCCTTCCTCGTCTCGGACGTCGGCAAGCCCGAGCTGAAGGGGATCGGCGGCCTCTCGACGGTGACCGCCGGGGTCATCCTGCGCGCCCTGACCGCCTTCGAGCAGCAGGGCGCGGGCGGCTTCTTCGGGGAGCCGGAGTTCGACACCGCCGAGTTCCTGAAGACCGCGCCGGACGGGCGGGGCACCGTCTCGGTCCTGGAGCTGCCGGCCGTACAGCGGCAGCCGCAGCTCTTCTCGACCTTCCTGATGTGGCTGCTCGCGGACCTCTTCCACGACCTGCCGGAGGTCGGGGACCTGGAGAAGCCGAAGCTGGTCTTCTTCTTCGACGAGGCCCATCTCCTCTTCGAGGACGCGTCGAAGGCCTTCCTGGAGTCGATCACGCAGACGGTCCGGCTGATCCGCTCCAAGGGCGTCGGCGTCTTCTTCGTGACCCAGACCCCGAAGGACGTGCCGGCGGACGTCCTCGCCCAGCTCGGCAACCGGGTGCAGCACGCGCTGCGCGCCTTCACCCCGGACGACGCCAAGGCCCTGAAGGCGACGGTGCGGACCTTCCCGGAGTCGGCGTACGACCTGGAGGAGGTGCTCACCTCGCTCGGTACGGGCGAGGCGGTGGTCACCGTACTGAGCGAGCGGGGCGCGCCGACGCCGGTGGCGGCGACCCGGCTGCGGGCGCCCGAGTCGCTGATGGGGCCGGTCGGCCCGGCCGCGCTCGACGCGGCGGTGCAGGGCTCGCCGCTGTACGGACGGTACGCGCAGGCGGTGGACCGGGAGTCGGCGTACGAGCGCCTGGCGGCGGACGAGGAGGCGCGCACGGCGGAGGCCGCGAAGCCCAAGCAGAAGGCGGAGGCGGAGGCGGCCGGAACGACACGAGCGAGGGCCCCCGAAGAGGAGCCCTCGCTCGTCGAACAGGTCGTCGGCAGCGGGATGTTCAGGTCCCTGGCGCGCTCGATCGGCACCCAGCTGGGCCGGGAGATCGGCCGCTCGATCTTCGGGACGGCCCGCCGCCGCAGGTGAGGCCCCGGGCGGGACCTACCGGGTGACCTCGTGGTGGTCGTCGTGCAGACCGCCGTCGCTGCCCTCGCCCGTGGTCGGTTCGGAGACGACCGGCCGGCGCAGCGAGGAGATGTCGTGGGCGTAGGTGCCGACGGCGTTGGCGATGACGTCGATGTTGGCGTCGAAGGCCTCGCGGTTGACGTTGGTGATGTCGTCGCCCTCGGCGTGGTAGTTCACGTCGTAGGCGACGCCCGCCTCGCCGCCGAACTTGGCCGCCTGCGCGGGGGTCTTGATGCCCTCGGCGCCGGTGAAGGTGCCGCCGGAGGGGATGCCGGCCTTGATGAACGGGCCGTAGTCCGAGCGGCCGCTGAAGTCGGTGCCCTCGTGCGGGAGTCCGCGCCGGTCCATGAAGTCGGTGATGTCCCGCTCCAGCTGCGCGGAGCCCTCGGGGCCCGCGCCCTCGCCGACGCCGTCCGAGTTGTCGCCGTCGTACACGAACAGGCCGTAGTTCGGCGAGGCGATCATGTCGAAGTTGAGGTAGAGCTTGATCTCCTTCTTGTCGAGCGCCGTCAGGTTGGCGACGTAGTGGTCGGAGCCGAGGAGGCCGTTTTCCTCCGCGGACCACCAGGCGAAGCGGACCTTGTTGCGGACCTTCTCCTTCGACTCGGCGAGCTCCAGGGCGGCCTGGAGGAGACCGGCGGAGCCGGAGCCGTTGTCGTTGATGCCGGGGCCCGCGGTGACGGAGTCGAGGTGCGAGCCGAGCATCACGGTGTTGGCGGCGTTGCCGCCCTTGGTCTCCGCGATGACGTTGTTGGTGGAGCGCTTCTCCTTGAGCTGGCGGATCTCGTAGGAGAGGTTCACCGGGCCCTTGGCGAGGTCGGCGACGAGCTGCTCGCCCTCGGCCTGGGAGATGCCGGCGGTCGGGATCTTGCCGGCGTCCGCGGCGCCGAGGGTGCCGGAGAGCAGGCCCGCGGTGTTGTTGTAGACGATCGCGCCGACGGCGCCGGCCGCGGCGGCGTTCTGCTGCTTGGTCGAGAAGGGGCAGACACCGCGCTTGATCAGGGCGATCTTGCCGGTGAAGGAGCCGGCGGCGAAGTCGCCCGGCTCGCAGCCGACCGAACCGTCGGCGTCGAGCGGGGCGGCCGCCAGCTCGGCGGTGATGCCGCCGACCGGGGTGGACTCGGTGTAGGTCATCGCCCGGACGTCGAGCGCGCGGGGCGCGGCGCCGAGGACGGAGGCCTTCTCGGCGAGGGTCTCGGTGTAGACGAAGTCGAACTTCTCGTACGAGACGTTGTAGCCGGCCTTCTTGAGCTGCGCGTACACGTACGCGGCCGAGGCGTCGTGGCCGAGGGAGCCGGCCGCGCGGTGACCGCCGGCCGAGTCGGCTATCGCCTGGAACTTCTGCAGGTGCCTGAAGGCGTCGGCGCCGGTGGTCTCCCGGACCAGCTTCTTCGCCAGCTTCGCGGCGTCCCGGGCGGGCGCGGCGGCGGGGTCCTTCACGGCGGTGGCCGGAGAGGCGAGGACCAGGGGGGTGGCGAGGGCCGCCGCGGCGAGGATGGCCGCGGTACGACGCTGGGTTGCGTTCACAGAAGTCCTTCCCGATGGGGATGAGGTTGAGGGGAAGTTAGCCACCGGAAGGGCGTTCTGTGAACACGTTCGGCGCAATTCATGTCAGCTTGAACAGGATTGACATCTGGAATTCTCAATTCCCAGAAGTTTTGCTGGCATTGGCGGCTTTGCCGCCCAAGGTGCCCTTGGCGGCTTTCGCCGCTTTGGCGGCCGCCTTCATCTCCTGCTTGTGGGCGCGGACCTTCGCGAGCGACGCGGGGCCGGTGATGTCGGCGGCCGAGCGGTACGCGCCCTGCTCGCCGTACGGGCCCGCCGCCTCCCGCCAGCCCGTGGGCCGCACGGAGTACTGCTTGCCGAGCAGGGCGAGGAAGATCTGCGCCTTCTGCTTCCCGAAGCCGGGCAGCGCCTGGAGCCGCGCGAGCAGCTCCTTGCCGCTGCCGGCGGTCCGCCAGACGGCCTCGGCGTCGCCGTCGTACTCCTCGACGAGGTACCGGCACAGCTGCTGGATCCGCTGCGCCATGGACCCCGGGTAGCGGTGCACGGCCGGTTTCTCCGAGAGCAGCGCGGCGAAGGCCTCGGGGTCCCGGGCGGCGATCTCGTGCGCGTCCAGGTCGTCCCGGCCCATGCGTTCGGCGATGGTGTACGGGCCGGAGAAGGCCCATTCCATCGGGACCTGCTGGTCGAGCAGCATCCCGACGAGCGCGGCGAGCGGCGACCGCCCGAGGAGCGCGTCGGCCTCGGGCCGCTGGGCGAGGTGGATCTCGGGGCTCATGTTCCGATGATCCCGCCGGGCGGGTCCGGGCGCCCGGCGGAGCCGCCCGGAGCCGGCCCGGAATCGGCCCGGAATCGGCCCGGAATCGGCCCGGAATCGGCCCGGAATCGGCCCGGAGCCGGCCCGGAGCCGGCCCGGAGCCGCCCGGAAATCGGCGCGGCGCCTGCCCCGAGGAGCCCCTGCTCAGGCGTCCGCGCGCGGGGCTCGGGCGTCCGCGAAGCGCTCCAGGGCCTCGACGATCAGCCGCCGGGTCTCGCCGCCGCCGAGGTGGCCGGCCTGTTCGACCACGTGGAGCTCGGCGTCCGGCCAGGCGCGGGAGAGCTCCCAGGCGGTGGTGAGCGGCCCGCCCATGTCGAGCCGCCCGTGGACCAGCACCCCGGGGATGCCGGCGAGCCGGTGCGCGTCCCTGATCAGGGCGCCCTCCTCCAGGAAGGCGCCGTGGGCGAAGTAGTGCGAGCAGATCCGGACGAAGCCGAGCCGGGTGTCGTCGACGCGGTCGGTGTACGGGGTCCCCATACCCTCCATCGACAGGACGGCGTCCTCCCAGGCGCACCAGTCGGCCGCCGCCCGCTCCCGGACCGCCCGGTCGGGGTGGTTCATCCGGGCCGCGTAGGCCCCCACCAGGTCCTCCGCGCCGTCCACGCCGGCCCGGAACCGCTCGTGCGCCTCGGGGAAGAAGCGCCCGACGCCCTCGTACAGCCAGGCGGTCTCGGAGCGCCGGGTGGTGGTGACGGCGGCGATGACGATCTCGCTCACCCGCTCCGGGTGCGCCTCCGCGTACGCCAGGATCAGCGTCGAGCCCCAGGAGCCGCCGTACAGCAGCCAGCGGTCGATCCCCAGGTGGACGCGGAGCAGCTCCATGTCGGCGACCAGGTGGGCGGTGGTGTTCACGGAGAGGTCGGCGGCCGGGTCGCTCGCGTGCGGGAGGGACCGCCCGCAGCCGCGCTGGTCGAACTGGACGACCCGGTACTTCTCCGGGTCGAAGAGCCGGGGCGCGGTGGGGGAGGACCCGGAGCCCGGCCCGCCGTGCACGACGAGCGCGGGCTTGCCGTCCGGGTTCCCGTACACCGCGTAGTGGACGCGGTTGCCGTCCCCGACGTCGAGCAGCCCGCTCTCGTACGGGACGGGGACGGGGGCGGCGGACGGCGGCGGCGGAGGCGGAGGCGTATCGGATCGCATCCGTCCGACGCTACGCGGCGCCGCTGATCCGGGCCTCGGGGTTTTCGCACCAGCGCAGCACGGCGGGCCAGGGCCCGAAGCCGCTGTCGGGGGTGAGGTGGCCGCCGCCCGCGACGAGGTCGAGGTCCAGGCCGAGCGGGGTGCCGTAGTGCAGGTCGGCGCCCTCGGGGCAGTACGTGTCCCCGTCCCCGTACACGAGCCGGGCCGTCACCCCCTCCTCGGCGAGGTCGAGCCCCTCGGCGAAGGCGGCGATCTCCGGGATGCCGGCGGTGACGCCGGGGGAGGGCGGGGCGACGAGCAGCACCCGGTCGGCCTCGGGCCGCCGCCCGCCGGCCCGCAGCCAGAGCAGGACGGAGAGGCTGTGCGCGAGGACGACGAACTCGCCCTCGGCCGGCCGCTTCCCGTGCTCGTCGAGGGCGGCGAGCCAGTCGTCGAGGACGGGCGCGTCCGGCTCGGGCAGCTGCGGATAGCGGACCTCGTGCCCACGGGCCCGCAGCTCCCCGGCGAGCCAGTGCTGCCAGTGGCCGACGGGCCGGTGGTTCTCGAAGCCGTGGAGGATGAGGAAGGTCTTCGGCGTGGTGGTCATGCGGCGATGGTGAGGCGCGCGGGCCCGCCGGTCCAGAGGATTCCGAGGACTGGACGGGGGCCCGTACGCGCGCGGCGGGTCGCCTACGCCCGCAGGGTGAGCAGCTCCCGTACGCCCGCCTTGACCCGCTCGGCGGGCAGGGCCTGCTCCACCGCGAGGTGGTGCATCAGGTCCGGCGAGAAGGGCGCGAGGAGGAGGTGGGCGAGGAGGGCGGAGTCGCCGCCGGGCCGGATCCGGGAGAGCAGCATCGCCACGTGCGTGTGCATGACCTGGTAGGCGCCGCTGTGGTAGCGGGCGCGGGGCGCGGCGGAGTGGGCGGCGAGCAGGAGGGGGCGCTGCTCCGCGACGCGGTCGACGAGCGCGTCGAGGAAGGCGTCGAGCCGCTCGTCGGCGGGGGCGCCGGGGCCGAGCGGCGGCGGCCCGCTCATGTACGCCTCCTGGAACTGCCGCTCGCGGTCGTCGAGGAGCGCCCACAGCAGCTGGGAGACGTCGCCGAAGCGGCGGTAGACGGTGCCGACGCCGATGCCGCTGGCGTGGGCGACCTGGTTCATGGTGACGGCGTCGGGGCCCTGCTCGGCGACGATCCGGGCGGCGGCGTCGAGGATCCGGCGGCGGTTGCGGGCGGCGTCGGCGCGCTCGGAGACGGGCGCGGGGCCGGTGCCGGGACCGGCGTGCGGCCCGGCGGCGGGGCCGGTCGGCAGCACGGTGAGCAGCCGCGCGGGCCCGTCGCCGTCGGCTTCCGGCGTGCCCGGTGTTCTCGTGCTCATCGGCCCGTTCCTGCCCTTCGTCGCGCCCCCGTCGTCGATGTCCCCGTCCTTCGAGCATACCCGCCCCCCTTGCAAAGCGGATCGCTATCCGCTTAACCTCGGAACGGCTAACCGGAAACCAATCCGATTACCCTTCCCTCGGTTGTCGTCGTGTGCGAGGAGCCCGTCATGTCCGTCAAGGTCGCCGTCGTCTACTACTCGTCCACCGGTGCCGTGCACCAGCTCGCCCAGGCCGTCGCCGAGGGCGCGGAGAAGGCCGGCGCCGAGGTGCGCCTGCGCCGCGTGCCCGAGCTGGCGCCGGACGCCGCGATCGACGCCAACCCCGCCTGGCGCGCCCACGTCGACGCCACCACCGGCGTCGAGCTCGCCACCCTCGACGACCTGGAGTGGGCGGACGCGTACGCGCTCGGCTCGCCGACCCGCTTCGGAAACGTGGCGGCCCAGCTCAAGCAGTTCGTGGACACCACCGGCGGCCTGTGGCAGCGCGGCGTCCTGGCGGACAAGCCCGCCACCGCCTTCACCAGCGCGCACAACCTCCACGGCGGCAACGAGTCCACGCTGCTCGCCCTCTACAACACCTTCCACCACTGGGGCTCGGTCATCGTCTCCCCCGGCTTCACGGACCCGGCCGTCTACGCGGCCGGCGGCAACCCCTACGGCACCGCCCACCCCGCCGCCAACGGCGCCCCCGCCGAGAACGTCCTGGCCGCCGCCCGCTACCAGGGCACCCGCCTCACCACGATCGCCAAGCGCCTCAAGGGCCTGGCGGTCGACTGACCCGGCGCACACGAAGGGCGCGCCCCGGCGGAAGACTCCACCGGGGCGCGCCCTTCGTGTGTGTGCCGGCTCAGGCCGGTGTGCCGGCTCAGGCCAGTGTGTGCCGGCTCAGGCCAGCGACAGGAACAGCTTCTCCAGCCGGGCCCGCATCTTGTCCGGGTCCTCGCCGTCCCGCTTCCCGTTCTCCATCTCGGTCAGGCACTGCTGGAGCCCCGTCGCGATGATCGCGAACCCGGCCCGGTCCAGCGCCCGCGAGGCCGCCGCCAGCTGCGTCACGACCTCCTCGCAGTCGCGCCCCTCCTCGATCATCCGGATCACCCCGGAGATCTGGCCCTGCGCCCGGCGCAGCCGGTTCAGCACGGCCTTGAGCTCCGCGCCCGCGAGATCGAGTTCCACAACCACTCCTCAGCAGATACCCCAGGGGGCAGCCCGACCCCCACCACGGGGATCCATCACCCCCAAGGATGACACCCACCCCGACCATTCCCCCCGCCCGGCGATCCGGCTCCCGACGGCCGGGCCCCGAGGGAACACGGAGGCCTCAGCCGGCCTCGGCGCTCCCGGCGGCGCTCTTCGCCCGTGACGGCCGCCGCTGCTCGAACGGGCCGATGTGGGCGACGACGGAGCCGTAGAACCGGTCGACGGCATCGTCGACGCTCCGGATGAAACCGGACTCGGCGGCGCCGCGGGTGTTCCCCATCCCCTTGAAGAGCGAGAGGCGGAAGCCCGCCATGGCCGCGCCGTCCTTCGGCAGCAGGTCGGCGGGTTCGGGCCGCAGGCGTTCCAGGGTCCCGCGGGGTCCCGTCCGGCCTTCCACGAGGGTCTCGACGTGGAGGTCGGCCGGTGCGGCCTCCAGGGCGCGGACGAGCCGCTTCGCGACCGACAGCGGATACCCGCCGGTGGGAGCGGGGACGTCGACCGACGTCCGGATCCTTCCGGTCCGGAGGTCCGCCGTGATCGACAGGACGGACTGCGCTCCGTCGATACGCAGCTCCGCGACGAGCTTGCCCTCCTCGCAGAGCCGGTCGGCGAGCGCCGCGCGCCGTGACTTCGGGTCCGTGCCCCGCTGCGCGCGCTGCACGGGAAGGGCCTTCTGGCCGAGCTCGCCACCGAGCCGCAGGCACACCTGCCGGATCAGGCGTTCCCAGCTCTCCACCACCTCCACGGCGCGCGGGTCGCCCTGGCCGAGCGTCTCGTCGTCGATGCCGTTGCGCACCGGGACCCAGCTGGCTCCCATGTTCTGGAAGCCGTGGCAGCCGGAGTTCTCGTGCTGGAGGTAGTGGAGCAGTTCCTGGAGCAGCCAGACGTGCGCCGCGTTCCCCACGCCCTCGTGGCGGATCAGCATCTGCGCCTGGTGGGCCACCTCGGCCCAGGACAGGTGCCAGAGCGAGACCTTGTGTTTGCGCCGGCCGTCCGTCTTCACCTCGACGAGCGGAGTCCCCTCCAGCGCCACGTCGTTCGAGAGCGTGACGACTGCCTCGTACCCCCGCCGCGCGGCGATGTCCATGTAGTTCTGGACCTGCTCGGACTTCAGTGGATTGCCGTTGGTCTTCGTCTCCACGAGCGCGGTCCAGAGCTTGCCGGCCCGCTCCACCCGGATGACGCCGTCGGGCCGCTTCGGAGTGTCGCCGTGCGGCAGGGACACCTCGGTGAAGGTCTGCATCCGGCCCGCCGGGGCGCCGAACCCCGCGGTCAGCCGACGGCCGAACTCCGGAACCTCGGCCATGACCGAGAGCAGCACGGACGTCGCCCGCACCTCGCGTTCCCGGTCGCTCTTGTAGGACGGCACCGGGAAGAGCCGCGCGGGCTTCCACGAGTCGTTCTCCGCCAGGGACTTCTTGGCGGTCCGTGGAAGGGTCACCTTCTTCTTGGCGGTCCTCGTCCCGCGGCGACTCCCCGCCGCGGGCTGCCCGTCGGAGGACTCCGCGGGAGCGGCGGTCCCCGATGGTGCGGTGGACCCCGAAGGGGAGCCGCCGGGCGACGAGGACGACGGGGCGGAGAGGCCGTCCGACGGGGTGGAGAGGCCGTCCGACGGGCCGGAGCCGGAGCCGGGGGTGTCGTGCGGCGAGGAGGTGGGCTGGGCGGGGATCCCGCCGTCGACGGCCGGGACGGCCCCAGCCCCGGCCGGGACGCCGCCCTCCTCTTCCGGGACGGCCCCCTCCTCTTCCTCGGCGATGTCGATGCCGAAATCGGTGGCGAGTCCCGAGAGCCCGGTCTCGTACCCCTGCCCGACCGCCCGGAACTTCCACTCGTCGTGGCGCCGGTAGAGCTCTCCGAAGATGAACGCGGTCTCGACCGTGGCGTCCGTGATCGAGAACCCGAGCAGGGCCTCCCCCGACCTGTCCGACAGGGAGAGGCGCAGGTCGTTCAGATCGCCGAAGGACGCGCCGCCGTACTGGCTGGCCGCCACCAGGATCCGCTCGACCTCCGCGGGGATCGCCGTGAGGTCCAGGCTGATCCGGTCCTCGCTGCCGTCCTCCGTCGGGACCTTGCCGAGCAACTGGACGCTGCCGTCCTCCGCGGCCGGGTGGTTGTAGAAGTAGAAGTCCGCGTCGCTGCGCACCTTGCCGCCGCCGTCGAGGAGCAGCACCGAGACGTCGGCGTCGCCGTCTCCCGCCGCGCTGCTCCAGCTCAACCCGACGATCACCGACCCCGTGTCCTCGCTCAGCGAGGAAAGGCCGATATTGGCTCCCTTGGGCAGCTCGTGCACGCGTCCCCCCGGACTCTCTGTGAAGTGATGTACACCCTGGGGAACCGTAGCGTCCGCACCAAGGAGTCGGGGAGAGAATGTGAAATTCGGACGATCACGCAGCCCCCTGCGGAGGGGGCTGCGTGAAGCCGCCGCCGTCTCGCCGTCTCGGTACCGCGGCGCTCCGGACTCAGTCCTGCGAAGGGCCCGCCTCGTCGATGCGGCGGATGACGACCGGGTACTCCGGGGCGCCCTCGGGCTGGGGGCAGCGGGCCACGCGGGCGGCGATCTCCGTCACCCGGTCGAGGCTCTCGCACTCCAGGACCCAGTAGCCGGCCAGGACCTCCTTGGTCTCGGCGTACGGGCCGTCCGTCACGACCGGGCGGCCGTCGGCGTCCAGCGAGACGTGCCGGGTCTCGCCCGGGTCGGCCAGGCCCTGCCCGTCGAGCATCTCGCCGCTCTCCAGAAGCTCCTTGTTGAGCGTGTTCATGAAGTCGAACATCTCCGCCAGGGACTCCTTGTCCCAGGACGGGCTCTGCGCCGAGCCGCGCCCGGACATCGCCTCGTAGTCGGCGTGCGAGCCCTGGACCATCACGAGGTACTTCATGGTGTCCTCCGTACGTGCGTGTCGTGTGAACCTCTCTCGAAGGTGGGTCGGAACCGGCCCCCGGATCTCGACACCGCGCGGGCGGAATCACGAAATACGTCCGGAATCACCCGACCGCCCCATGATGTCCGCTGTGCAGTCCTTCACCTTCGCCGCCGCGTTCATCACGTTCTTCTCCGTCGTCGGACCGCCGAAGGTGCTCCTCGCCTTCGCCGGCCTCGCCCAGGCCCACCCGGTCGGGCAGCTCCGCACCATCGCCCTGCTCTCCTCCGGCGCGGCGGTCATCGTCGGCATCGTCACCGGAGGAACGGCCCCCTGGCTGCTCGACCTCTTCCACATCAGCACCCCCGCCCTCCAGCTCGCGGGCGGCGTCATCTTCTTCATCTACGCCGTCGGACTCGTCCTCGGCATGCACCTCGGCTCCGACGGCCCGCACGACGACTCGCCCGACACCGTCAGCGGCGTCCGCGAACTCCTCATGCCGTACATCGTCAGCCCCCTCGCCATGACCGGCCTGCTCATCGAGGCCGCCGCCCGCGACTCGCTCGGCTGGCGCTCGACCGTCGTCGGCGCCTACATGACGGTCATCGCGCTCGACCTCCTCTGCGTCCTGCTGCTCGCCCGGCTCCTGCGCCGCACCCACCACGCCACCATCGAGCTCCTCGGCCGGCTCCTCGGCCTGCTGCTCGCCGCGGTCGGCGTGGACCTCGTCCTCGACGGCCTCACGGACCTGGGCGTGCCGGGCGTGAGCCGGTACTAGGCCGTCTCTTCCGGATCACTGCCGGGGCCGCGTCGCGGGGCTCACGCGTCCAGGAAGTCCGACACCGTCCGCACGAACTCGTCCTCCTTCTCGAAGAACACCACGTGCCCCGCGTCGATCTCCGCGTACGAGCTGCCGCCGATCGCCGCCGCCAGCTCCCGGCTGTTCTCCACCGGCACGGTCGCGTCCCGGGCGCAGCCGACCACCAGCGTCGGCGCGGTGATCCGGGGCAGCAGCGCCCGGACGTCCACCCCCAGGTCGAGCGCGACGTGCCGCAGCGTCCCGGGCGTGGGCGGCATGTTGGGGACCAGCGCCTCGACGCCCTCGCGGCCGATCGCGTTGAGGAAGCCCCGGCTGAAGCCCGTCATCGTCACGCTCCGCCCGAAGCCCGCCGGGTCGTGCTCGCCCAGCCGCTCCCACAGCGTGAACAGGTTCCGCAGGTACTCGTCGCCCTCGGTGTGCGCCCAGCCCGCCACCAGGATCAGCCGGCCGACGAGCTCCGGCCGCAGCGCGGCCACGGCCGCCGCGACCGGCGCCCCCATCGAGAACCCGAGCAGATCCACGGGACCGCCGCCGGCGTCCTCGATCACCGCGGCCACCTGCGCCGCGAGCCCTTCGACGGTCAGCGCCCCGCCGTCGTCGACGGTCCGGTCGGCGCCGGAGAGATCGGGCGTGATGACGGTCCGGGCTGGCGTGAAACGGCCCGCGGTCCGCCCCCAGTTGACGACGGCACCGCCCGACCCGGTGCCGTGCACGAGCAGCAGGGCGGGCCGGGAGGAGGAGGCGGCGCCGACGTGGACGTCGTAGTGGACGCGGGCGCCGCCGACGGAGACGGCGGCGGCGAGGGAAGCGGCGGTGGCGGTGGCGGTCTCGGTGGTGGCGGTGATGCTCGTGGACATGGCGATGACTCCTTGAGGCGCGGGCTGTTCGGATCGTTGGGTCCGCTCGGTCCGCTCGGTCCGCTCGGATCGTTCGGTCCGTTCGGTCCGTTCGGATCGTTCGGCTGACACCGAGGACGATGCCGCCGTACGGAACCCGCCGGGAGAGCCCTCCTCACCCTGGGATCGCCGGTCCCTGGCTGGGCCGACGTCCCTCCGGCAGGATGATCGACATGGCCACGACGATCGACCGCCGCGAACTCGCGGACTTCCTGCGCCGCCGCCGCGAGCGGGTCACCCCGAAGGACGTGGGCCTCCCGGCGGGCCCGCGCCGCCGCACGCCGGGCCTGCGCCGCGAGGAGGTCGCGCAGCTGGCGGGGATGTCCGCGGACTACTACATCCGCCTGGAGCAGGCCCGCGGCCCGCAGCCCTCGCCGCCGATGCTCGCCGCCCTCGCCCGCGCGCTGCGCCTGGACGCCGACGAGCGCGACCACCTCCACCTGCTGGCCGGCCACCGCCCGCCGGCCAGCGCCGTCGCGGGCGAGCACGTCGCCCCCGGCCTGCTGCACCTCCTCGACCAGCTCCCGACGACCCCCGCGCAGATCCTGAGCGACCTCGGCGACGTCCTCGCCCAGAACGCCCCGGCCCGCGCCCTCCTCGGCGGCGTCTGCACGGTCTCGGAACACGGGCGGAACGTCGTGTGGCGCTGGTTCGCCGACCCCGACGCCCGTACGGCGTACCCGAGGGAGGAGCACGCGTACTACAGCCGGCTCCACGTCGCCGACCTGCGCGCCGCGTACGGCCGCCGCGGCGGCGACCCGGCCTCGACCCGCCTGGTGGAACGGCTCCGTGCGGCCAGCGAGGAGTTCGCGGAGCTGTGGGCCGAACACGAGGTCGCCGTCCGCCGCCACAGCCGGATGCGCGTCGAGCACCCCCTGATCGGCCCGGTCGACCTGGACTGCCAGGTGCTGCTCGCCCCGGCGGGCGAACAGCGCCTGGTCTTCCTCACCCCGCCGCCCGGCACGGACACCGCCGACCGCCTCGCCCTCCTCGCGGTGGTGGGCACCGACCAGTTCACCCCCTGACGACACCCACCTCAGCCTTCTCCCGTCAGCCTTCTCCCGTCAGCCTTCTCCCGTCAGCCGTCAGCCGTCAGCCTTCTCCCGTCAGCCGTCAGCCGTCAGCCGTCAGCCGTCAGCCGTCAGCCGTCAGCCGTCAGCCGTCGGAGGCGGCGCGCTCGCCCAACGGCCGCCGTCGCAGCGCCGGTTCGGTGAGGGACGGCGGCTGCCAGACGCCGTCCGCGCGGTAGGCGTCCGTCCCCGGCGGCACGATCGCGTCGATACGGTCGAGCACCGCGTCGTCGAGCACGAGCGAGGCGCCCTTCAGCAGCCCGTCCAGCTGCTCCATGGTCCGGGGCCCGAGGATCACCGAGGTGACGGCCGGGTGCGCGGCGGCGAAGGCGATCGCGAGCTCGGGCAGCGAGCAGCCGATCTCCTCGGCGAGCAGGGCGAGTTCCTCGACGAGATCGAGCTTCGCCGCGTTCTCGGGAAGCGCCGGGTCGAAGCGGTGCGGGGTGATCGCCGCCCGCCCGCGCGTCATGTCGACCCCGCGCCCCTTCCGGTACGCCCCCGAGAGATACCCGGAGGCGAGCGGCGCCCACGTCAGGACGCCCATCCCGTACCGCTGCGCCACCGGCAGCACCGCGGTCTCCACCCCGCGCGCGAGCAGCGAGTACGGCGGCTGCTCGGTCCGGAAGCGCCGCAGCCCGCGCCGCTCGGCGACCGCATGCGCCTCGACGATCCGCTCGGCGGGGAAGGTCGAGCACCCGAAGGCCCTGATCTTTCCCTGAGAGACGAGATCGCCGAGGACGTCGAGGGTCTCCTCGATGTCGGTCCGGTGGTCGGGCCGGTGCACCTGGTACAGGTCGATCCGGTCCGTCCCGAGCCGCGCCAGGCTGGCCTCGACGGCCCGCGTGATCCACCGCCGCGACAGCCCGCCCCGCGCGGGCCCGTCCCCACCGACGGGGAAGTACACCTTCGTCGCGAGCACGGTCTCGTCGCGGCGGCGCGGATCCCGCAGCGCCTTCCCGACGATCTCCTCGGACTCGCCCGCCGAGTACATGTCGGCGGTGTCGACGAAGTTGACGCCCCGGTCGAGGGCGGAGTGGATGATCCGTACGGCGTCCTGATGGTCGGGGTTGCCGACCGCCCCGAACATCATGGTGCCGAGGCAGTAGGTGCTGACTTCGATGCCGGTCCCGCCGAGTATCCGATAGCGCATGCGCCGCACCCTAGGGCTTGGAGCGGGCTCCAGCGCAAGCCCCGAAACCCCCGGCGCTACCGGCCGCGACCGAGCTCCCCCAGGAACGCCCCCACCGCCCCGTACACCTCCCCGGGCCGCTCCAGGTGCACGTCGTGCCCGGCCCCCGGCAGGCAGACGCCGCGCAGCGCCGGCTGCCGCCGCGCCATTCCGTCCCACTGCTCGGCGTCGATGATCCCGTGCTGCCCGAGCACCGCGAGCAGCGGTACGTCGACGGCGTCCCACTCCTCCCACCAGGAGCGGACGGCGTTCTCGTCGAGCGAGGCGGCCAGCACTCCGGCGTCGAACCGGGGCCACCACCCCCCGTCCCGCTGTTCGAGCCCGGCGGCCCACCCCTCCCCGACGGCCCCGCCGCCGAAGTACGAGACGGCCGCCTCCCGGCTCGCGAAGGGCACGGGCCACCCCCGCAGCCACCCCGCGACCCCCGCCACGTCCTCGGGCGTGGACCCGGCGGGCCCGGCCTCGACCAGGACGGCCCCGACCACCCGGGGATGCCGCCGGGCCGCGGCGAGCAGTGCGGCATGCCCGCCATAGGACTGGCCGACGAGCACGAACCCCCGCCCACGGCCCCCGAACTCCTCGACGACCCCGAGCGCATCGTCGACGTACGCCCTCCGGGACACGTCCCCCGGCGTCCTTCCGCTGCTCCCGTGTCCCCGCTGGTCGAGCGCGAGCACGCGGTACCCGTCCCGGCGCAGCGACCGGGCGAGCGCGTCCCACTCCCCGCAGTGCCCGGCGAGCCCGTGGAGCAGCAGTACTCCCACGCCGTCGCCGCCCCAGTCGCGCACGGACAGCGCGACGCCCCCACGCGTGAACTCCCGCGTGACGTACGACACATCCACCCCGGTCACATTCATCCCCCGCCCTCCGTCAATCCCATGAAAGCCCAGTGAGAACCCGAGAAGAACCACCACGGAGGACATCCACATGAACGCCCGCCTCAACCTCTTCGCCAGCCCCGTCGGTGCCAAGGTCGTCAAGCACCTCGCCTCGGCCGGCTTCGCGATCCCGGACGCCGTGCTCCCGCACAGCACCCAGGAACTGGTGAAGATCCGCGCGAGCCAGATCAACGGCTGCGGCTTCTGCCTCGACATGCACACCAAGGACGCCGCCGCGGCCGGCGAGACGGCCCTGCGCCTCCACCTGGTCGCCGCCTGGCGCGAGGCCACCGTCTACACGGACGCCGAGCGCGCGGCCCTCGAACTCGCCGAGCAGGGCACCCGCCTCGCCGACCACCACACCGGCGTCACCGACGCGGCCTGGGAGAACGCCGCCAAGCACTACGACGAGGAGCAGCTCGCCGCCCTGGTCTCCCTGATCGCCATCATCAACGCCTTCAACCGCATGAACGTCATGACGCAGCTGCCGGCCGGCGACTACGTCCCCGGCCAGTTCTCCTGACGGCCTACTTCCCGTCCTCGGCCCGCACATGAGCCACCAGCGCGTTGGCGTGCCCGTGCCCGAGACCGTGCTCGCCCTTCAGCCAGGCGACGAGCTCCATGTGCTTGTCGAGCGGCGAGGAGCGGATCACCTCGAACCACTCGGACACGGGCCGGCCGTACTTCCTCTCGATGGAGGGGAAGTAGGCGGCGGGACCCTTGGGGGCGGGGCTGGTGGACACGAAGACCTCCGAGAAGAGCGCAACGGACGGCGTACGCACACGCGTACACACTCCTGAAGACCCCCCTCCCCATCCGAACTCATCGCACCCGCCGGGAAAACACGAACCGAACCTCAATCCCGCCGGACGAGCTCGGGATCCACATGCCGCCGCACCATCGGCACGGAGGCCACCCCCGCCACGACCAGCACCCCCACCGCACTCCCCACCAGCACCGGCAACCCCTCCCAGTCCCAGTGCACGGCCCCGCCCCCGGTGATCAGATAACTCGCCTCGGCCAGCCACCCCGCCACCACGGCCCCGCCCAGCCCCACCCCCAACGGCACCACCACCTGCACCACCTGCACCCCCCGCAAGGTCCCCGCCCGAGCCCCCAACAACCCCAGCGCCGCCACCTGCCCCCGCCGCTCCAAAGCCCGATCAGCCACCGAGACCACGAACGCCGCCACCCCGACGACGAGCCCCAGCACCATGCCGGTCCCGAGCAGCCCCCGTACGACCGTGAGCTGCGCCAGCGCCTCCACGGCGATCCCCACGGGCTCGACCTCCGCGGTGGGGACCACGGCCCCGATGCCGTCGAGCACGCCGCGTACGGTCTCCGCGTCGGCCCCGGACACCAGCGTGAGAGCCCCCGTCCCGGCCGCCATCCCTTCCGGCGCCATCGAGGGCGGTACGAGCAGGCTGCCGGAGGTGACCACGGAGATGTCGTAGGGGTGGGCGTCGATCCGGTCGGCCGGTACGGCGATCGAGGCCGTCCGGCCGTCCTCCAGCGCGAACGGGAAGCGCGTGCCGGCTTCCGCGTCGTCCCAGTACGCCGCCCGGTCGTCGCGCAGCTGCTGGATCCGGCCGTCCCGGCAGCCGGCCGTCCGCTCGGTCAGGGACTCCAGCTGCGCACACGTGGCGACGATCGCCGTCACGGTCGGCCCCGGCTCCCCGTCGAAGTCCGCCCATGACTCGTACGACACCACGTGGTTCCGGACACCAGGTACGCGCGTCAGTGCCGCGCGCTGCGCGGGGCCGACGTCCTTCAGGCCGATCCGGTACTCCTGGAGCGGCGCCGTACGCCGGCTCACCTGGTCCAGCTCGATGAGCACGCCCTGTGTGAGCGAGGCACCGAAGACCAGCAGCACGAGCCCGGAGACCACCCGCAGCGAGGAGCCCGGGTCCACCTCCGTACGCCGCATCGCCAGCGTCAGCGGCAGGGACCTGGAGACGGCGGCGGTCCGCCGCGCGAGCCACGCGGTGACGGGCGGCAGCCCGAAGACGAGCCCCGCACCGGTCAGCAGCACGGCGGCCGGCACGAGGGTCGAGCTGGCGGAGCCGCCGGACGGATCCTTCCCGAGGACGCTCATCGCGCAGTAGCCGACGATCACCCCCATCCCCGGAACCAGCAGCAGCGCCCCCCATGTCCGCGGCGGCCTGCGCTCCGCCGTCCGGCGCACCGCGATCGGCGAGAGCGCTGCCCGCCGGGCGCCGAGCAGTCCGACGACCCAGGCCAGCGCGGGACATCCGACCAGGCACACCGCCACGGTCGCCCACTCGGGCCGCCCGTCCGCCGGGTACCACCGCAGCCCGGGGAGTCCGACGCGCGCCGCGATCTCGTTGACCCCGAGGTACGCGGCGAGTCCGAGCACCGCGCCGAAGAACGCCGCCGCGACGGATTCCCCGGCATTGACCCGCACGGTGTCCTTGATGCTGAGACCTACCAACCTCAGGGCCGCGAGGCGCCGTGCCCGCGATTCCCCGGAGAGGCGCGCGCAGACGGAGAGGAAGACGACCAGGGGGAGGAGGACGACGCAGGCGAGCGTGAACCGGAGGATGTCGAGCGTCGAGGGCTCGAGGACAGGATGCAGGGAGTGGGCGTTGCCGAAGCTCCCGAGCGGACGCGCGTCGGGAATCCTGTCGCGCGTGGTGCCGATGTACGCGTAGAGGTCGTCGGGCCCGCCCAGGCCCTGCGGACCGATCACGCCGACGACGCGTCCGGGAACACGCGCCCTCGCCCCGGGATCGTCCGCCATGATGCGGCGAAGCCTCGGGGAGACGACCGCTTCCCCGGCGGCGGGAAGCCGGTCGACGCCCGGGGGCACCGGGGCGGGCCCGGACGCCGTCCGGGCCAGGAAGGTCCGCTGGAACGGTTGCGAGCCGTAGGGATCCAGCAGTTCGTGGAACACGACGCTGCCGTGCTTGCCGGGAAGGATCTCCCTGGCCTGTGTCCTCGCGTCGTGCGCCGCGATGATCGTGGGGATGGTCATCACGGCGGCGAGACAGGCGGCGCCGAGTGCCGAACCGAGCGTCATCAGCAGGAACCGGACGCGTCCCCGCCGCCCGCTGCCCCACAGGAGCCGCAGCCCGAGAAGGAACGGACTCAC
Organism: Streptomyces sp. NPDC047974; assembly: GCF_040653375.1. Lineage (NCBI taxonomy): Bacteria > Bacillati > Actinomycetota > Actinomycetes > Kitasatosporales > Streptomycetaceae > Streptomyces > Streptomyces sp. NPDC047974. The sequence continues at coordinate 71,603 of NZ_JBEZNU010000018.1, forward strand.
ACCGGCACCCGCTGGGCGAGAACCCCGTCCGCCATCGTGTACCGGGTGTCGGCCTTCGCGGCGACGTCCGCGTCGTGGGTGACGATGACGACCGCCGTGCCCTGCCGCCTGGCCAGCCGAAGGAACTCGTCGAGTACCTGAGCCGCGTTGGCGCTGTCGAGAGCGCCGGTCGGTTCGTCGGCGAACACGACGTCCGGCCGGTGCACGAGGGCGCGTGCGACGGCGACGCGCTGGCTCTGGCCACCGGAGAGCTTCGAGGTCCTGCGGCGCAGCAGATCACCCAGACCCAGTCGGCCCAGCAACTGGGCGGCGATCACGTGGGCGCGATCCTTGTCGATCCCGGCGAGGCGCAGCGGCAGCGCCGCGTTCTCCTCGACGGTCAGCTCGGGAAGCAGCTCTCCGTACTGGAAGACGAAGCCGATCCGCTCGCGGCGTAAGGCGCTCAGCTCGGGGTCGGGAAGGGACGTGAACGGCACGCCGTCGAAGGAGACGATCCCGTGGGTGGGCGGGAGGACGCCGGCGAGGCAGTAGAGCAGCGAGGACTTGCCCGACCCACTGCTGCCCGTGATCGCCGCCACTTCGCCCCGCGCCAGGCTGAAGTCGGCGGACCGCACCGCCTGTTGCTCGCCGTAGAAGAGGTCCACGCCTTCGGCGCGGAGGATGATGTCCATTGCTGGGCTCCAGGAAAGAAGGGGAGCCGCCCGAAGGCGGCTCCCACGACTGCCGACTACTTCCGCTTGAACACCCGGAGGGGAGTGCAGTTGTCCGGCCGCAGGGAGCCGCGGTCCCGGCACAGGTGCAGCCGGACTTCCTTGGTGACGAGGACGGCGCCGTCGGAGAGCACCTTGTCGACCTTGACGGACTTGCCCTGGACCCCTCGGATCTCCCCCCACGGGTAGGAGTAGACCCTCAGGCGCAGGTACACGTTGTGCCCGTCCCTGGGCTTCTCGTCCTTGAGCGTGCCCTTCACGTGCAGTCCGCTCGGAATGCGCTTGGGAGACTGCCACGCCCACGCGCCCTTGAAGCTGGCGCCCGAGGTGGTCAGGTTCAGCTCGCGCCACGAATCCGCGGCCGCCACCCCCGCACCGCCGAAGAACAGTCCTGCGACGACCGCCGCCGTGATCGACTTCCTCAACTGGCCCATGGAGCACTCCTTGTTGGCTAGGGGCCGACTGGTCGTCACAGAACGTATCGGGTCGGATACTCACCGAATGCAGCAGGAACGTGAATTCGTTCAGGTCACCGCCCGATCAGGTGACCTGAAGGTCGGAAAGGAATCTCTCCTCTTCGGGCCATCCGTGACCGGAATCCGCCGTGGTCCGCCGAACGAAGCCGCAGGTCAGCCGCGGGAGGGCGTGAGCGGTGAAGAAGGCGGGCCCCGCAGGGGTGACCGTGGGCGCGTGTGTGACGGGCGTTCGATCGGTGGCCCCGCTCGCGCGGAGGGCGTCGCGGGAAACGCCGAAGGGCCGGACCGCTGAGCGGTCCGGCCCTTCGGGCTGGCGGAGGATACGAGATTCGAACTCGTGAGGGGTTGCCCCCAACACGCTTTCCAAGCGTGCGCCCTAGGCCTCTAGGCGAATCCTCCGTGGAGAACATTACATGACCGCGGAGGGTGCTCGCGAACGTGATCCACGAGGGGGAGGGCGGGGGAGAGGGGCGGGTGGGAGGGGGGCTGGTGTGGGGGTTCGGATCGGGTAGGCTGGGCGGAGCCCCTCACGCGGCGCTATCTGACTGAACTCCCCCAGGGCCGGAAGGCAGCAAGGGTAGGTCGGCTCTGGCGGGTGCGTGGGGGGCGCTTGCGTTCTCGGCGGGCCGGTGGGTTTTCCCGGGTTGTCGGTGGGCGCCGATACCCTCGTATACGTGTCGTCTCTCGCGCTGTACCGCCGCTACCGCCCCGAGTCCTTCGCCGAGGTCATCGGGCAGGAGCATGTCACCGACCCGTTGCAGCAGGCCCTGCGGAACAACCGGGTCAATCACGCGTACCTGTTCAGCGGGCCCCGCGGATGCGGCAAGACGACCAGCGCCCGGATCCTCGCGCGGTGCCTGAACTGCGAGCAGGGGCCGACGCCGACGCCGTGCGGCGAGTGCCAGTCCTGCCGGGACCTCGCGCGCAACGGACCGGGGTCCATCGACGTCATCGAGATCGACGCCGCCTCCCACGGTGGTGTCGACGACGCCCGTGACCTGCGGGAGAAGGCCTTCTTCGGGCCCGCCTCCAGCCGGTACAAGATCTACATCATCGACGAGGCCCACATGGTCACCTCGGCGGGGTTCAACGCCCTGCTCAAGGTGGTCGAGGAGCCGCCGGAGCACCTCAAGTTCATCTTCGCCACGACCGAGCCCGAGAAGGTCATCGGGACCATCCGGTCCCGGACCCACCACTATCCGTTCCGGCTCGTACCCCCGGGGACCCTGCGCGAGTACCTCGGCGACGTGTGCGGGCGGGAGGGGATCCCCGTCGACGACGGCGTGCTGCCGCTCGTCGTGCGCGCCGGCGCCGGGTCCGTGCGTGACTCCATGTCCGTGATGGACCAGCTCCTCGCCGGTGCCGGCGAGGACGGTGTGACGTATGCCATGGCCACCTCGCTCCTCGGCTATACGGACGGCTCGCTGCTCGACTCCGTCGTCGACGCCTTCGCCTCGGGCGACGGCGCCGCCGCCTTCGAGGTCGTCGACCGGATCATCGAGGGCGGCAACGACCCCCGCCGGTTCGTCGCCGACCTGCTGGAGCGGCTGCGCGATCTCGTGATCCTCGCCGCCGTGCCCGACGCCGGGGAGAAGGGGCTGATCGACGCGCCCGCCGACGTCGTGGAGCGGATGCAGGCGCAGGCGTCCGTGTTCGGTGCCGCCGAGCTGAGCCGCGCCGCCGACCTCGTCAACGAGGGGCTGACCGAGATGCGCGGCGCCACCTCGCCGCGCCTCCAGCTGGAGCTGATCTGCGCGCGCGTGCTGCTGCCCGCCGCCTTCGACGACGAGCGTTCGCTCCTCGCCCGTCTCGACCGGCTGGAGCGCGGAGCCAAGAACGCGCCGCCGGCCGCCGCCGTCTTCACGCCGGCCCCGCCCGCCGGGCCTCCGATGGGGTACGTCCCCGGGCCCGAGGCCCATACGCCGATCGCCCCGCCGCCGCTGCCCCCGAGCCCGGCCCCGGCGCCGAGCCCGGCCCCGGCCCCCGCCCCCGTGCAGCAGCAGCAGTCGCCGCAGCCCGGGGCCTGGCCCGGGGCCGCGCGGCCCGGCGGGTGGCCGACCGCCGGCGCCCCGGGTCCCGCCGCGCCCGCGCCCGCCGCCGCGCCCACCCCGGCCCCGGCCGCCGCGGCCGCCGCTCCCGCCGGTGACATGGCCGCCGGTGCCGGTCAGGTGCGGAACATGTGGCCGTCCATCCTCGAAGCGGTCAAGAACCGCCGCCGCTTCACCTGGATCCTGCTGAGTCAGAACGCGCAGGTGGCCGGGTTCGACGGCACCACGCTCCAGCTCGGCTTCCTCAACGCCGGCGCGCGGGACAACTTCGCGAGCAGCGGCAGCGAGGACGTCCTCAAGGCCGCGCTCGCCGAGCAGTTCAACGTGCAGTGGAAGATCGAGGCGATCGTCGACCCGTCCGGCGGCTCCGCGCCCCCGCCCGGCGCCGGCAGCCCCGGGGGGAACTTCTCCGGCGGCGGAGGCGGCGGCTTCTCCGGCGGCGGCTTCGGTGGCGGCGGAGGCTTCGGTGGCGGCGGTCGGCCCTCCGGCCCGCCCGCGCCCGCCCCGGCCGCCGCGCCCTCCCCCGTACAGGCACAAGGCCTGGCACAGGCGCCGGCGCACGCCCCGCAGGCCGCGCCCGCGCAGGCCCCGGCGCCCGCCCCCGTACAGCAGCGGTCGCCGCAGCCGCCGCCCGTGGCGCCCGAGGACGACGTGCCGGAGGAGGACGATCCGGACCTCGTGGAGTCGGCGCTCTCCGGGCACGAGCTGATCGTGCGCGAGCTCGGCGCCACCGTTGTGGAGGAATACACGAACGACTAGGGCCGTCTCGCTCGGTGGCCCGCACAAGGACCTTCCCGGCCATCGGGCTACCCTGGCTGGCGTGAAGGTCCTCGTCATCGGCGGCGGCGCCCGCGAACACGCCCTGTGCCGCTCTCTCTCCCTCGATCCCGACGTCACCGCTCTGCACTGCGCGCCCGGCAACGCCGGAATCGCCGAGGTCGCCGAGCTGCACCCCGTCGACCAGCTGGACGGCGGCGCGGTCGCCGCGCTCGCCACCGAACTCGGCGCCGACCTGGTCGTCGTCGGCCCGGAGGCCCCGCTCGTCGCGGGTGTCGCCGACGCCGTCCGCGCCGTCGGCATCCCGGTCTTCGGTCCGTCCCAGGAAGCGGCGCAGCTGGAGGGCTCCAAGGCGTTCGCCAAGGACGTCATGGCCGGCGCCGGCGTGCCGACCGCCCGCAGCTACGTCTGCACCACCCCCGCCGAGATCGACGAGGCCCTCGACGCCTTCGGCGCGCCGTACGTCGTCAAGGACGACGGTCTCGCGGCCGGCAAGGGCGTCGTCGTGACCGGCGACGTCGAGGTGGCCCGCGCCCACGCCCTCGCCTGCGACCGCGTGGTCATCGAGGAGTACCTGGACGGCCCCGAGGTCTCCCTCTTCGCGATCACCGACGGCACCACCGTCCTCCCGCTCCAGCCCGCGCAGGACTTCAAGCGCGCGCTCGACGGCGACGAGGGCCCCAACACCGGCGGCATGGGCGCCTACTCGCCGCTGCCGTGGGCCGACCCGAAGCTGGTCGAGGAGGTCATGGAGACCGTCCTCCAGCCGACCGTCGACGAGCTGCGCCGCCGCGGCACGCCCTTCTCCGGCCTGCTGTACGCCGGTCTGGCGATCACCGGCCGCGGTGTGCGGGTCATCGAGTTCAACGCCCGCTTCGGCGACCCCGAGACGCAGGTCGTCCTGGCCCGCCTGAGGACCCCGCTCGCGGGCGTCCTGCTGCACTCGGCCAACGGCACCCTCGCCGACCAGGCTCCGCTGGCCTGGCGGGACGACGCCGCCGTCACCGTGGTCGTCGCCTCGCACAACTACCCGGACACCCCGCGCACCGGCGACCCCATCGAGGGCCTCGCCGAGATCGCGGAGCAGGACGCCCCGCACGCGTACGTGCTCCACGCGGGCACCAGGCGGGACGGCGACGCGGTCGTCAGCGCGGGCGGCCGGGTGCTGTCCGTCACCGCCACCGGTTCGGACCTGGCCGAGGCCCGCGAGCGCGCCTACGCGGCAGTCGGCCGCATCCGCCTTGACGGTTCGCAGCACCGTACGGACATCGCGCTCAAGGCCGCCCAGGCCTGAGTCGTACGGGAGCGAGGGCGCGGCCGGGAAGTCAAGCGACCGGCCGCGCCACCGGCACCACCTTTACCCAAAGCCATTCGATCGAGTGACGGCTCGGCCATCTGGATGACGCCCGCCGAAGCCCCAACTAGGGTGCGGCGCAGGCGTTCCGGCACTTGGCCCACCGGCATTGCGATGTCGGTGACGGGTGCCACAGTGGGGGAGTGAGCAACACCGCCACGGGTAGTCCCGTCCAGGACGGGGAGAGGGGGTGAGGTACGGCGTGTCCGGCAGCGGCTTCGGAAACGGCGGCAGCGACAGCGGCCTCGGCGAGGAGTGGGGCGTGCGGGCCGCGCGCTCCCGCGCCCTCGCCGTCCTGCGCGTCCGCGGACGGGCGCTCGGCGCCGCCATCCTCCCCGCCGCCGTCGCGGTCGTGCTGTACGCGGGCGAGGTCACCGGCCACTTCACGGGTGCCGGGTGGACCACCGCCCGCTGGACCGTCACCGTCCTCGCGGTGCTCGTCCTGCTCGCCGCCGCGGCCGTCGCCCTCTCCGTCGCCCGTGCCCGCCCGGCCGTGACGCCGACGGTGGAGCTCACCGAGACCGCCGCCCCCGACCTCCACCGCCTCGTGCGGGACCTCGCCGACCGGCTCGACGTGCCCGCGCCCGCCGCGATAGCCCTGACCCCGGACTGCGACAGCTGGCTGGAGGACCGCTCGCACCGCTCGCACCGAGCGGCCGGCGCGACCGGCTCACCGGTCCTCGTCATAGGCTCCCCGTTCCTGTGGTGGATGCGGGTCGGCGAGCTGCGCGCGGTCCTCGCGCCGGTCGTCGCCGGCACCGGCCCGGCCGCCGACCCCGACATAGCCGCCGCCCGCCGCTTCGTGCGCGGGCTCGACGCCGCCGTCGCCGTCCCGGACGAGCCCGGCCTCGGCGCCCTGCGCCGGCTCGGCGCCCGGGGCGTCGGCCGGGTGGCCCGGCTGCTGCTGCGGGCCTGCGGCACGCACGCCGCCGAGATGGAGCGCGGCGTCGCCGCCGCCGGATCCGAGCGGGCCCAGGCCGTGGACCAGGGGACCCGGATCGTCGCCCAGGAGCAGGTGGGGCTCGCGTACGCGGGCTGGGACCGGCTCCTCACCCGGGTCGCGCTGCCCGCCTGGCAGATGGGCCGCTGGCCGTCCGGGCTCGACGCCGGCGTGGTCTCCGCCCTCACCGAACTCTCCCGCCGCGACCGGCTCGCGGAGGGCTACTCCTCCCGGCTCGGCGAGCGCCCCGCCTGCGACCTCCTGGAGGAGCCCGGGGCCGTGGACGAGGCCGCCTCGCTGCTCGCCGCCCGGCTCTTCCACGGCGGCCCCGCCGAGGCGGGCCCGGACTGGGCGCCGGTCGAGTGGAGCCGCTACCCGGAAGAGGTCGTCGACCGGAAGTGGCGGGCGGACGCGGCCCGGCTCCACGAGGTCCTCGACCGCCTGGCGGCCGCCGAGGGGCCTGGGGCGTCCGACGACGCCGCCGAGGCCCCGACGCTCACCCGCGTCCTCACCCACCTGACGACCGCCCCGGACGAGCACCCCGCGCAGGCGGGCGGCGAACCGGAAGACGGGGACACCGCACCGGCGGAGGACGGGGACACCGCACCGGCGGAGGACGGGCTCCACAACCCCGCCGCCGACACGCTCGCCGCCGCGCTCGGCGCCAGGGTGGCGCGCGAGGACGCCGAGCGGGAGGCCCGGATCACCGCCGAGGCCGCCGGCTTCTCCGGCCCGGACGGCCCCTGGCCGCTCTGCCCGCTGGTCCCGCCCCGCACCGGCCGCGACCTCCTCGCCGACCACGTGACCGCGCTGGTCTGCTGCGCCGCCGTCGACACCACCGGCGCCGCTCCGGGCCTGGACTGGCTCGACGGCCCGGCCCTGCTGGTGGACGGCGTACGGGCCACGGACCTCACCCCGCACGTCCTGGCCCTGGTGGAGGAGGGCGACCCGGCACCCCTGCGGGCCTGGCTGGCCACGACGGGCGTACGCCCCGAGAAGCCGGTCCGTCTCCTCTGACCCGGCGCTCCGGATCGACCGTCTTCCGGGCCGCCCCCCCGGTCCGACCGTCTTCCGGGCCGCCCCGTCCGCCCCGGTCGCCCCGGTCCGAGCGTCCTCGGGGCCGGTCCGACCGCCCCTGACTACCGGACGGTCGTGTTCCACCTTTGTCGATTCACGACGAACGGTGACGGTCCGCGTGCGTTATGTGATGTGCTGGGGAGCGGCACTGACAGGGGCATCACCCGTGGGCAGGAGCCGCTGGCACCGGCCGGGGGAGTCGAGGGAGGGCGCGGCATGGGGGCGGAGCAGATCAGGCGCTGGGAGTCGGGTGCGCTCGCGCACGCCGTCTCCGATCCCTTCGGGCAGGGGCCGCTGCCCTGGCTGCGCGGGTCGGACAACTACTTCGACGACACGGGGCAGCTGGTGCCCTGGTACGCGGACGAGACCCTGGCCCGGGGCGGCGCCGGAGGCCCGCGGACCGCCGACGACGTGCGCCGGCAGATCAAGGGCTTCGCCTCGGGAGGCGCCGTCGCGCCCGGCGAGTCCATCGACTTCCACGTCACCGTGGACCCGCCGCAGCCGTTCTCGGTCGACGTCTACCGGATCGGACACTACGGCGGTGACGGCGCCGCGAAGATCACCACGAGTCCGCGGCTCTCCGGGATCGTCCAGCCGCCCCCGCTCACCGCCGACCGCACCGTCTCCTGCCACCACTGGTGGCAGTCCTGGCGGCTCCAGGTCCCGAGCTACTGGACGATCGGCGCGTACGTCGCCGTCCTCACGACCGCCGACGGCTACCGCTCCCACATCCCCTTCACGGTGCGGGACTCCCACCCCGCGGACCTCCTCCTCGTCCTGCCGGACATCACCTGGCAGGCGTACAACCTCTACCCGGAGGACGGCCACACCGGCGCCAGCCTCTACCACGCCTGGGACGAGGAGGGCCGGCTGCTCGGCGAGGAGGAGGCGGCCGTCACCGTCTCCTTCGACCGGCCGTACGCCGGCGCGGGCCTGCCCCTGCACGTCGGTCACGCCTACGACTTCATCCGCTGGGCGGAGCGGTACGGCTACGACCTCGCCTACGCCGAGACCCGCGACCTGCACGCCGGCCGGGTCGACCCCACCCGCTACCGGGGCCTGGTCTTCCCCGGCCACGACGAGTACTGGTCGGCGCCGATGCGGAAGGCCGCCGAGCGCGCCCGCGACCAGGGCACCTCGCTCGTCTTCCTCTCCGCCAACACCATGTACTGGCAGGTGGAGCTCGGTCCCTCGCCGTCCGGCGTGCCGGACCGGCTGCTGACCTGCCGCAAGCGCCGGGGCCCCGGCCGCTCCGCCCTGTGGCGCGAGGTCGACCGGCCCGAGCAGCAGCTCCTCGGCATCCAGTACGCCGGCCGGGTGCCCGAACCGCACCCGCTCGTCGTGCGGAACGCCGAGCACTGGCTCTGGGAGGCCACCGGCGCAGGCGACGGCGACGAGCTGCCCGGCCTCGTCGCCGGCGAGGCCGACCGCTACTTCCCGCGCACCCCGCTCCCCGAGCACGAGAACCGCATCCTGCTCGCCCACTCGCCCTACCGGGACGGCGACGGGGCGCTGCGCCACCAGGAGACCAGCCTCTACCGGGCGCCCTCGGGCGCCTGGGTCTTCGCCTCCGGCACCTTCGCCTGGTCGCCCGCGCTGGACCGGCCGGGCCATGTCGACGCCCGTGTCCAGCGCGCCACCGCCAACCTCCTCGACCGCATCTGTAAGAGGGACTGACCGGGGCGGGCCGCCCCGGTCGGCGGGCACGGTCGCGTGTGCGAGAGAATCGGACCGTTCCTGGATCAACCTACGCGGAGGAACCGTGTCCGGATTCGTAGAAAAGCCCGAGCCCGTCGAGGTTCCGGGTCTCACCCACCTGCACACGGGCAAGGTGCGTGACCTGTACCGGAACGAGGCCGGCGAGCTCGTGATGGTGGCGAGCGACCGCATGTCCGCGTACGACTGGGTGCTGCCCACCGAGATCCCGGACAAGGGCCGCGTCCTCACCCAGCTCTCCCTGTGGTGGTTCGACCAGCTCTCCGACCTGGTCCCCCACCACGTCCTCTCCACCGAGCTGCCGGCCGGGGCCCCCGCCGACTGGGCGGGCCGCACCCTGATCTGCAAGTCGCTGGACATGGTCCCCGTCGAGTGCGTCGCCCGCGGTTACCTGACCGGCTCCGGCCTGGTCGAGTACGACGAGTCCCGCACGGTCTGCGGCCTCGCGCTCCCCGAGGGGCTGACCGACGGCTCCGAGCTGCCCGCGCCGATCTTCACCCCGGCGACCAAGGCCGCCGTCGGCGACCACGACGAGAACGTCTCCTACGAGGAGGTGGCCCGTCAGGTCGGCGCCGAGACCGCCACCCTGCTGCGCCAGACCACCCTCGCCGTCTACGGCCGGGCCCGGGACATCGCCCGCGAGCGGGGCATCATCCTTGCCGACACCAAGTTCGAGTTCGGCTTCGACGGCGGGACCCTGGTCCTCGCCGACGAGGTGCTGACCCCGGACTCCTCCCGCTTCTGGCCGGCCGACCAGTGGCAGCCGGGCCGCGCCCAGCCCTCGTACGACAAGCAGTTCGTGCGGAACTGGCTGACCTCCCCGGCCTCGGGCTGGGACCGCAAGAGCGAGCAGCCGCCGCCGGCCCTCCCGCAGGAGATCGTGGACGCCACCCGGGCCAAGTACCTGGAGGCGTACGAGCTGCTGACCGGCAAGCCCTGGTCCACCGCCTTCTAGCCGAGCCGAGCCGAGCCGGGCGGAACCTAGCCGAGCCGTACGGATCCCTCCCCGGGGTTCGTACGGCTCCGGCGTATGCGGCGCGGCCGGACGCGCCGCGCACACGACGAAGGCCCCGGTTCGATGAACCGGGGCCTTCACACTGAGCGGACGACGAGATTCGAACTCGCGACCCTCACCTTGGCAAGGTGATGCTCTACCAACTGAGCCACGTCCGCATGCGCCGTAGCGCGCTGCTAACTATACCCAACCTTTCGAGCGCGCGAGACGCACTGCCGCGTGACGGTTCTCCGCGCCGAGTTTCGCGGCGGCGGAGGAGAGGTAGTTCCGGACGGTCCCGGGGGAGAGCGCGGCCCGCCGGGCGATCTCCGTGACGGGGGCGCCGTCGGCGGCGAGTTCGAGCACCTCGGCCTCCCGGGCGGTCAGCGGGGAGTCCCCGGCGGCGATCGCGTCGGCCGCCAACTCCGGGTCCACATAACGGTTTCCGGCGTGCACGGTACGGATCAGCTCGGCCAGCCGCTGGGCGCTGACGGTCTTCGGCGCGAAGCCGCGGACGCCTGCCGCGAGCGCCCGCTTGAGGTGGCCCGGACGGCCGTGGCTCGTCACGATCATCGTGCGGCAGTCCGGGAGTTCGTCCCGGATCGATGTGGCCACCGTCACACCATCCGCCCCCGGCATCTGGAGGTCGAGGACGGCGACGTCGGGCCGGTGGGCGCGCGCCATCGCGAGCGCCTCGGGCCCGGTCGCGGCCTCCGCGACGACGACCAGGTCGTCCTCCAAGGCGAGCAGGGCGGCGAGCGCGCCCCGGATCAGGTGCTCGTCGTCGGCGAGCAGGACGCGTACGGGACCGCTCATGCGACCGTCTCCTTCTCCTGTCGGGTACCGGTCCGTTCCGGCACGGCCGGGGGCACCCGGACGGTGACGCGGAAGGAGTGCGGGTCCGCGAACCCGGCCTCCAGGGTGCCGCCCACCGCCCCGAGCCGTTCGCGCAGCCCGGCGAGGCCGGAGCCGGTGCGCCCGGGGGCACCGGCCCCGTCCCGCACCCCGGCCCCGTCGTTCTCGACGGTCAGCAGCACCTCGGCCGCCGTCCGCCGCAGGGTGATCACGCAGCGCCGGGCGTCGCCGTGCCGCAGCACGTTGGTGGTCGTCTCGCGGACGACCCAGCCGAGCGCGGACTGCACCCCGTCGGGCAGGTCGAGCTCGGGGGCGTCGACGGCGCAGTCGATGCCGGCGGCGTCGAGGACCCCGCGGGCGCCCTCCAGCTCGGTCCGCAGATCGGCCTCCCGGTAGCCGCGGACCACTTCGCGCACCTCCCGCTGGGACTCCTGGGCGATCCGCTGGACCTCGACCATCTGGTCCACGCTCTCCGGGCGGCCGCGCCGGGCGAGCTGTACGGCCAGCTCGCTCTTGAGCGCGATCACCGAGAGGTTGCGGCCCATGACGTCGTGGAGGTCGCGGCCGAAGCGGAGCCGCTCCTCGGCGACGGCCAGCCGGGCCTTCAGGTCCCGGGACCGCTCCAGCTCCTGGACGACCCGCAGCAGCCAGGAGGAGAAGCCGCAGGCCGCGGCGTACCCTCCGCCCGCGAGGAAGACGCCGGCCAGGGTGACGAGTCCCTCCGGGACCCGGCCGAAGAGGACGAGGGGCAGTCCGGCCACCGCCGCGACGCCGGCGACCACGCCCAGCATGTGCCGCACGCGGTCCACGCAGAGGACGAGCGCGCCGGTGGTGAAGACCGAGGTGACGACGGTGAACGCGGCGACGAGGGACCCGTCGGACAGGGCCCCGGCCGTCCACAGGCCGGTGACGGCGAGGTCGGCGAGGGCGGTGGTCGTGGCGAGGGCGACGGCGAGCCGGACGGGCCGGACCCGGGTGCCCGAGGTGTGGTCGATGCCTCGGGAGGCGACCACCGTGCAGAGCACGGAGTGGGCCACCACCCAGGCGATGAGGCCGAGCGTGGCGCCCGGGCCGAGATCGCCGCGCTGCTCTCGGTCGAGGGGGACGGCGCCCAGGGCGAGCAGCTCGACCGGGGCCATGAGGTGGAAGGTCCACCGGGTGTACAGCTCGACCTTCCCGGCCACGCTGCGCCGTGACCACCATCCCGTCATCGCGGACATCCGTCCCGTCTCCCCTCCGGCCCCGCCCCTAGCGCCGCGGCTCCCACAGGAACCAGCGGCGGACCGCCCAGCCCGTCAGGACGCCCCAGGCCACTGTATTGAGCGCGGCGCCGAGCAGGCTGTCCGCGTGGGCGGTGCCGAGCCAGCCGGCCCGGACGAACTCCATGACGCCGCTGAGCGGGAGGAGCTGGGCGAGGTCGGCGGCGAGCCCGGGCAGGGCGTCGCGGGGGACGAAGAGACCGGAGCCGAAGGAGGAGACGAGGAAGAGCGGCAGGGTGGTGAGTCCGGCGCTCTCGACGGTGCGGGTGATGGCGGTGGTGACGGCGGCGAGCCCGGCGAGCAGCGCGATCGCGGCGACCAGGCCGAGGACCAGCAGGTCGGGGCGGGCGGGGGCGTCGGCGCCGAGCAGCGTGAAGCCGCCGACGGTGAGGATCGCGCACTGGGCGAGGGCGATGGCGGTCGCGGGCAGGGCGGCACCGGTGAGGATCTCGGTGTCGGTGGCCTCGCCGGTGCGCAGCCGCTTGAGGACCAGCTCCTCGCGGCGGGCGACGAGGCTGGAGGTGAGGCTCATGTAGACGACGAGGAGCAGGACCATGCCGGTGCCGCCGATGAGCGTGGCGGAGGCGAAGGAGCTGCCGAGGGTGGCCTCGTCGACGCCCTTGAGCGAGGACCGCAGCAGGAAGATCATCAGCAGTGGCATGGCGGCCGCGACGAAGAGGTTGTTGCGGTTGCGGCCGAGGAGGGTCAGCTCGGCCCGGCCGAGGGCGGCGAGCCGGGTGAGGGTGGTGGAGGGCCGGCCGGCGCCGGTCGAGGTGGTCGTGCTCATCGGGTCACGGTCTCCTTCTGGCCGCCGGGGGTGGTCTCCGTGCGGGAGGCGATGTCGAGGAAGGCCTCTTCGAGGGAGGCGGAGCGGGCGTCGAGCCCGTCGAGCCGGACGCCGTGCTCGCGGGCCCAGTCGAGGAGCGCGGTGAGGTCGTCCTGGAGGGCGTGGGTGCGGATCTCGATACGGCCGCCGTCCTCGGCGGCCTTCAGCCCGAGCGGCAGCCGGGCGGCGGGGACTCCGGCCGGGAGCGCGAAGCGGATCCGGGCGGGCTGGGCGGCGGTCACCTCGGCGGGCGTGCCGGAGAGCACGATCCGGCCGGCGTGCATGATCGCGAGCCGGTCGGCGAGCGATTCGGCCTCCTCCAGGTAGTGCGTGGTGAGGAGGACGGTGGTGCCCTGGTCGCGCAGGGAGCGGACGAGGTCCCAGGTGTCGCGGCGGCCCTCGGCGTCGAGGCCGGTGGTGGGCTCGTCGAGGAAGAGGACCTCGGGGCGGCCGAGGAGGGCGCAGGCGAGGTCGAGGCGGCGGCGCTCGCCGCCGGACAGCTGCTTGATCCGCACCTTCTCGCGGCCGGTGAGGCCGACGGCGGCGAGGGCCTCCCCGGCGGGCCGGGCGCCGCTGGTGACGCCGGCCCACATCCGTACGGTCTCGGCCACGGTGAGGTCCGAGGGGAAGCCGCCCTCCTGGAGCATCACGCCGATGCGCGGGCGGACGGCGGAGCGCTCCCGGTACGGGTCGTGGCCGAGGACACGGGCGGTGCCGCCGGTCGGGGCGGCGAGGCCCTCCAGGAGCTCGACGGTGGAGGTCTTCCCGGCGCCGTTGGTGCCGAGGAGGGCGAAGACCTCGCCCCGGGCGACGGAGAGCGAGATGCCGCGGACCGCCTCGAACCCGCCGTCGTAGGTGCGGCTCAGGTCGGTCGCCTCGATGGCCGGTGTCAGGGCTTCAGCTGTCATGGCCCCAGCCTCCCGTCCGTCCGGGGCGGTGGGCAGTGCGCGGTGTCATCACCCGTGCTGACAAATGTCATGGCGCGGGGAAACCCGCCGGCGTGGAGAGTCCGGAAAAGCAGAAGGACCCGGTTCCTGAGAACCGGGTCCTTCACCCTGAGCGGACGACGAGATTCGAACTCGCGACCCTCACCTTGGCAAGGTGATGCTCTACCAACTGAGCCACGTCCGCATTGCTCCCGACCGGCTTTCACCGGGCGGTGCGAGCACCACTGTACCTGATCCACCGGAGTGGTCGGTAACCGTGATGCAGAGCGGGTGACAGGGATCGCACACTGCGCCTTCCCCCTGGAAGGGGGATGTTCTGCTACTGAACTACACCCGCACGCTGCGTGGGACTCGGCTTTTTCGGCCTCGCCCCTCGGCGTGATCCAGACTCTAGCCGATCAAGGGGGGTGGAACGCAAATCCGGTCCGCCACCCCCCTGGGGGCGGGTGTCAGCTCGCCTCGCGGAAGGCCTCGTAGACCCGCTTGGGGATGCGGCCCCGGGCCGGCACGTCCATCTTGTTGGACTGGGCCCAGGCGCGGACCGCCGCCGGGTCGGGGGCGAGGGCGGTGTGCCTGTAGGCGGTGGTGGTTCCCGTCACACCGGCGGCCGCCCTGCCCGTCTGCTTCCGCCCGGCTGCCAGGTAGGGCGCGAGTGCCTTGCGGAGTTTCTTTGCATTGGCAGCATTCAGGTCGATCTCGTACATCTTCCCGTCGAGACCGAACGCGACCGTTTCCGCCGCTTCTCCGCCGTCGATGTCGTCGGAGAGGGTGACCACCACTCGCTGCGCCACGGATATCGGTCCTTTCCTGTGGCCCGCCACCTGTCAAGGGCTTTGGGTGCGCCTCTGACGTGCGGTGACACCAGGCCTCTGGCTGCCCAGGGGCAATGTTGCTTTCCTCTGGATTCCTTTGTACAGCGATGGGCGTCGCATTGTGAAGCCCTGTCAATTGTCTCAGCGTGTCCCGGGCAATGCACGGCACGATATTTCACGCGCATTTCATGTGCGGAGGGGTGTAGAGGGCGTTTGGAGTGGATCACTCGCGGCAGCCCCTTCCAGCCTGGGCATTTGTAGGATCCTTCAGATCTCTACCCGCGTAGAATTTGGAGGCAGGTACGCTGAGGGAACCGCCCACGCAACACACCACCGGGAGTGCCAGTGGCACGCGTCGTAGTCGACGTCATGCTCAAGCCGGAGATCCTCGACCCGCAGGGACAGGCGGTGCAGCGTGCACTGCCCCGCCTCGGGTTCGCCGGAATCGCCGACGTCCGTCAGGGGAAGCGCTTCGAGCTGGAGGTGGAGGGACCGGTCGACGACGCCGCCCTCGCCCGCATCCATGAGATGGCCGAAACCTTCCTCGCCAACACCGTGATCGAAGACTTCGTCGTGAAGGTCGAGTCGTGAGCGCTCGCATCGGCGTCGTCACCTTCCCCGGCACGCTCGACGACCAGGACGCGCTGCGCGCCGCCCGCCTCGCGGGCGCCGAACCGGTCTCGCTCTGGCACCGCGACAAGGACCTCAAGCAGGTCGACGCGGTCGTCCTCGCCGGCGGCTTCTCCTACGGCGACTACCTGCGGGCGGGCGCCATCTCGCGCTTCTCGCCGGTGATGGAGACCATCATCGAGCAGGCGAAGGCCGGCATGCCGGTCCTCGGCATCTGCAACGGCTTCCAGATCCTCACCGAGGCCCACCTGCTGCCGGGCGCGATGCTGCGCAACAACCACCTCCACTTCATCTGCCGCGACCAGAAGCTGCGGGTGGAGAACGCGGAGACCGCCTGGACCTCGGACTACGTCCAGGGCCAGGAGATCGAGGTCCCGCTCAAGAACATGGACGGCCGCTACGTCGCCGACGAGCGCACGCTCGACGAGCTGGAGGCCGAGGGGCGGGTGGCCTTCCGCTACCTGGACATGAACCCCAACGGCTCGCTCCGCGACATCGCGGGCATCACCAACGCCGCGGGCAACGTGGTCGGCCTCATGCCGCACCCCGAGCACGCCGTCGAACCGCTGATCGGCACCGGCAAGACGGACGGTCTCGGTTTCTTCACCTCGATCCTCAAGAAGCTGGTCAACGCCTGATGAGCCTCGACACCGTCAAGCACGCGAGCGAGACGCCGGACAGCGAGCAGCCCTGGAAGGAGCTCGGCCTCAAGGAGGACGAGTACGCGCGCATCCGCGAGATCCTCGGCCGCCGTCCCACCGGCGCCGAGCTCGCCATGTACTCGGTCATGTGGTCCGAGCACTGCTCCTACAAGAGCAGCAAGGTCCACCTGAAGCAGTTCGGCGAGAAGACCCCCGAGAACGACGCCATGCTCGTCGGCATCGGCGAGAACGCGGGCGTCGTCGACGTCGGCCAGGGGTACGCGGTCACCTTCAAGGTCGAGTCGCACAACCACCCCTCGTACATCGAGCCCTACCAGGGCGCGGCCACCGGCGTCGGCGGCATCGTCCGCGACATCCTCGCCATGGGCGCCCGCCCGGTCGCGGTCGTCGACCCGCTCCGCTTCGGCGCGGCCGACCACCCCGACACCAAGCGCGTGCTGCCCGGTGTCGTCGCCGGCATCGGCGGCTACGGCAACTGCCTGGGCCTGCCGAACATCGGCGGCGAGGTCGTCTTCGACTCCTGCTACCAGGGCAACCCGCTGGTCAACGCCGGCTGCATCGGCGTGATGAAGCACGAGGACATCCACCTCGCCAAGGCCTCCGGCCCCGGCAACAAGGTCATCCTGTACGGCGCCCGCACGGGCGGCGACGGCATCGGCGGCGTCTCGGTCCTCGCGTCCGAGACCTTCGACGACACCAAGCCCACCAAGCGCCCCGCCGTCCAGGTCGGCGACCCGTTCCAGGAGAAGCTCCTCATCGAGTGCACCCTGGAGATCTTCCAGGAGAAGCTCGTCGCGGGCATCCAGGACCTCGGCGGCGCCGGGCTCTCCTGCGCCACCTCCGAGCTGGCCTCGGCCGGCTCCGGCGGCATGCGCGTCGACCTGGAGAAGGTCCACCTGCGCGACGCCACGCTCTCTCCTGAGGAGATCCTCATGAGCGAGTCGCAGGAGCGCATGTGCGCGATCGTCGAGCCGCAGCACGTCGACCGCTTCCTGGAGATCTGCGAGAAGTGGGACGTCATCGCGGTCGTCATCGGTGAGGTCACCGAGGGCGAGCGCCTGGAGATCTTCTGGCACGGCGAGCAGATCGTCGACGTGCCGCCGCGCTCCGTCGCCCACGAGGGCCCGACGTACCACCGGCCGTACGCCCGCCCGGAGTGGCAGGACGCGCTCCAGGCCGACGACGCCGGCAAGCTGCCCCGTCCGCAGGACGGCGCGGAGCTCAAGGACCAGGTCCTGAAGCTCGTCTCGTCCCCGAACCAGGCCTCGAAGTCCTGGATCACGGACCAGTACGACCGCTTCGTGCAGGGCAACACGGTCCTGGCGCAGCCCGAGGACGCGGGCATGGTCCGCATCGACGAGGAGACCAACCTCGGCGTGGCCATGGCGACCGACGGCAACGGCCGGTACGCCAAGCTCGACCCGTACACCGGCGCGCAGCTCGCGCTGGCGGAGGCGTACCGCAACGTCGCCGCCTCCGGCGCCAAGCCGCTCGCCGTCTCGGACTGCCTGAACTTCGGCTCGCCCGAGGACCCGGCCGTGATGTGGCAGTTCGCCGAGGCCACCCGTGGTCTCGCGGACGGCTGCTTCCAGCTGGGCACCCCGGTGACCGGCGGCAACGTCTCGCTGTACAACCAGACCGGTGAGGTCGCCATCCACCCGACGCCCGTCGTGGCCGTCCTCGGTGTGATCGACGACGTCAACCGCCGCACCCCGATCGCCTTCGCGGAAGAGGGCCAGCTCCTCTACCTGCTCGGCGACACCAAGGAGGAGTTCGGCGGCTCGGCCTGGTCCGAGGTGATCCACCAGCACCTCGGCGGCATGCCGCCGGCCGTGGACCTCGACCGGGAGAAGCTGCTCGGCGAGATCCTGATCTCGGGCTCCCGCGACGGCATGATCGACGCGGCGCACGACCTCTCCGACGGCGGTCTCGTCCAGGCGGTCGTCGAGTCCTGCCTGCGCGGCGGGAACGGCGCGCGCCTGGTCGTCCCCGAGGGCCTGGACGCCTTCACGTTCCTCTTCTCGGAGTCGGCGGGCCGCGCGGTCGTCGCCGTCCCGCGCAGCGAGGAGCTCCGCTTCACGGACATGTGCGGCGCCCGCGGCCTGCCGGCGACCCGCATCGGTGTCGTCGACGGCGACGCGGTCGACGTCCAGGGCGAGTTCAGCCTCTCCCTGGAGGAGCTGCGCGCGGCCCACGAGGCGACCATCCCGGCCCTGCTGGCCTGAGTCGGTCCACCCGGAAACCCCCGCTCCGCTCGGGCGGGGGTTTTCGCGTTCCGCGTCCCGCGGTCTAGCCGGCGCCCCAGAAGGCGTCGGACTCGGGGATGTCCGCGACGCACTCGTCGACGTCGGAGATCTTGCCGCCGACGAGGGTGAAGAAGAGGCCGCCGTCCATCTCGATGCCCCGGTCGTTCCGGTCGCCGTGCCACCGGTGGACGGCCATCACGTGGCCTCTGCCGTCCGGGTAGACGCCCTTCAGCTCGACCCGGAAGGTGCCGCCGGTCAGTTCGGCGAGCCTCCCGAGGTGGGCCAGGACGTTGTCCCGGCCTTTGAAGTGCCCGGACATCTGGCTCTCGCCGGGCGAGTGGTGCGTGCAGTCGCTGGTCATGAGGGAGGCGACCGTCTCCATGTCACCGGTGCCGAACGCTTCGTACCCCCGGCGCACGACGGCCGCGTCAGGGTGCTCGTGATGGGTCATGGTCCCCCACTGCCTTTCCTCAGGGGTTTCCCCCCTCCCCTCAAGTCTCGGCGTTAGCCTCGGGCCATGCCACCCGCCAGGAAACGCACCCGCAGTTACGACCCCGCCAGGACCCGCGCCGCCGTCTCCGCCCAGTTCGGGCACGTGCGGGACGCGGTGCTCGCCCTGCCGCCGGACGCGCTCGACGGTCCGACGCGGCTCGGGACCTGGACGGTACGGGAGCTGGCCGCGCACCTCACGATGGCCCTCGACGCGGTCGTGCGGGGGCTCGCGGCGCCCGAGCCGGCCGGGCGGGGACTCGCCCTCCTGGACTGGCCCCTGGCCACCGCGACCGGCGCCGCCGGGATCGACGAGGACGTCAGGGCGCTCGACGCCGCCGACCTGCCCGGGCTCTACGCGCGCGTGGCCGAGGATTTCGCCGGGGCGCTGGCCGGCGCGGACGGGGAGCGGCTGCTGCCGACCCGCTTCGGCGCGATGACGCTCGACGACTACCTCGTCACCCGCACCGTCGAACTCGTCGTCCACACCGACGACCTCGCCGCCGCGACCGGCACGGAGATCCCCTACGACCGGCAGGCCCTCGCCGCCTGCACCCGGCTCCTCGCCGACGCCCTCGCGGCGAAGGCCCCCGGCGGCGCGGTGGAGGTCAGGATCCCGCCGTACGCGGTGGTGCAGTGCGTGGAGGGCCCCCGGCACACCCGGGGCACCCCGCCGAACGTCGTCGAGACGGACCCGCTGACCTGGATCCGCCTCGCCACCGGACGTACCGACTGGGCCGCCGAGCGCGACGCGGCCCGGATCGCCGCCAGCGGCGAGCGCGCGGACCTGGCGGGGCTGCTCCCCGTCATGGGCTGAGCCCGGTGCCACCCGGGCGGACGCGCCCGGGAACCCGTCGGGGGTCCGCCGCGTCCCACCGGCATGCCGAAGCCGCGCAGCACCACCCTCGCCGCCGTCCTGCTCGCCGCGTCGCTCTCCGTGTCGCTCTCCGCCTGCGGGCAGGGCGGGGGCGCGGGCGGGAACGCCGGTGATCCCGACCTGCCCCTCACCGGCAGTCAGTGGACCGTCGGCGCGGTCACCGTCGACGGCGACCGCGCCGAGGCCCCCGAGGGCGCGCGCGTCGGCTTCACCGGGGAGGGCCGCGCCCAGGGCAGTACCGGCTGCAACCACTTCGGCGCGGCCGTCACCGTGGCGGGCACCACGGTCACGGTCTCCCCGGACGAGGTCACCGAGATGGGGTGCCCCGAGGACCGGCGGCGTTTCGAGACCGCCTTCCTCGCCGCCTTCACCGGACCGCTGAAGGGCACGCTCACGGACGGCGCGCTGACCCTCGTCTCCGCCGACGGCACCCGGAAGGTGGAGCTGGCCGCCGAGCCGTCGCCGCCGCTGCGCGGCACCCCCTGGAAGGTCGACGGCCTGGTCTCCGGCGACACCGCCGCCTCCCTCCCGGCCGGCGGCGGGGAGAAGGCCCGTCTCGTCATCGGCGCCGACGGTCGGATCAGCGGCAACCTCGGCTGCAACGACTTCTCCGCGGCCGCCCGGATCGACGAGAAGGCCCGCACCCTCACCGTCGAGGGCCCGGCCCCCATCACCCGCATGATGTGCTCCGGCCCCCAGATGCAGCTGGAGACGAAGCTGTACGAGCTCCTCGACGGCCCCCTCTCCTACCGGCTCGACCACCGCACCCTGACCCTCGTCGACGGCGCGGGCGAGGGCCTGACCGCGCGGGCCGAGCCCGCTCAGTAGCGCAGCAGCCCCGCGTCGATCCGCTCCCAGGCGGCCCGCAGCCCCGCGAGCCGGTTCTGCTCGGAGGCCGCCCGGTCGGCCTGCTCGCGGGCGTCCTCGGCGAGGTGGAAGAGCTGGTCGCGGCCGGACTTGCCGCGGTAGTACTTCCAGTCGCCGCGCCGCAGCGCCCGCTCGCCCCTGACCCGCCAGAACAGGTCCCGCTCCGGCACCTCCTCGCCGCGCAGCAGGTGCCCGGCGAGGCTGGTGCCGTCGAGCGGGTACGCGGGGTGGGGGCGGGCGCCGGCGAAGTCGAGCAGGGTCGCCGTCCAGTCGGGGGTGAAGACCGGCAGGTCGCTGACCTGCCCGCCGTCGATCCGGGCGGGCCAGCGCAGGATCGCGGGGACGCGGATGCCGCCCTCCTGGAGGGAGCCCTTGTTGCCGGCGAGCGGCCAGTTGTAGGAGAACCGCTCGCCGCCGTTGTCGCTGGCGAAGAAGACGAGGGTGTCCTGCTCCTGACCGGACCGCCGGAGCGCGGCCAGGACCTGTCCGATCGAGCGGTCGAGGTCCTCGACCATCTCCTTGTACTTCTCGATCGAGCCGCCGTCCTGGTGCCAGAGGGCGGAGCGGTCGCCGGCCTTGATGCGGCGGACGATCTCGGCGCTCGCCTCCTCGTCGCCGTCGGCTATCCACGGCCAGTGCGGGGTGGTGAAGTTGAGGTTGAGCAGCCACGGGCGGTCGTGGTCGCGGCTCACGTACTCGCTCGCCCGCTCGGTGAGGATCCGGGTGTAGTACCGCAGGTCCTTGTACTCGGCGTCGCCCTCGTAGAGGTCGTACTCGCCGCCGAGCCCGAGCTTGGAGTAGTACTCCAGGGCGCCGCCGAAGTTGCCGAAGAACTCGTCCCAGCCGGACTTGGTGGGGGAGTAGTCGGGGAGGTAGCCGCAGTGCCACTTGCCGATGAGGGCGGTGGCGTAGCCGGAGTCGCGGAGCAGCGAGGCGAGCGTGGGGTGGGTGGGGTCGAGGCCGACGGACTTGTCGGCGATCGGCTCGGCGAGCCCTCCCTTCGTACGCCCCGGGTAACGGCCCGTGTAGAGGCTGAAGCGGGTGGGGGAGCAGGTCGCGGAGCCGGAGTACGCGTCGGTGAAGCGGACGCCGCCGCGGGCGAGCCGGTCGAGGTGCGGGGTGCGGATGTGCGGGGAGCCGTACGAGGAGAGGTCGGCCCAGCCGAGGTCGTCGCCCAGGATGAAGAGGACGTTCGGCCGCCGGGAGTGGCGGCGCGGCCGGGCGGCCCGGAAGGGACGCTCGGCGGGGGCCGCGGCCGGGGCGTCGGCGTGCGCGGGGGCGGTTCCGAGGGCGGCCACCGCGGCGGCGCCGGCGGCGGCGCCCCCGAAGGCGCGGCGGGACAGGGGCGTGGGCATGGCGAATCTCCAGAAGGACGTACGGACGTGCCGCGCCGTCACCGTGGGGGTACGTCTACGGTGCGGGGCACAGGTGCAGGACGTTCAGGCGCGGGAACCCGGTCCCGGGCAGGGGCTCGTTCAGGAGGCGCGACAGCCCGCGCTCGCGACACGGACGAGGTCCACGTGCCGGCGCCGGACGAGGGTGACCGCTCGGTCACTGCGGGGGTGCATGGTCCAGGAGCCTCGCCCAGGCGGGAGGGGGCGTCAACGCCGGACGGGGTGGTCGACGCGCGTAGTTCGCGTGATCGAAACGCTGGTGAAACCCCTGGAGACTGCGTTCTGCGTCACACCGGATGGCCCTTCGGGGGGCGGTGCGCGCGGGCGTGCGGACGGGGCCGGGATGCCCGGAGGCCTTCCGGCGCCTGCCTTGTAGGCCCCTCCAAGTTCACGACGATCTTTTGGTGGGATCGTACGAGCACCACTCACGCTCCGTTCCCCAATTCGGACCAGTGGTCGAGGTCCCCTAGACTCGAAGACGTGCCACGCGGAGACGGTCGACTCAATCACGATCTGCTCCCCGGTGAGAAAGGCCCCCAGGACGCTTGTGGCGTCTTCGGTGTCTGGGCTCCGGGTGAAGAGGTCGCAAAGCTCACGTACTTCGGGCTCTACGCCCTCCAGCATCGGGGTCAGGAATCCGCGGGAATCGCGGTCAGCAACGGCTCCCAGATCCTCGTCTTCAAGGACATGGGACTTGTCTCCCAGGTCTTCGACGAGACCTCTCTCGGTTCCCTCCAGGGTCATATCGCGGTCGGTCACGCCCGCTACTCGACCACCGGGGCATCCGTGTGGGAGAACGCCCAGCCGACCTTCCGGGCCACCGCCCACGGTTCGCTGGCGCTCGGCCACAACGGCAACCTGGTAAACACGGCGCAGCTGGCCGAGATGGTCGCCGACCTTCCCAAGAAGGACGGCCGCGCCACCCAGGTCGCCGCCACCAACGACACCGACCTGGTGACCGCGCTCCTCGCGGGCCAGGTGGACGAGGACGGCACGCCGCTCACCATCGAGCAGGCCGCCGCGAAGGTCCTCCCCGAGGTCCGGGGCGCCTTCTCCCTCGTCTTCATGGACGAGCACACGCTCTACGCGGCCCGTGACCCGCAGGGCATCCGCCCGCTGGTCCTCGGCCGCCTGGAGCGCGGCTGGGTCGTCGCCTCGGAGTCCGCCGCCCTCGACATCTGCGGCGCCAGCTTCGTCCGCGAGGTCGAGCCGGGCGAGCTGATCGCGATCGACGAGAACGGCATCCGCACCTCCCGCTTCGCAGAAGCGAAGCCGAAGGGCTGTGTCTTCGAGTACGTGTACCTGGCCCGTCCCGACACGGACATCGCCGGCCGGAACGTGTACCTCTCCCGCGTCGAGATGGGCCGCCGCCTCGCCAAGGAGGCGCCCGTCGAGGCCGACCTGGTCATAGCGACGCCCGAGTCCGGCACCCCCGCCGCCATCGGCTACGCGGAGGCCTCCGGCATCCCCTTCGGCGCCGGCCTGGTCAAGAACGCCTACGTCGGGCGCACCTTCATCCAGCCCTCGCAGACCATCCGCCAGCTCGGCATCCGGCTGAAGCTCAACCCCCTCAAGGAAGTCATCAAGGGGAAGAAGCTCGTGGTCGTGGACGACTCCATCGTCCGCGGCAACACCCAGCGCGCCCTGGTCCGGATGCTCCGCGAGGCCGGCGCTGCCGAGGTCCACATCCGGATCTCCTCGCCGCCGGTCAAGTGGCCCTGCTTCTTCGGCATCGACTTCGCCACCCGCGCGGAGCTGATCGCCAACGGCATGTCCGTCGAGGAGATCGGCAAGTCGCTCGGCGCGGACTCGCTCTCGTACATCTCCCTGGAGGGGATGGTCGAGGCGACCACCATCGCCAAGCCGAACCTCTGCCGGGCCTGCTTCGACGGCGAGTACCCGATGGAGCTGCCCGACCCCGAGCTGCTCGGCAAGCAGCTCCTGGAGACGGAGCTGGCCGCCGGCCCCGCCGCCACCGCGGCCGCCGACGCCCTGCGCCGTCCGTAAGACCCCGCTGCACCCCCGCAGTGGCGCAGTACACGACACGAAAGCTCTGAACCCATGTCTCAGACCACTGGTGCCAGCTACGCCTCTGCGGGCGTCGACATCGAGGCCGGCGACCGCGCCGTCGAGCTCATGAAGGAGTGGGTGAAGAAGACGCAGCGCCCCGAGGTCCTCGGCGGCCTCGGCGGCTTCGCCGGCCTCTTCGACGCCTCCGCCCTCAAGCGCTACGAGCGTCCGCTGCTCGCCTCGGCGACGGACGGCGTCGGCACGAAGGTCGACATCGCCCGCCAGATGGGCGTGTACGACACCATCGGCCACGACCTGGTCGCCATGGTCATGGACGACATCGTCGTCTGCGGCGCCGAGCCGCTCTTCATGACCGACTACATCTGCGTGGGCAAGGTCCACCCGGAGCGGGTCGCCGCCATCGTCAAGGGCATCGCCGAGGGCTGCGTCCTCGCCGGCTGCGCCCTGGTCGGCGGCGAGACGGCGGAGCACCCGGGCCTCCTCGGCCCGGACGACTTCGACGTCGCGGGCGCGGGCACCGGTGTCGTCGAGCACGACCGCCTGCTCGGCGCCGATCGCATCCGTACGGGGGACGCGGTCATCGCCATGGCCTCCTCCGGTCTTCACTCCAACGGGTACTCGCTCGTCCGCCACGTGGTCTTCGACCGCGCCGGCATGACCCTCGACCAGCGGGTCGACGAGCTCGGCCGCACCCTCGGCGAGGAGCTCCTGGAGCCCACGAGGATCTACTCGCTCGACTGCCTGGCGCTCACCCGGACCACCGAGGTGCACGCCTTCAGCCACATCACCGGCGGCGGTCTCGCGGCCAACCTCGCCCGGGTCATCCCGGACGGGCTGCACGCCACCGTGGACCGCTCCACCTGGACCCCGGGCGCGATCTTCGACCTCGTCGGCACCGCCGGGCAGGTCGAGCGCCTGGAGCTGGAGAAGACCCTCAACATGGGCGTCGGCATGATGGCCGTCGTCCCCGCCGAGTCGGTCGACGCCGCCCTCGCCACGCTGGCCGACCGCGGGCTCGACGCCTGGGTCGCCGGCGAGATCACCGAGCGCGGCGCCAAGGACTCCGGCGCGGAGCTGGTCGGCGACTACGCGAAGTAATCGCGACACGGTCACCAGAGACACGAGAAGGGGCACCCCGCCCGGCGGGGTGCCCCTTCTCGTGTCCTGATGCCTCCGGGCCGCTCACCGTGCCCGAGCAGCACGAAAACTCGGTCCGGGGTGCCCTGGACCGAGTTTTTCGGCGTTCAGAAGGTCAAGCGCGACGCTGCGGCGACTGCGGACCGGACTCGTCGTCCTCGTCCTCGTCGTCCGTGTTGTAGAGATCCGCGTACTGCGCGTACGGGTCGTCTTCCTCGTCGTCGTCCTCGAACGGCTCGCCATTCGGCGGCTGGCTCGAAGTCGAAGCGCCCAGCTCATTGGCCAGACGCGACAGGTCAGTCCCGCCGCTGCTGTACTTCAGCTGGCGGGCGACCTTGGTCTGCTTGGCCTTTGCCCGGCCGCGCCCCATGGCTCGACCCCCTCGGTGACGGGGCTCGCTGGCCCCAGAGTCTTGACACGCGTTCATGATGCGAAACGGACTCTCGATGGAGAGACCGGTCCGTAGGGCTTCAACGGTACCTGTTTCCTCGGGTCTACGGTACGCCGCGCGCATCACATACCCCGGTACAGAACCATCGAGGTGCCCTTACCTCGCTGGTCAATCGCGATTTTAACCTCTTCTGGGGGGTCGACCCGCCGACCGGCGTGAGCGAAATCTCCCGGACGGCGGGCCGATCACTCCCCGTGCACCGGACGGCTCAGCCGCGCCGGGCCTCGGCCATCCGCTGCTCGGCGATGCGGTCGGCGGCCGCGGCCGGCGGAATGCCGTCCGCCTTCGCACGTGTGAAGATCTCCAGGGTGGTGTCGAAGATCTTCGTGGCCTTCGCCTTGCAGCGGTCGAAGTCGAAGCCGTGCAGCTCGTCGGCGACCTGGATCACGCCGCCGGCGTTCACCACGTAGTCGGGGGCGTAGAGGATGCCGCGCTCCTCCAGGTCCTTCTCGACGCCCGGGTGGGCGAGCTGGTTGTTCGCCGCGCCGCAGACCACCTTCGCGGTGAGGACCGGGACGGTGTCGTCGTTCAGGGCGCCGCCGAGCGCGCAGGGCGCGTAGACGTCGAGGCCCTCGACGCGGATCAGGGCGTCGGTGTCGGCGACGACCCGGACCTGCGGGTACTTGTCGGTGATCCGGCGCACCGACTCCTCGCGGACGTCGGTGATGACGACCTCGGCCCCGTCGGAGAGCAGGTGCTCGACGAGGTAGTGGCCGACCTTGCCGACGCCGGCGACGCCGACCTTCCGGCCGCGCAGGGTCGGGTCGCCCCACAGGTGCTGGGCGGAGGCGCGCATGCCCTGGAAGACGCCGAAGGCGGTCAGGACGGAGGAGTCGCCGGCGCCGCCGTTCTCGGGGGAGCGGCCGGTGGTCCACTGGTTGGTCCGGGCCACGACGTCCATGTCCGCGACGTAGGTGCCGACGTCGCAGGCCGTGACGTAGCGCCCGCCGAGGGAGGCGACGAAGCGGCCGTAGGCGAGGAGCAGCTCCTCGGTCTTGATCTGCTCGGGGTCGCCGATGATCACGGCCTTGCCGCCGCCGTGGTCGAGCCCGGCCATGGCGTTCTTGTACGACATGCCGCGCGCGAGGTTGAGGGCGTCGGCGACGGCCTCGGCCTCGGTCGCGTACGGGTAGAAGCGGGTGCCGCCGAGGGCGGGGCCCAGCGCGGTGTTGTGCAGGGCGATGACGGCCTTCAGGCCGGTGGCGCGGTCCTGGCAGAGCACGACTTGCTCGTGTCCGCCCTGCTCCGAGTGGAACAGGGTGTGCAGGACGCCGTCGGATACAGCGGTCACGGTGGTGACTCCCAAGTACGAAGCGGCGGAAGGTCCCCCCTGTGGGTGGGGGAGGACACATTGCGCCACGAGATTAAGTCCTACCTGGGCGTAGGAAGGGCGGAGTGGGCCGGATCACCCCCTCGCGGAGTACCCGCGTGGAAGGATCGGGACATGTCGGTCGACTCCACGTTGCTCGTCCCGTACGCCTCGTATCTGAGGGTGTACGAGCCGCTGGCCGCGTTCCCCGAGCCGGAGCGGACCCACTGGTCGCGGTACGCCCGCCGGCCGCGCACCCCGGGGGCCCAGGACGAGCTGCGGCGCTCGCTGGCGGACCTGGTGCCGGTGCCGCCGGTCCCGGTCCCGGTGCATGAGAGCGGCGAGGCCTTCGTGGCGCACCTGGACGGAGTGGTGGTGGTCTGCCCGTGGCGGACCCGGCTGCGGGGCTGGCTGGCGCTGCGGGACCTGGTGGAGCAGGGCGGGCTCCCGGCGTCGGTCCTGGACGCGATGCTGCCGCCGGTGGTGCGGGCCCAGGTGGAGGCCGACCACGAGCGGTGGCTGGAGCGGAACCCGGACGCGCGGCCGTGGATCAGGACGGCGGTGTGGCAGGTGCCGCTGCGCTGGTTCGCGCTCTTCGGGGACGAGGAGCGGTGCTACGAGCCGGGGGACCGGGCGGCCGGGCGGGCGCCGGTGCTGCGCTACCGGACGACGATGGCGCAGGCGCGGCGGCGGCTCGCGCGGGCGCTGCGCGCACTGCGGGACTCGGTGGACGAGGGGACGCTGGCGCAGGGCCTGGCCGACGTGGGCCGCTGGCTGGAGGAGTTCCATCCGCGTGCCCTCGTGGAGCTGGACTACGGCGGGCTCGTGCACGCGGTGGCGGAGGAGCGGCTGGCGGCGGACCGCTCGGCGGCGGACGTGGCCGCGGGCCTTGCGGCGCTGCGGGCGGGGGACGACGACGTGGCGGGCGAGGTGTACGCGCGCCTCGCGGAGCGCTGGCGGGCCGTCAGGGACCTGCGTCACGCGAACTGAAGGCCCGGCGGGACACGAATTGACATAGGTCGGGCATCTTCGTCAGGTGTGCATGGACAAGACATGTCCCAGGGGGGTAAATGATCTTCAGGCGCCTGGCCGGATCGATCTGTCCGAATCCCATGGGACGTTGGTCCTGAACCGGGCCTTTGACTCAAGCGTGACGGACAGCACTAAACGCACCCTTGCGTCGATCACCTACCCTCGTGCCAAAATAGGACAAGGAGTCCGGGGAGGGTTCCTTCCGCCCAACTTTGGGCGGAACGCTCAGCATTGCACTCTATGGGGGGTCTGAGGACTCCTGATCGCTCTGTGACTGATCGTCACAGTGGTGTGACTGTCCGTTATGGCATGGTCAGTCGACTTCTGCCGCTGATGAACACCTGCGAGGGCAATTCCATCGGTTTGGCCGACGCGGCTGGACGGATGGTGTAGTTGTAGTGCCGAGGACAAGCCGTTCGTCCTATAACCGACTCGACCCGCTTCTGCCATTTCGGGCAAGGCGGGTCAAGGTGCAGAATTTAGAGGAAAGAACCGAGAAGGTTCGGTTCTCCCGAGGAGGCCGCTCATGACCGCTCGCACCCCTGATGCCGAGCCGCTGCTGACCCCTGCCGAGGTCGCCACGATGTTCCGCGTGGACCCGAAGACGGTGACTCGCTGGGCCAAGGCCGGCAAGCTCACGTCCATCCGCACCCTGGGTGGGCACCGTCGTTACCGCGAGGCCGAGGTCCGCGCTCTGCTGGCGGGCATTCCGCAGCAGCGCAGCGAGGCCTGAGGTCTCGGCGACAGCCGCAGTACACGCAGCACCCCGTAACACCGGGCAGGTCCGGGTCCCCCAATCCGGTCGCCCATCCCACAGCTCTGCCGACGGTTCCTGCCCCAACAGGCCACTGTCATCGATCGCGCTGGACTCCGCCGGGTCCGGCGCGATCGTCTTTTTTGTGCCCGGACTCCTCCGCCGTGCACGGCGGCCCACTCGTCGAACATTGGTGCAATTGCACATATTAAATTGAGTCGTTGTAGGGAGCGCGTAAAAGAGGGGGTTTCTGAACGACTTTCAGTGACTCCCGTCACACCCTCGAAGGCTTGCCATAGAACAGCCTCCCACCCGAGGAAGCGCCCCCAACCCGCCGTTGGTCACCCGCCGGTGGGACTTTCGTCCCCCGTTCGAGTGGAGTTCACGCACGACGAAGAAGGCCCGCATCGAGACGATGCGGGCCTTCTTCCAAAGCGACTCTGACGGGACTTGAACCCGCGACCTCCACCTTGACAGGGTGGCGAGCTAACCAACTGCTCCACAGAGCCCTCGCAGCCGGTCTTTCGTGGCTGCGAGAAGAACTGTACAGCAGGTCAGCGGTCCGGTCGAACTCGCCGGCGGTGGACGCCCCGCTACCGGGCCGGGCCCGGCACCGCCGCGTCGATGGCCTTCACGATCCGCTTGTCCGACACCGGATGGGCGGTGCCCAGGGCGTGCGCGAAGTAGCTCACCCGCAGCTCCTCGATCATCCAGCGGATGTCCGTGACCTCGGCTGGCACCGGCCGGCCCTTCGGCAGCTGCTCCAGGAGCCACGCGTACTCGTCGAGCATCTCGTGGACCTTCTCCATCCGGGTGGTGTCCCGCTGGACCCCGGTCGGCATCTGCTGGAGCCGCCGGTCCACGGCCACCAGGTAACGCATCAGGTCCGGCAGCCGCTTCAGGCCCGTACGCGTGACGAAACCGGCCGGCACGAGCCAGTCCAGCTGCCCCCGCACGTCCTGGAGGTTCGGCAGCAGCGCGGGGCTCGTGGTGGCCTTCAGGCGCCGCTCGCACGCCTGCCAGGCGGCCAGGACCTGCTGGACCTGGCCCACCGTGCGGATCGTCAGCTCCACCAGGTCGGCGCGGACCTTGTCGTACAGCTTCCGGAAGGACTCCTCGTCCCACGCCGGGCCGCCGTGGTCCGCGATCAGCTTGTCGGCGGCGGCGGTGGCGCAGTCGTCGAACAGCGCCTGGATCGAGCCGTGCGGGTTCGCCGACAGAGCCAGCTTCTGCTGGTTGGTGAGCTTGTCGGAGGCGAACTTCGCCGGGTTCACCGGGATGTTCAGCATGATCAGCTTCCGGGTGCCCCGCCACATCGCCCGCGCCTGCTCGGCCTCCGAGTCGAAGAGCCGCACCGCCACGCTGTCGCCCTCGTCGACCAGCGCCGGGTACGCCTTGACCGGCTGCCCGCCCCGCTTCGTCTCGAAGACCCGCACGAGGCCGCCGATCGTCCAGTCCTTCAGGCCCGTGCGCTCCAGGGACGGCCCGGAGCCGTCCGGGCCCGCCGTGGCCGCCTGGGCGGCCTTGGAGAGCGCCTGGCGGGCCTTGGGGCGCAGCTTCAGGCGCAGCGTCTCCAGGTCCTTGTCCTCGGCGAGCTTCCGGCGCCGCTCGTCGACGATCCGGAAGGTGATCTTGAGGTGCTCGGGGACCTTGCCCCAGTCGAAGTCCTCGGGGGCGACCGGGACGCCGACCATCCGCTGGAGCTCGCGCGCGAGCGCCGTCGTCAGCGGCTCCTGCACGGGCACGACGGCGTCCAGGAAGCGGCCGGCGAAGTTCGGCGCGGGCACGTAGTGGCGGCGGATCGGCTTGGGGAGGGAACGGATCAGCTCCGTCACGACCTCTTCCCGCAGACCCGGGATCTGCCAGTCGAAGCCCTCGTCCGTCACCTGGTTCAGGACCTGGAGCGGCACGTGGACGGTCACGCCGTCCGCGTCCGCGCCCGGCTCGAACTGGTACGTCACCCGGAACTTCAGCGCGCCCTGCCGCCACGAGTCCGGGTAGTCGTCCTTGGTGACGGCCCCGGCCTTCTCGTTGATGAGCATCTCGCGCTCGAAGTCGAGGAACTCCGGCTCCTCATGGCGCTTGTGCTTCCACCACGAGTCGAAGTGGGCGCCGGACACGACGTGTTCGGGGACCCGCTTCTCGTAGAAGTCGAAGAGCGTCTCGTCGTCGACGAGGATGTCGCGGCGCCGCGCCCGGTGTTCCAGCTCCTCGACCTCGGTGAGCAGCTTGCGGTTGTCGGCGAAGAACTTGTGGTGGGTGCGCCAGTCGCCCTCCACCAGGGCGTTGCGGATGAACAGCTCGCGGGAGACCTCGGGGTCGATCCGGCCGTAGTTCACCTTGCGGTCGGCGACGATCGGGACGCCGTACAGCGTCACCTTCTCGAACGCCATCACGGCCGCCTGGTCCTTCTCCCAGTGCGGCTCGCTGTACGTCTTCTTCACCAGGTGCTGGGCGAGCGGCTCGATCCACTCGGGCTCGATCCGGGCGTTCACCCGCGCCCAGAGCCGCGAGGTCTCCACCAGCTCGGCGGACATGACCATCCGCGGGGGCTTCTTGAAGAGCGCGGAGCCGGGGAAGATCGCGAACTTGGCGTTGCGGGCGCCCAGGTACTCGTTCCGGGTGCCCTCCCGCTTCTGGTCCCGGCCCTCCTTGGACTCCTTCACGTCCTTGAGGCCGATGTGGGAGAGGAGGCCGGAGAGGAGGGAGACGTGGATGGCCTGCTCGGGGAAGGTCTCGTCGTCCTGCGGCTCGGTGAGGTGTATCCCCATCTGCTTGGCGACCGTGCGCAGCTGGGCGTAGATGTCCTGCCACTCGCGGATGCGCAGGAAGTTCAGGTACTCCTGCTTGCACATCCGGCGGAAGGACGAGGAGCCGCGCTCCTTCTGCTGCTCGCGGACGTACCGCCACAGGTTGAGGAAGGCGAGGAAGTCGCTGGTCTCGTCCTTGAAGCGGGCGTGCTGCTGGTCGGCCTGGGCCTGCTTCTCGGAGGGCCGCTCGCGCGGGTCCTGGATGGAGAGCGCGGCGGCGATCACCATGACCTCGCGGGCGCAGCCGTTCTTGTCCGCCTCCAGGACCATGCGGGCGAGCCGGGGGTCGACGGGGAGCTGGGAGAGCTTCCGGCCGAGCTGGGTGAGCCGCTGCCCCTTCTTCCCCTCCCGGGGGGACTTCTCGTCCGCTTCGAGCGCGCCGAGCTCCTGGAGGAGCTGGACGCCGTCCCGGATGTTGCGGTGGTCCGGCGGGTCGATGAAGGGGAACTTCTCGATCTCGCCGAGCCCGGCGGCGGTCATCTGGAGGATGACGGAGGCCAGGTTGGTGCGGAGGATCTCGGCGTCCGTGAACTCCGGCCGGGTGAGGAAGTCGTCCTCGGAGTACAGCCGGATGCAGATGCCGTCGCTCGTACGGCCGCAGCGGCCCTTGCGCTGGTTGGCGCTGGCCTGCGAGATCGCCTCGATCGGGAGGCGCTGGACCTTGGTGCGGTGGGAGTAGCGCGAGATGCGGGCGGTGCCCGGGTCGATCACGTACTTGATGCCGGGGACGGTCAGCGAGGTCTCGGCGACGTTGGTCGCGAGGACGATCCGGCGGCCGGCGTGCGCCTGGAAGACGCGGTGCTGCTCGGCGTGCGAGAGCCGGGCGTACAGCGGCAGGATCTCCGTGTCGAAGAGCTTCTTCCTGGTGAGGGCGTCCGCCGTGTCGCGGATCTCCCGCTCGCCGGAGAGGAAGACCAGGACGTCGCCGGGACCCTCCTTCCGGAGCTCGTCCACGGCGTCGCAGATCGCGGTGATCTGGTCCCGGTCGGACTCCTCGGAGTCCTCCTCCAGGAGCGGCCGGTAGCGGACCTCGACCGGATACGTCCGGCCGGAGACCTCGACGATCGGTGCGTCGCCGAAGTGGCGGGAGAAGCGCTCCGGGTCGATGGTCGCGGAGGTGATGACGACCTTGAGGTCGGGGCGCTTGGGCAGCAGCTGGGCCAGGTAGCCGAGCAGGAAGTCGATGTTGAGGGACCGCTCGTGGGCCTCGTCGATGATGATCGTGTCGTAGGCGCGCAGCTCGCGGTCCGTCTGGATCTCGGCGAGCAGGATGCCGTCGGTCATCAGCTTCACGAAGGTCGCGTCCGGGTTCACCTGGTCGGTGAAGCGGACCTTCCAGCCGACGGCCTCGCCGAGCGGGGTCCTCAGCTCCTCGGCGACGCGCTCGGCGACCGTGCGGGCGGCGATCCGGCGGGGCTGGGTGTGCCCGATCATGCCCCGGACGCCCCGGCCCAGCTCCAGACAGATCTTCGGGATCTGGGTGGTCTTTCCGGAGCCGGTCTCACCGGCGACGATCACGACCTGGTGGTCGCGTATCGCCTCCAGGATCTCGTCTCTCTTCTGCGAGACCGGGAGCTGTTCGGGGTAGGTGACGGCGGGCACGCGCGAGGCGCGCCCGTCGACGCGCTCCTTGGCCTTGGCCGCCTCTGCGGCGATCTCGTCCAGGACGGCCTCGCGGGCCTCGGGCTTGCGGATGCGGCGGGCGCCTTCGAGACGGCGGCCGAGCCGGTGGGAGTCCCGCAGCGAGACCTCGGCCAGGACGGACTGGAGGGCGGCGAAGGAAGTAGACATACGGAATCCAGGATCGCACCTGCGGCCGAGAAGCGGCGAACCGATTTACGAAGGGGGGCGGCCGGCGGTGCGTAGTATTCCGGGCATCTGACCCGGACCGGAGAGGTTTCGCATGTTCCGCACCACCCGCGCGCCGGCGGCGCTGATGGTGCTGGCGGCCTTGGTGCTCGGTCTGCTGGTCTGCGGGGCCTCGACGGCCCCGAGCGTCACGGCTTCGAGTGCCACGGCTCCGGGTGCGGCCCCGCTCGTCGTGGGCGCCGCCGTGCCGGGGTGCGACCCGGGCCATCCGGCCGACCTGGGCGACGCCGGTCCCGTCGTACCGCCGAGGGCGTCCGGCTTCGCCGAGCTGCTGCCGGCGCTGGGCGCCGACCGGGGGCCGTGCGCGGTCCGGCAGCCCGACCCGCGCGCTCCGGACGCGCCGTCGGGCCGGGAGCCGCCCGCGCGGGTGCCGACGCCCGTGGAGCTGTCGGTCCTGAGGGTGTAGGAGACGGCCGCCTCCGCCGTCCGTCCTGCTTTCTCTTCCTCCTTCCTCCTTCAGGAGCGCTTCCGCATGTCCAAGCCCGTTTCCAGGTCCTCCGCGTCCTCCTCCGCGTCCTCCTCCAAGTCCAAGCCGGTCCTGATCGTCGCCGGGGTGGCGGTCGCCGCCGCGCTGCTCGGCGTCGTCTCGTACACCGCCACCAAGCCCTCGCCCCCCGGCACCTCCGGTTCCTCGGCCGTCGCCGAGGTGTCCGCCGACCCGCAGGCCGGGGTGTACGCGGAGCTGGAGAAGTACGCCCGCCGCGACGCCTCCGACCAGCTCGCCCTGGGCCGTGCCGACGCGCCGGTGGTGCTGATCGAGTACGCCGACTTCAAGTGCGGCTACTGCGGGAAGTTCGCCCGGGACACCGAGCCGGTCCTGATCGAGAAGTACGTCGAGAACGGCACCCTGCGCATCGAGTGGCGCAACTTCCCGATCTTCGGCGAGGAGTCCGAGGCGGTGGCCCGCGCCTCCTGGGCCGCCGGGCAGCAGGGCCGCTTCTGGCAGTTCCACAAGGCGGCGTACGCGGACGGGGCCAAGGAGAAGGGCTTCGGCACGGAGCGGCTGGCGGCGCTCGCGAAGGAGGCCGGCGTCCCGGACCCGGCCAGGTTCGCGAAGGACAGCGGGAGCGAGGCGGCCCGGGCGGCCGTGCGGAAGGACCAGGAGCAGGGGTACGAGCTCGGCGCCTCCTCCACCCCCTCCTTCCTGGTCAACGGGCGGCCGATCGCGGGCGCCCAGCCCCTGGAGACCTTCACGGAGGCCATCGAGGCGGCGGCGAAGTCGGCGAAGGCGGCCGGGCGGTGACCTCCGGGATCGGCTACTTCGCGGCCTTCCTCGGCGGCCTGCTCGCCCTCCTCAGCCCGTGCAGCGCCCTGCTGCTGCCGGCCTTCTTCGCGTACTCGATCGAGAACCGGGCGAAGCTGGTGGCGCGGACCGCGATCCTCTACGCGGGCCTCGCCACCACCCTCGTACCGCTGGGCGCGGCGGGTTCGCTCGCGGGCCGCTTCTTCTACGGCCACCGGGACCTCCTGGTGGCCGCCGGCGGCTGGCTGATCATCGGGCTCGGCGTCCTCCAGATCCTGGGCCTGGGCTTCGCCTCGCGCCGGATGTCGGAGGCGAGCGGCCGGATCCGCCCGACCTCGGCGGTCTCGGTCTACGCCCTGGGCCTCGTGTACGGCCTGGCGGGCTTCTGCGCGGGCCCGATCCTCGGCAGCGTCCTGACGGTGGCGGCGCTGAGCGGCAGCCCGGCGTACGGCGGCCTGCTGCTCGCGGTGTACGCGCTCGGGATGGCGGTGCCGCTGTTCGTGCTGGCGCTGCTGTGGGAGCGGTACGACCTGGGGCGGCGGCGCTGGCTGCGCGGCCGCCCGCTCCGCGTCGGCCGTTTCGAGGTCCACTCGACCTCGCTGGCGTCGGGCCTCTTCTTCGTGGCCCTGGGCACGCTGTTCCTGGTCTTCGACGGGACGACGGCGCTGCCGGGGCTGCTCTCGGTGGACGACTCCTTCGCCGTGGAGCGGCGGGTCGCCGAGTGGGGCCGGGCGGTGCCGGACTGGGCGCTGCTCGTCGGCGTCGCGGCGGTGGTGGGTCCGGTGCTCGCGCTGCGGGGCCGGAGCCGGAGCCGTACGCGGCGGGCGGAGCAGCCGGAATAGAGGAAGGGCCCCGTTCTCGCGAACGGGGCCCTTCTCACTGTGGCTGGGGCCGGGGTCGAACCGGCGACCTATCGCTTTTCAGGCGATCGCTCGTACCAACTGAGCTACCCAGCCACGAAGCTGTTTCCAGCTTCGGCGACTCTGACGGGACTTGAACCCGCGACCTCCACCTTGACAGGGTGGCGAGCTAACCAACTGCTCCACAGAGCCTTGCTTGTGTGCGAGAACCAGTCTCGCACACGGTGGTGCGTGCCCCCAACGGGATTCGAACCCGTGCTACCGCCTTGAAAGGGCGGCGTCCTGGGCCACTAGACGATGAGGGCTAACGGCCCCACCTGGGCGCTTCTCAGCGCCTCGGGGACGTGAGAAGCATATGGGATGGCGGGCGGTATCGCCAAAACGGTTTCCGGGGAGGGGAGAATGGGCCCGTGCTGGAGATGACGCGCGAGGAGTTCGAGGAGCTTGTCGCCGAGGCCCTGGACCGGATCCCGCCGGAGCTGACGCGGCTGATGGACAACGTGGCGGTGTTCGTGGAGGACGAGCCCTCTCCGGACGACCCGGAGCTGCTCGGGCTCTACGAGGGGACGCCGCTGACCGAGCGGGGGGAGTGGTACGCCGGCGTGCTGCCCGACCGGATCACGATCTACCGGGGGCCGACGCTGCGGATGTGCGAGTCCCGCGAGGACGTCGTGGCCGAGACCGAGATCACCGTGGTCCACGAGATCGCCCACCACTTCGGCATCGACGACGAGCGGTTGCACGCGCTGGGCTACGGCTGATCCGGATCCGCCGCCCGAGGGGGCGCGGGGTGCGGCCGCGGCCGGCCGGTCGGGTCGAACAAGGGTGTCGCCGTGCCGTGTCCCTTGCGGCGGCCGGGGAGTTGGGCAGGGGGACGCGTTCCTTTCCCCGCCTTCTGTGTCCTGGAGGTGCCTCCGTGCGCCCTTTCCCCACCCGCGTTCGATGGGCCGCCGCCGCCCTCGCGGTCGCCGCGTGCGCCGGTCTGAGCGGCTGTATGAGTGTCGGCGACGAGAGCGCCCGGCCGGCGCCCGGAGCGAGCGGGGGCAAGCCGGGGGCCTCGGCCGAGCCGGACGGGGGCGGCACCGGTGAGACGGACGGGGGCGGCGGGGCGTACGGCGGCGGCCGCGGCGGGCACGCGGGCGGCCCCGACGCGGCGGGCGGGGGCGGGAAGTCCCCGGTGCCGAGCGGTTCGCCCTCCGCCTCCGCCTCGCCCTCCGGGGACGTGAAGCACCCGGCGCCGGGCGAGCCCGGCGGCTCGCCGCCGTCCAGGACGCATCCCGCGGGCGGCACGGCCGCCGGCGGCCAGGACGGGACGGGCGGCGCCGCCGGGAGCGCGGGCGGCGGGGAGGCCGGCGGTTCCGGCGGGAGCGGCGGCACCGGCGGGGGTGGCACGGACGGCGGGGGCACGGGCGGGACCGGTGGCGAGGCCGGAGGCGCTCCGGGCGGGAGCGGGGGCACCCCTCCCGGCGGCTCGCCGGAGCCCACGCCGGAGCCGACCCCGACGCCGGAGCCGACCCAGGAGCCGACGCCCGAGCCCACTCCCGAGCCGACGTCGAACCCGAGCGATCCGCCGACCGAGGGACCCTCGACACAGCTGGGCGGGATGCGTGCGGCCGGTGCGGCCACCGAACCGGCGGCATCGCCGCAGGTCAGCCCGGCGTGAGACGGAGGTCACTCCGATCGGCTTGCCAGCGGTGGGGGAGGGTGCGTATGGTGGTAGATCGTTTGATCCCATTTGCCCGGCGCCACCATCGAAGAGCGCCGCGACTGGCGCGTACCTCTCCCCTTGCCGTGGCTGACCGCATTGAGGCGGTCTTAAGGCGAAACACGGAGTTGACGGGCGCGTGCCGAGACTCCGGAAGGTTTCGCATTTCGCATGTCCATTTCCAGTTCTGACCACACCGTCATGCCCGAGAACGACGAGATCACCGAGATCGCGGAGATCACCGAGATCGTCGAGCTGGCCGACGACGCGGAGATCACCGACGAGGCCACCGAGGCCCTCGACGACTCCGACCCGGCCGACGAGGCCGACGACGCCGACGCGACCCCCGAGATCACCTTCGGTGACCTGGGCCTGCCCGAGGGCGTCGTCCGCAAGCTCGCGCAGAACGGCGTGACCACCCCCTTCCCGATCCAGGCCGCGACCATCCCGGACGCCCTGGCCGGCAAGGACATCCTGGGCCGCGGCCGCACCGGCTCCGGCAAGACCCTCTCCTTCGGCCTCCCGCTGCTCGCCACCCTGGCCGGCGGCGAGACCGAGAAGAAGAAGCCCCGCGGCGTCATCCTCACCCCGACCCGTGAGCTCGCGATGCAGGTCGCGGACGCCCTCCAGCCGTACGGCGACGTGCTCGGCCTCCGCATGAAGGTCGTCTGCGGCGGTACGTCGATGGGCAACCAGATCTACGCCCTGGAGCGCGGCGTCGACATCCTCGTCGCCACCCCGGGCCGCCTGCGCGACATCATCAACCGCGGCGCCTGCTCCCTGGAGCAGGTCCAGGTCGCCGTCCTCGACGAGGCCGACCAGATGGCCGACCTGGGCTTCCTGC
Source organism: Streptomyces sp. NPDC047974 (assembly GCF_040653375.1). NCBI lineage: Bacteria > Bacillati > Actinomycetota > Actinomycetes > Kitasatosporales > Streptomycetaceae > Streptomyces > Streptomyces sp. NPDC047974. The sequence goes on from NZ_JBEZNU010000018.1 coordinate 109,604, forward strand.
CCGAGGTCACCGAGCTCCTCGACCAGGTCCCGGTCGGCGGCCAGCGCCTCCTCTTCTCCGCCACGCTGGAGAACGAGATCGACAGCCTGGTCAAGCGCTACCTGGTGGACCCGGTCACGCACGAGGTCGACCCGTCCGCCGGCGCCGTCACGACCATGACCCACCACGTCCTCGTCGTGAAGCCGAAGGACAAGGCCCCGGTCACCGCCGCGATCGCCGCCCGCAAGGGCCGCACCATCATCTTCGTCCGCACCCAGCTCGGTGCCGACCGCGTCGCCGAGCAGCTGCGCGAGTCCGGCGTGAAGGCCGACGCGCTGCACGGCGGCATGACCCAGGGCGCCCGTACCCGTACGCTCGCCGACTTCAAGGACGGTTACGTCAACGTCCTCGTCGCCACCGACGTCGCCGCCCGCGGCATCCACGTCGACGGCATCGACCTGGTCCTCAACGTGGACCCGGCCGGCGACCACAAGGACTACCTGCACCGCTCGGGCCGCACCGCCCGCGCCGGCCGCTCCGGCGTCGTGGTCTCCCTGGCCCTGCCGCACCAGCGCCGCCAGATCTTCCGCCTGATGGAGGACGCGGGCGTCGACGCCTCGCGCCACATCGTCGGCGGCGCCGGCGCCTTCGACCCCGAGGTCGCCGAGATCACCGGCGCCCGTTCGCTGACCGAGGTCCAGGCCGACTCCGCGAACAACTCGGCCAAGCAGGCCGAGCGCGAGGTCGTCGACCTGACCCGTCAGCTGGAGCGCCTCCAGCGCCGTGCCGTCGAGCTCCGTGAGGAGGCCGACCGCCTCGTCGCGCAGGCCGCCCGCGAGCGCGGCGAGGACCCGGAGACCGCCGTCGCCGCCGTCGCCGAGGCCGCCGAGGCCGAGGTGGCCGCCGCTGCCGCCGAGGCCGAGCGCGTCGCCCGCGAGGAGCAGCGCCGCGAGGAGCGCCCGGCCCGCGACGAGCGCGGCAACTACGAGCGCCGTGACCGTGGCGACCGTGGCGGCTTCCGCCGGGACAACGACCGTCCGTCGTTCCGCGACCGCGACGACCGCGGCGGCCGTTCCTTCGAGCGTCGCGACGACCGTCCGTCCGGTGGCTTCCGCCGGGACAACGACCGTCCGTCCTTCCGTGACCGTGACGACCGCGGTGGCGACCGTGGCGGCTTCCGCCGTGACGACCGTCCGTCGGGCGGCTTCCGCCGGGACAACGACCGTCCGTCGTTCCGTGACCGTGACGACCGCGGTGGCGACCGTGGCGGCCGTTCCTTCGAGCGTCGCGACGACCGTCCGTCGGGCGGCTTCCGCCGGGACAACGACCGTCCGTCGTTCCGTGACCGTGACGACCGCGGTGGCGACCGTGGCGGCCGTTCCTTCGAGCGTCGCGACGACCGAC
>NZ_JBEZNU010000018.1:111083-166971 GCF_040653375.1 Streptomyces sp. NPDC047974
GTCCGTCGGGCGGCTTCCGCCGGGACAACGACCGTCCGGCCGGTGGCGGCTTCCGTCGTGACGACCGTCCGTCCGGTGGCTTCCGCCGCGACAACGACCGTCCGTTCAACCGCGACCGCCGCGACGACCGCCCCTCGGGCGGCGGCTTCCGCCGCGACGACCGCCCGTCCGGCGGTGGCTTCCGCCGCGACGACCACCGCCCGTCCGGCTCCTCCTTCGGTGGCGGCCGCCGCGACGACAAGCCCCGCTGGAAGCGCAACGGCTGAGCCCGCGTGACCTGACACACCGACGAACCCCCGTGACACCGACCGTCACGGGGGTTCGTCGCGTCCGGCGTACAACCATCGGGCCCCTCCGGCGGTCTCGTACGCGGGCGCGCGCGACGCTCAGGCGTCCGGCCCGCCCGCCGTACTCATGGACCACCCCTGGAGGGGCCTCCTTGTCTCGTACCGCACCCGCGCGGCGGACGCGCGCCCGCGCCGCCCTCGTCCTGGCACTCGCGACCGTCACGGCGGCGACGTCCGCCGGGATCGTGGCACCGCCCGCGGTCGCCGACACGGCACCGCAGACCACCGTGCTCCCGGCCGCGCCGCGCTTCTCGCCGCGCGCCACCTCGATCCTCAACGCCGGCGAGACCGGCTACCTCCTGGCCCAGGAGGGCGACGCCCGCCTCCAGTGGATCGACTACGCCACCGGCAAGGCGACCCCGCTCGCCGTCACCCTGCCCGAGGCGCCGCGCTACAACTACGTGGACGGGTATTGGGACTACAACCAGCGGCCGCTGTTCCTCGGCGACACCGGATACTGGGGCGACGGCTCCGACACCGTCGCTCTCCACTCCGCCACCCCCGCTCCGCACGTCACCCTCCAGAAGGGCGCGGGCGCGGTCTTCGCCGACATCGTCATCCCGCCGGGGCAGGAGTACGTCGGAACCTACGGGGACACCGTTCTCACCCGTACGGGCACGGCCGAGGCGCCCACCGCCTACCACCTGCTGCGGTACGACTCCGTGTCCGGGAAGGTGACGGCCGGCCCGATCACCGGCTTCCCCGAGGGCGCCGTGCTCGGCGGACTGGAGGACGCGGACGCGACCTCCCTCGTCCTCCGCTACAAGGAATCCGCTGGGGAGACCTGGAATCGGTGGAGGATCGTGGACATCGCCGACGGGGTGGCGAAGGAGCTTCCGGACCGCCCGAATCCGGAACAGCCCTGGGCCGTGAGCGGCTTCCGCCTGGGCGCGGGAACGATCCTGCGGGACGGAGTGGCGATCCTGGACCGCGCGGCTCCCCACACCCTGATCCGAGCGGTCGGCTCCCACGGCAGCTCGTACAGGGCGACCCTCGCGCCGGTGGGCACGGCGGTCCTCGCCGTCGAGCCGCAGAACCCCGGAGACAACGAGTACCGGGGTGCGGAGCTGTGGAACCTGCCGGAGGCGGGCGAGAGCCTGTCGAAGCCACTGCTGCAGCGCGCGTACACCCAGATCGTCCTGACCCCGCAGGGTGACGCGCTCGTCGCCGGCGCGGAGACCGCCGAACCCTCGGGCGACGTCGACTGGGCCATTTTCCGGATCTCGCCGACCGCCGACGGAGGCGTGACCAAGCACCGCCTTCGCACCATCGCGCCGATGCCCGCCGAGATCTTCGGTCTCTCTCTCGGCAGCGGCATCCTCACCACGGCCGCGAACAGCACGCACTTCTACCCGGGGGGCGTCCACGGGGTCTACCGGTCCACCTGGATGTCTACGGTCGCCGGTCAACCGCAGCCGGTCAGGACGACCGTGGACGCCCCGATGACCAGCATGCAGTTCAGCGGCTACGAGCCCCCCGGGCAGCGACCCTACGACCGGATCACTGCGAGCGGCGACGGAGCCCACGGGCTGCGGGGCACCACCCTCGGTGAGTACACCGTCCTGTACCGCAACGGAGAACGGGACTGGGGGCCCTACGCAGCGACGACCGGCGACCGGCTGACCGACCTCTCCGGCCGGTTCGGGGTGGTGGTCACCGATGTGCCCGGTGACGAGCCGTCCGTCGTCCGGTTCAAGGGGGCCGGCGACGCGATCGTCACGAGACGCGCCGGCGCGAGTCTGGCCGCGGTCTGGGGGTCCAGCCTGTGGAGCGTCGCCAAGGGCAGTCCGAAGATCTCCTCGGAGTCGCTGACGACCGGTGCGGCCGGGGCTTCCTTCACCACGCCCAACTCCTGCCTGCCGACCGAACTCCAGGCCGCGGGGCGCTGGGTGTACTGGTCCTGCGAGGACAGCGAATGGGGCCCGGCGCAGGGCTCGGGCGTCTACGACCGGAAGACCGGGCGGACCATGGCCGTGCCCGGGCGGAACATCCGCAACGTCCTGCTGGGCGACGGCTACCTCGTCCAGCAGGACGCAACGGCCGGGCTGCGGCTCCACGACCTGTCCGCCGGGCTGCCCGCCACCGGGTCGACGGTTCCTACGCGCGTCCTCGTGGGTGCTGCCGCGCTGGGGCAATGGCACCGGGCCGGCTGGGGCTGGACCGTCGACCGCTTCGGCGGACACGTCGCCTACGCCGGCACCGACCAGCGGGTCCGCATCGTCGACACCGGTGTCGACGCGCCGCCCGTCGACGTCATCGACTCCTCCGTCACCGGCGCCTCCCTGAACCTCGCCTCCTCCGGAGCCGGCTGGTCCGGCCGCTGGTGGACCTCCAAGCCCACCGGCGCCTGGAAGGTCACCGTGAAGGAGAAGGCCACCGGGACGGTCGTCCGCACCGTCTCGGGTGCCGAGGCGCGCGGCCGGATCGACGCCGGCTGGACCGGGAAGGACGGCTCCGGCAAGGCCGCGCGGAACGGCGCGTACACCTGGACCCTCACCGCCCGCCCCGCCGACGGCATCGGCGCCGACCTCTCGCTGACCGGCTCCCTGACGGTGTCCGGCGGCGCCCCTGCGCCGCAGCCCGCCTGGCGGGACCTCAGCGGCGACGGCAAGGGCGATCTGCTCGGCCTCACCTCGGCCGGGCAGCTCGCCGTGCGGACCGGCACGGGGACCGGCGGGCTCGGCACCGGCGCCGTCGGTTCCGGGTGGCCCGCCTCCTCGGTCACCGTGCCCTTCGGCGACCTCTCCGGCGACGGCTGCGCCGACCTGCTCGTCCGCGACTCGGCCGGGACACTGACCCGGTACGACGGCTCGTGCGGCAAGGCGGCGTTCGTGCCCGGCGGCCCGCGCCGGACGATCGGCGGCGGCTGGCAGATCTACAACGCCCTGACCGCCCCCGGCGACCTCACCGGCGACGGCCGTCCCGACCTGCTCGCCCGGACCCCGGCCGGCCAGCTGTGGTTGTACGCCGACAACGGCAGCGGCGCGTTCACGACCCGGACGCTGATCGGCGGCGGCTGGCAGACGTACGACCGGATCGTGGGCACCGGCGACCTGACCGGCGACAAGCACGGCGACCTCGTCGCCCGCGACACCACCGGTGTGCTCTGGCGCTACCTCGGCACCGGCAAGGGCAACTTCGGCGTCCGGGTGCGGATCGGCGGCGGCTGGCAGACGTACAACGCCCTCGTCGGCGTCGGCGACCTCACCGGTGACGGCCGGGCCGACATGGTCGCCCGCGACACCACCGGGATGCTGTGGCGGTACACCGGGTCGGGCGCCGGCCAGTTCGCCGGCCGCGTGCAGATCGGCGGCGGCTGGCAGATGTACCGGACGCTCTCCTGACGAGCCCGCGCCATCGATGAGAGGCCGGTCCGTTCCCGTACAACCATCACGGGGCCGGACCGGTCTCGTACACGGGGACGTGGGACGCTCGTGTGTCCGATCGCCCGCGCCGACCGCACCACCCGCCACAGTGCCGGACCCTGGGGAGGGGCCTCTTGTCTCGTACCGCTTCCGCGCCCGCGCGTCGCGTGCGTCGCGCCCGTACCCGTGTCGCTCTGCTGGCCGCCGTCCTGGCCGTCACCGGCGGGGGGCTCGCCCCGGGGGCGGTGGCCGCGCCCGGGGCGCCGGTGGTCGGGATCGACCAGGTGGACGTGGAGCCCAACCTCCGGAGCGCGCCCCGCGCGGAGGCGGTGCTCGCCGTGGGGGCGGGCGGATACGCGCATCGCGCCGAGGGGTCCGGGGCGGGCGTGGAGTGGACGGACCTCGCGACCGGAACCAGCCGGCCGCTGGGGTACGGCGACGGGAACGACGCCTTCGCGGAGTTCGGGACCGGGGGCCGGTACGCGTACGTGGAGCGGGGCGTCGGCGCGTACGGGGTGCTCGACCTGGAGAGCGGTACGACGACGGCCCTGACCGTCCCCGACGACGCCTCCTACCGGGGCCTCGTCGGCGACCGGCTGCTCTTCCAGCAGTACGTGGCGGGTACGTCGCTCGGCGCCACCAGCGGGTACTTCCTCCGGGCCGCGAGCGCCCCGAACGGCGCCTCCGTCCCCGTCACCGGCTGGCCCGTCGGCGCCGACCTCCACGGGGCGCGGCTGGTGGCCGGTGCGGAGGGCGTCGCCGTGCTCCGATTCACCGTCGGGACCTCCGGCACGGACCGCGACTCCCTGCTCGGCCTCGTGGACCCGGCGACCGGGCGGATGCGGGTGCTCGCGGAGGCGACCGCGGCCGACGGGGCGCTCGTCGCGGGTGTGGCCGTCACCGCCGAGCGGATCGCCTGGGTGGACCCCGACCGGAACGTCCACATCCGGAGCCGCGCCGACCTCGCCGGACCCGAGGTCGGCTACCCGCTGCCGGCCGGCTTGAACGCCACCCGGATCGGGCTCGTCGGCGACCGGCTCCTGACCACGGCCGAGCCCCGGTCGGCGGGCGACTCCCTCACCCGGGCGCTCGTCGCCGTGAGCCCGGCCGGGGAGCGGCAGACGCTCCTCGCCGGGGCCGAGGCGCGGATCACGCAGCTCGCGGACGGGTCGGGCGCGGCGGTCGTCGGCGGCACGTCCGCCACCGACTGGGCCGTCCTCAAGGCGGTGCCCGGCAAGGGCGGCGCCGCCCCGGCCCTGGAGAAGCTGCGTCCGGTGGCGCCGCTTCCGGCCGAGGTGGAGTCGCTGGCCCTCGGCATGGGCCGGCTCACCACGCTGGAGCACGACGGCCCGAAGGGCCCCGGCTTCTACAGCCGTACGCTGCCGGTCGGGCCGCTCCACACCGGGCAGTCCGCGGCGGCGTGGGCCGGCGCCGAGACGGGCGCGGAGCCGAACGAGCCGCCGCTCCTCGACACCGGCGACGGCCGGGTGGTCTCCTTCCCGCGGATCCCGGACGCCGCCCGCGCGGTCGTCTCCCGCAGGACCACCGGCGCGACCGCCGGCCGGACCACCCGGGTGGCGGTCGACCGGGACGGCCGCATCGCCGACGCCTTCGGCCGGTGGACGGTCTTCCAGACCGGCACCCCGGGCCGGCCCGGCGAACTCGTCGCCGGCGGCGAGACGCTCGTCCTCGACCTGGACGCCCCGAGGATCCTCTCCCGCCAGACCCAGACCGCCGCGGCCGTCTGGGGCGACACCCTCTACACCGGCACCGGGAGCGCGGGCGACGTCGTCCGCAAGGACCTCGCCACCGGCACGACCCTCGGCACCGTCACGACCGGCGCCGGCTGCCCCCTGACCGAGCTGCAGACGGCCGGCCGCTGGCTCTACTGGTCGTGCGCGCGGTACGAGAAGCAGGGCGTGCTCGACCTCAGGAACCCGGCCGCGCCCGTCCGCATCGCCCTGCCGGCGGGGGCCCACCGGGGCGGACTCCTCGGCGACGGCTACTTCGTGGACCAGAGCCCCGCCTCGTACCTGCGCGTCACCCCCTTCCCCACCGGGACGGCCGGCACGCCCTTCGACCTGACCCGCGCCGAGACCGTCTCCGGCGAGCGCCGCGTCACCTGGACCGTCGACCGCTTCGGCGGCGCCGTCGCCTACCGGGGCGCCGACCAGCGGGTGCACGTCGTCTGGACCGACGTCCCCGCCTCCGACCTGAGGGCCGCCGCCGCCTCGACCCCGACCGGGCTGCGGATGCCCGGGACCTGGAAGGCGTCCTGGGCACTGTCGAAGCCCGCCTCCCAGTACGAGGTGAGCGTGGTCGACGCGTACAGCTTCGAGCCGCTGCGGACCTTCCGGGGCACCGAGACCCGCGGGCGGATCGACGTCACCTGGGACGGGAGGAACGCGGCGGGCCTGCCCGCGCCGAACGGGCCGTACGCGTGGGAGGTGCGCGCCCTCACCGCCGACGGCAAGGGCCGCGACCTGTACGCCTCCGGCCGGTTCACGGTCTCCGGCAGCCGGCCCGCCTTCCGGGACCTCGCGGGAGCCGACGCCCAGGGCGAGCTGCTCGGCGTGAACACGTCCGGCGCCGTCTCCCTCTACCGGGGCAACGGCCTCGGCGGGCTCTCCGCCCGCACCACCGCCGCCGGCGCGGCCTTCCCGGCCGGCACCCTCCTCGTGCCCTTCGGCGACGTGAACGGCGACGGCTGCGCCGACGTCCTCGGCCGCGTCGGCAACGAGCTGCGCGCCTACCGGCCGGGCTGCGGCAGGGTCGTCACGGCCTCGTCGCCGTACACCGCCATCGGAGCCGGCTGGGCCCAGTACGACGTGCTCACCCCGCCCGGCGACGTCAACGCGGACGGCCACCAGGACCTGATCGCGCGCCAGACCGCTACCGGCGACATGTACTTCTACGCCGGCACCGCCGACCACCGCCTCGCGCCCCGGGTCCGGATCGGCATCAACTGGAAGCTGTACAAGCGGATCACCGGCGCGGGCGACCTCGACGGCGACGGCCGCGGCGACCTCCTCGGCATCGACGGCTCCGGCATCCTGTGGGCCTACTTCGGCACCCCGTCCGGCGGCGTCACCCCGCGCGTGAGGGTCGGCGGCGGCTGGCAGGTCTACACGGCCGTCCAGGGCGTCGGCGACCTCGACGCCGACGGCGACGGCGACCTCGTCGCCCGCGACGCGTCCGGCCGCCTCCACGCCTACTACAGCTACGGCCGCGGCCGCACCAGCGACCGCTACGGCCCCCGCGAGCTCATCGGCAACGGCGGCTGGAACACCTTCCGCACCCTCCACTGACCCGGGGCACGGCGCGGCGGGTTCCGATACCCGATCGGTTCCCCGGGCCCGTCGGGCTATGCTGCACGGAGTGCTCGCACACGGGCCGTTAGCTCAATTGGCAGAGCAGTGGACTTTTAATCCATTGGTTGTGGGTTCGAGTCCCACACGGCCTACCGAGCGGTGGGGGAGGGGAGACCCTCTGACCCGCCATGGAGCGCCCCGACCGGTTTCGACCGGTCGGGGCGCTCTGTCGTTCAGGCCGGGGTGCTCCGTCGTTCAGGACGAACGCGGAAGCCAGCCCTGCTGGACCGCGCGCACTCCCGCCTCGAAGCGGCTGCGGGCGTCGAGCCGGTCCATGAGATCGGTGGCGATGCGCCGGGCGGTGCGGGAGGAGACGCCCAGCCGCTTGGCGATGGCCTCGTCCGTGTGACCCGCGGCGAGGAGGCGGAGCGTCGCACTCTGCTGGGCGGTGAGCCCGTGTTCGTCAGGTGTGGAGCCGCTGCCGAGGGGCTGAGCCGCTGCCCAGATGGTCTCGAAGAGCGCGCAGAGCGCGGTGACGATGCCGTCGCTCGTCAGGACGACGGCTCCGACCGCCGTGTCCTGACTGGTGAGCGGGATGACCGCGGTCTTCCGGTCGACCACGATCATCCGGGTCGGCAGCGTCGGCGCCGTGCGCACCTGGGCGCCGCGCGTGGCCAGCCAGTCGGCGTACGCGAGCGTGGGTTCGTCGTTGCGCACGCTGTCGAGGTAGACGGTACGCATGCGGACGCCGCGGTCGAAGAGTTCCTGGTCCAGGGGGCGGGACGCTTCCATGGCCTCGGCGGTCTGGGCCCCGTCGGTGTTCAGGCCCAGCACCTCTTCCCGGACGTCCCGGGTCAGCGTGGCGAGGCGGTCGCGGATCCGGTCGAGGCCGACGAGCTGTTCGACGCCGGGGCCGCCGACCGAAGGGGTGAGGGCGGCGTAGTCGGCGATGAGCCGCGCCGCGGCTTCGCGTGAGGCCTCCAGCCGCTGCTGGCGGGCCGCGAGCTCGGCCTGCTGGCGCGCCATCAGCACCTCCATCCCCAAGGCCGGCGGCACGGCCCGCAACTGGCTCCGGGATTCGTACGACGCCCGGACGAGGGTGAGCTCGCTGAGCGTGTCCAGAGCGTGACGGACCTTGTCCTCGGACATGTCCAGTTCCTGTGCGATGGCCCGCACTCCGTGCTGAGGGTGGGCCAGCATGATCCGGTAGACGGCCTCCGCCGTGCTGTCCAGGCCCAGTTCGGTGAGCATGCCCAACATCCCCCCCGGAATGTCTTTGACGTGAACATCAGTGGTCACAGGATCATGCCAGTCACGTCGCCCGGGTGACTACGGAGAACAGCGGAGCGCGCGGCCCCTGGCCTGTTCCGGACGTGGCCCGAATCGTCCCGGCCTCAGGACGCATATCGGGTTTCGGCCCTGGAAGCCTGGCGGACATGTATCTGGTTCATGTCCATCTGCGCCAGCCCCCAGGTGCCTGTGTCCCCGAGGAGATCGGTGCCTGGGTGGCCCACGCGGCCGAATCCGGACACGTCGAGCACGTCACGGTCCACGCCGCCTCGCCCACCCGTCCCGTTCTGGGCGTCTTTCTGCTGGCCGACTGCCTGGAGGAGGCCGAGCAGGTGGCGTTGACGGCCTGTCTGCGGACGCTGGCCGAGCGGCGGGAGCTGGCGGGGTGGACGGTGATCGAGGGGTACGTGCCGCTCTTGGCCCCCGTCTACGACGCCCTCGCCGACGGCGGCCCGAGGGCCGTGGACTGATCCGTCCACGGCCGATTCCGTCCACGGGAAGACTCTTCTGCTGGGCCCCGAGCGAGGGAAAAGTGGAGCTCGTCGCCGGGGAGGCCCGGTCGACGCACCGGATGCGGCATCACCGCGGGATGCGGTCCGGAGACGTACCGCCCACCCAGGAAAAGGATCCCGTCATGCTGCGCACCCGTATCGCCGAGACCACCGCGGTCGTCGTCCTCGCCCTCGGCGCCGCCCTTCTGGGAACCGCAGTCCAGGCCGGCGCCGGCCCGGTCGTCGCCGGGGCGCCGGTGGTGGACACCGTTCCGGTCGCGGGCACCGACAACATGACCTGGCAGTAGCGGCACTCACGCGGACAGCGGCACGCCTCTCCCGTACGTGGGTCTCAGCAGGCCCGAGTCGGACGCCCCCCACATCTCCTCGCCTCCGTCGGTCCTCTCCGGCAACGACGCGATCCCGGCCCGGCCCCGCGTCCGGCCGTCACTCCCATCAGCCCTCGTGAAGGATTCCCGTAGCCATGCAGTCCGTCAGGTCCCGTACTCAGCGCCTCGTCACCACCGCCCTGGCGGCCGCCGGACTCGCCGCCCTGCTCACCGCCTGCGGGGGCGGCCAGCCGTCCGCCTCCCAGGCGGGACCCACGGCTGCCGGATCGAGCCGCGCCCTCAGCCCCGGGGAGCCGGTCGCGTCGGTGGCTCCGCAGTCCTCCGGGCTTCCGCGCCCCATCGAGACCCCGCGCGCGACGGAGCCCTCTCAGCACACTCCCCCTCCGGCGTCCGTGCGCCCCCAGCAGGGTGCGACGACCTCTGCCGAGCCCCGTCACACCCAGTCGGGCCAGGCCGCTCCCGCTCCGACTCCCACCGCTTCGGCCGTACCGCGTCACCTGCCCGAGGGACGGCTCGCCGTCTCCGACACCGCGCGGATCACGGCCGAGATCGACGGCCTGCCGACGCCGGCCCGGCTCGTGCCCGGCGCCGCACCGACCGAGTTCACCGTGACCCTGCGCAACACCGGGGACACCGACTTCCCGCTCATCGCCCCCGTGGTGCGCTTCGACCAGTACGACGGCGGACTCGCGCCTCTCGGGTCCGTCTCCGGACGACTGGAGCGCTTCGACCCGGCGAGCGGCACCTGGCAGCCCGCACCGCTGCCCCAGGCAGCCGGGATGGACTTCCTCCTCGTCGCCACCGGCGGCGCTCCCCTGCCCAGGAACGCGGTCATGACGATCCGCTACCGGGTCGCGCTCGACACCGGTCTGGGCGCGGGCGTCACCGAACTCCAGGTGCACGCCGTCTCCCAGCCGTCCAACCACCAGGCCGGAACGGCCGCGGCCAGGGTCACGATCGCGCCCTGAGCCGTCCCTGAACCACGGGGCCTCATCCTCATGGCCCCACTCCTTCCCCAGACCTAGGCGCCGCGCGCGCCGCCCAGGACTTCGTCCTGCCCGAAAACAGGAGAGAACGCATGTCCAAGACCGCTCTTCGCCGCACGCTGCAGGGCGTCCTCGCCACCGCCGTGCTCACTCCCACGCTCGTGTTCGCCGCCGCCCAGACCGCCTCGGCGAGTGTGGGTTCGACGATCATCGGCATAGCCCAGGCGAACCTGGGCAACGGCCCGTGCGACACGAACAGCGAGGGGGGCAGCGGCTACTACAACAGCTGCTCCGAGGCCTGGTGCGCCGACTTCGCGAAGTGGGTCTGGGCGCAGTCCGGCGTGAACGTCACCGGGCTCACCGCGGCCGCCGGCAGCTTCGGCCAGTACAACGGCGGGCTGAAGAGCACCCCGCACGTCGGCGACGCGGTGGTGTTCAACTACAACGGCGCCGGTTACGCCGATCACGTGGCGCTGGTGAAGTCGATCAACGCCGACGGCACCATCACCACCATCGGCGGCAACCAGAACAACTCGGTGACCTACGGCACCATCAAGAACGGCTACTACAACACCCAGAAGGTCGACGGCTACGTCTCTCCGATCGGTGGGGTGGATTCCGACCCGGCGCCGGCTCCGGTGTTCACGCAGACGGCTGCGGCGGACTTCACCGGGGATGGTGAGGCGGACATCATCGCTCGTGATGGTGCGGGGAAGCTGAAGATGTGGAAGCACAATCCGGAGGGCTTCTTCAACTCGGCGGTCGATGTGACGAGTGGTTGGAACTTCACGCAGACCGTGGCGGGTGACTTCAACAACGACAACAAGGCCGACATCGTGGCCAGGGACGCGGACGCGAACCTGAAGATGTGGCTGGGTCGTGGTGACGGCACGTTCAATGCCGCTGTCCAGGTGACGGCCGGCTGGAACTTCACGCAGACGGCTGCGGCGGACTTCGACGGCAACGGCAAGGACGATCTGATCGCGCGGGACGCGAGCGGGAACCTGAAGATCTGGGCCGGGCGGGGTGACGGCACGTTCGGGGCGGCGGCCCAGGTGTCCTCCGGCTGGAACTTCACGCAGACGGCTGCGGCGGACTTCAACGGCGACAACCAGGCCGACATCATCGCGAAGGACGCGAGCGGGAACCTGAAGCTGTGGACGCACAACCCGGCGGGTGTCTTCAACCCCGCGGTGACGGTGACCGGCGGTTGGAACTTCTCGCAGACGACCGCGGCGGACGTCGACGGCAACGGCAAGGCCGACCTCATCGCCCGCAACGACAGCACCGGTGACCTGACCATCTGGGCCGGCCGCGGTGACACCACCTTCGGCGCCCCCAACGTCCTCACCAGCGGCTGGTAATCACCGCCCGCGTGCCGGGGGGCGTACGGATTCCTTCCGTACGCCCCCCGGCCCGGCCGCCGTCCCCCGTCGCGGACGGTCCCCACTTCTCGTTCCCCGCCTGCCTGCCCGGAAGGTTTCCTCGCCATGTCCTCGCGTCCCGCCGCCCGCCACCGTCGTACCCTCGCGCTCCTCCTCGCGACCAGCTCCGCGATCGTCGCGCTGGGCGGAGCGGCGGGGACCTCCCACGCCGCCTCGCTGAGCACGTGGGAGAAGCTCGCTGAGTGTGAGAGCGGCGGTGACTGGACGATCGTGAGCAGCGGATCTGTCACCTATTACGGGGGGCTCCAGTTCAGCCTCTCCACCTGGCAGTCGATCGGCGGCACGCAGTACGCCGCCTACCCGCACCAGGCGACGAAGAACGAGCAGATCCTGATGGGCGAGAAGCTTCTGGACCTGTACGGCGAGGGCCAGTGGCCCGTCTGCGGCCCCAAGGTGGGCCTCGGATCGGATCCGGGTGAGCCCTTCCCCGAGGACGTCCCGCCGGCTCCGGTGTTCACGCAGACGGCTGCGGCGGACTTCACCGGGGATGGTGAGGCGGACATCATCGCTCGTGATGGTGCGGGGAAGCTGAAGATGTGGAAGCACAATCCGGAGGGCTTCTTCAACTCGGCGGTCGATGTGACGAGTGGTTGGAACTTCACGCAGACCGTGGCGGGTGACTTCAACAACGACAACAAGGCCGACATCGTGGCCAGGGACGCGGACGCGAACCTGAAGATGTGGCTGGGTCGTGGTGACGGCACGTTCAATGCCGCTGTCCAGGTGACGGCCGGCTGGAACTTCACGCAGACGGCTGCGGCGGACTTCGACGGCAACGGCAAGGACGATCTGATCGCGCGGGACGCGAGCGGGAACCTGAAGATCTGGGCCGGGCGGGGTGACGGCACGTTCGGGGCGGCGGCCCAGGTGTCCTCCGGCTGGAACTTCACGCAGACGGCTGCGGCGGACTTCAACGGCGACAACCAGGCCGACATCATCGCGAAGGACGCGAGCGGGAACCTGAAGCTGTGGACGCACAACCCGGCGGGTGTCTTCAACCCCGCGGTGACGGTGACCGGCGGTTGGAACTTCTCGCAGACGACCGCGGCGGACGTCGACGGCAACGGCAAGGCCGACCTCATCGCCCGCAACGACAGCACCGGTGACCTGACCATCTGGGCCGGCCGCGGTGACACCACCTTCGGCGCCCCCAACGTCCTCACCAGCGGCTGGTAACCACACACACCGGTGGCAGCCCTCTCCGACGTCGACGAAGCAAGAAAGGAACCCCTCCCCATGTCCCGCACCACACTCCGTTCCGCCCGGACGAGAGCGGTGGCGGCCGCCGTCGTCGTCGGCCTGGTCTCCACCGGGCTCGCCGCATCCCAGGCGACCGCGGCCGAGACCGCGTACCCCGCCTTCAGCAGCGCCTTCAACAACGCCGGTATCGCCACACAGGCCGATCCCGGGCTCGCGAACCTCGACGGGGAGGGCGACAGCCTGTCGGCCGACGCCCTCGACGCCGCGGGGTGGACCAGAGGCGCGCGTGTCACCGTCAACGGCACCACCTATACCCGCCCGGACGTGGCCCCCGGCCAGATGGACAACGTCGTGGCCGCCGGCCAGCGGGTGGCCGTCTCCGGTTCAGGCAACGCCCTCGGCTTCCTCCTCACCGCCACGGGTGGCGCGATATCCGGCTCGGGCACCGTGCACTACAGCGACGGGACCACCTCCGCGTACAGCCTCTCCGGCGTCGGTGACTGGGAGTCCGGCAGCGCGGTCGCCGCGGCGGTCGTCCTCGGCCGCTCGGCACGCGGCACCACGCCGGTGAAGCTGTACGCGGTCACCGTCCCCCTCACCGCGGGAAAGACGGTCGCCTCGGTCACCCTGCCCACCGCCCCCGCGGACGGGAGGCGCCTCCACGTCTTCTCCATGGCGGTACGTTCCACATCCGCCGCGCCCGGCGGGGCCTCCTGGACCGGAAGCTGGGCCGCGTCCTTCAGCCACGCCGCGTCCACCGCGCAGGGGAGCGACCCCGACTGGTCGAACCAGACCATCCGCATGGTGGTCAACCCGCACACCAGCGGCGGCACGGTCCGGCTGCGTTTCGCCAACACCTTCTCGGCCGCGCCGGTGAAGCTCGGCCGTGTCACGGTCGCCGCCCAGTCCGGGGGTGCCACCGCCGCGCAGACCCCGGTCACCCTGACCTTCGGCGGCAGCCAGCAGGCGACCCTCCCGGCCGGCGGTGAACTCGTCAGCGACCCGGTCTCCTTCCCCGTCACGGCGGGGAAGAACCTGCTGGTCAGCTCCTACCTGCCGGGCACGGTGAAGGTGGCGCCCCGGCACTCGTACGCGCTGTCGACCTCGTACGCCACCGCCCGGCTCGCGGGTGACCGGTCCACCGACGTGGGCGGCGGCGACTACACCACGGGGCTGAGCTTCTGGAGCCTCGTCAGCGGTGTCGACGTCGCCACGGCGGGCTCCCAGGGGACTGTCGTCGCCATCGGCGACTCCCAGACGGACGGCGGCCACAGCACCGCGAACACCAACCGGCGGTGGCCCGACTTCTATGCGTCGTTCCTGAACAGCGGGGCCTCCGCGCCCGGTGTCCTCAACGCCGGCATCAGCGGGAACTGGCTCACCGGCGACTCCACCACCACAGCGGGCCCCAGCGCGGTCACCCGCCTCGACCGCGACGTGTTCGCCCAGCCCAACGTGCGCGAGGTCATCCTCTACGAGGGCGTCAACGACATCGTCAACGGGGAGTCGGCGAGCGACGTCACGAACGCCATCCGCACGATCGCGGCCCAGGCACGTGCCCGCGGGATCCGCGTCACCGTCGCCACCATCCCCGGCTTCTCCGGCTACTCCGCGACGGGCGAGTCCTTCCGCCTCCGCGAGGCCGTCCGGCAGACGGTGAACGACTACATCCGCACGACGAGCGACATCGACGGCTACGTCGACCTCGACGCCGTCACCAAGGACCTCGACGACCCCTACGCCATCCGGCCCGCCATCGCGAGCACCCGCGACGGCTTCCACTTCAACGACGCGGGTACGGAACTCCTCGGCCGCACCATGGCCGACCGTCCGGTGCGGGCCTCCCTGCCCATGGGGGAGACCACGGCCGCCGACTTCGACGGCGACTCGGTCTCCGACCTCATGGCCCGGCACGATCCCACCGGCAGCCTGCGGATCTGGTACGGCCGCGGCGACGGCACCTTCACGTCGTCGAAGGACCTCACCGGCGGCTGGCAGAACTACTCCCAGACTGTCGCCGGGGACTTCACCGGCGACGGCAAGGCCGACATCATGGCCCGTTACGAAGGACCCCTCGACGCGAACGTCCCCAAGAACACGCTCCGCCTGTGGGTCAACCGCGGCGACGGAACCTTCGGTGCGGCCACCAACGTCACCGGAGGCTGGAACTTCACCCAGACCGCCGCGGCCGACTTCGACGGCAACGGCAAGACCGACCTCATCGCCCGGGACGCGAGCGGCAACCTCAAGATCTGGGCCGGCCACGGCGATGGCACCTTCGGCGCCGCCGCCCAGCTCTCCGCCGGCTGGAACTTCGCCCAGACCGTCGCGGCGGACTTCAACGGCGACGGCGAAGCCGACATCATCGCCCGCGACCCCGCGACGAACACGCTCAAGATGTGGACCCACAACGCGGGCGGCTACTTCAACGGCGCCACGACGGTGACGGGAGGCTGGAACTTCTCCCAGACCACCGCGGCCGCCGACATCGACGGCGACGGCAAGGCGGACATCCTCGCCAGGGACAACGCCACCGGCACCCTGAAAGCCTGGTCGGGCCGCGGCGACACCACGTTCGGCAGCGCCCGCAACCTGACGGGCGGTTGGTAGTCCGGAGAGGAGCGTGCCCCGACCGTGCCCTTCAGGGCGGACAACAGCGGTCGATACAGGTGTCCACAGCCTACGGAATCTGCACCACCGGAGCGCGTTTCCCTAGCGCAGCGAGGCTTTGGCCGACCTCGGCCCCGATGACTCCCAAGCTCGAAGCGCGGGTTCGAACGGCCATCATCCGCTCTCGCGAGGGCTGCGTGAGCGAAAATTCCGGCACAGCCCGGCATCACCCGGCCGGACTCGGCCAGGACTTGTGATCCATGGGTTGTGGGTTCGAGTCCGACGCGGCCTACCGCCGGCAGAACGCCCCACCCGACTCGGTCCGGGTGGGGCGTTCCGTCGTTCTGCCTACTCGGGACGGTAGGCGCCGACGGCGCAGGTGACCCCGTGGGCGCCGGTGCGTTCGAAGTCGAACCTCGGGTGGTACGTCGGGTGTCCGAGGACGGTGACGGTGCGCTCGCCCAGGGCGCGGGCGGCGTCGAGCCCGGCGCGGACCAGGGCGTCGACGAGGTCGGCGTCCTCGGGGGAGCCGAAGGCGCCGGTGACGACCTCGCGGACGCGGGTTCGGTCGGACGGGGTCTCGGTTCTGATCTTCATGGTGGGGTGTTTCCGTCTCTGACGGTTCTCTGCAGGTTCTCCGCCGGTTCCCCCGGTCACAGGGTGAGCAGGACGCGGCCGGCGGCCCGGGGGTCGGCCAGGGGGCGGAGGGCGAGGCGGACGAGGGCGAGCGGGTTGTCGTCGCCGGCGACGCGGTTGGCGCTGAGCTCGCCGCAGGAGGCGCACTGGTGGATGAGCAGCCACTCGCCGTCCGGGCGGACGGACATGCCCAGGGCCTCCATCCGGCCGTGGCAGTCCGCGGCGCGGTCGCCCGGGATCCGCCGGTCCACGTGCAGGCTGGCGAGGCAGTGGGGGCAGTGGTTGCGGTGCGCGGTACCGGGGGCGACCAGGGACACGTCGAGCCGGCAGGACGCGCACCGGAAGTCGTTGGCCCGGTGCCCGCCCTGGGTGTGCAGGACGTCCTTGTACCGCTGCGGCCGACGCCGGCCACGGCTGGTGCGGTTGTTGCGGTTGTTGCGGGGCATGGCGGTGCTCCTTCCCTATCCGGGCGGTCAGAGGGTTCCGAACGCTTCGAGCGGGAAGGGCGGTTGGGCCAGCGGGCGGACCGCCATGCGCATCAGGATGAGCTGGTTGTCGTCGACGCACACCGGGTTGGAGGTGAGCTCGTCGCAGCGCACGCAGCGGTGGATGACCCTCCAGTCACCGGTGCGCAGGACGGCGATGGCGATCGGCGACATCCGCCCCTCGCAGTCGCTCGCCCCGCCCTCGACGTGGTCGAGGACGTGCCGGGAGTGCAGACAGGACGGGCAGTGGTTGCGCGGCACGCCGTCGGAGGCGTACGCGGACACGGTCAGACCGCACCACGCGCAGGCGAAGGTGCCGAGACCGAGGGTGTGGTGGGTGGGGGAGGTGTGGTGGGACACCCGGTTGCTCCTTGCTGAGAAGTCGGTCGAGACAGCAAGAGCAGGCCGAGTGGCCTCGTCGGAAGGCACCCGATCACGCGCCACGGATCGATGGCGCGGAGGCGGGCGGTTCGGAGCACCGGGAACAGGTCCGGCAGCCACCCGAGACGGGCGGCGAAAGGCGACGGACGGTTACGCGGTACGGCGAGGCGCACTCGGCGCGGGCCGGGACATCAACCACCTTTTCCAGGGCCCACAGGCCCAGAACGAAATCAGAACGACCCCCTCAGCCAACAGGGCGCGGCCCGGGGGCGTCAACGGATTATCCGGCTGCTGCGGACGGGTGAATGAGAGGGGGAGGGCACTGGCCGGAAACGGGCCGTGGGTGGGGGCGGTGTTCCTTCGTGCCGACGGGTCGTCTCGTCGGCCGGGTGGCCTTCGGCATGCTCGTCGCGTGGGTGCCGTGGACGTTTCTTCGCGCTCTTTCGGCCACCTTCCGGTCGGGCGGTGATCCCTAGGCTCCGGTGTTCCACGGACACAGGGGAGAGACACGTGATGAGGACACTGCAGATCGTCGGGGTGGCCGGGTTGCTCGTGGCCGCCGCGACCGTACCCACCTCGGCCGTCTCCGACAGCGCCTCGGCCGCGCTGCCGAGCACGGGTGCGCGGGTCGAGGTGAACGCCTGGCACTGCAACGTCTACGCCGACAAGTGCTCCTTCAAGACCTCCACGAAGGCCCTGAAGGGGTCCGCCCGGTACACGGTCAGCAAGATCACCAACGTGGCGACCGTCAAGGCCAACGGCGTCCAGGCCACCCTCTCGCTGAGTCCCAGCGGTACGCCCGTGAGCGAGAACACCCGGCAGGTCACCTGGACGAACCAGAACTCCTGGATCGCGGACATCAGCGGGATCGCCGATCCGGGCGGTTCCCTCAACACCAGCATCACGACCTGCTCGGACGGCAGCATCTTCAAGTCCGGGGTCAAGGCGTTCGCCTCGGCCTGCGCGAACGACTGAGCCGTTGCGTCGGGCGAGCCGGATGCGGCGAGTGGGGCTCACGCGGCGAGTGGGGCTCGCGCGGCAGAGGCGAGTGGGGCTCGCGCGGCAGACAGGGCTCATGCGTCAGCAGGGGCACATGCGGTGGGCCGGTGGGGTCGCAGCCGTCGTGGGGGCCTCGGTGCTCGGAGTGGTTCTCTTCGGCGGCGGGGGCGAGGTGCCGCGGCCGGAGGCGGCGGGGAGCGGGCTCGGGGTGCAGCTCGGTGCCCTGCGAGGGGCCAACGACCTGGTGCGGGCCGGGCGGGACGAGGTCGGGCGGGAGCCCGCCCTGTACCCGACCGCGTACGGGCGGCTGGAAGCCTCGGTCGGTGGCGCCGTGCCGCCGGTGCGCGGGGACGCGCTCGCCGAGGTCGTCCGCCGGGACGCCATGGACACCGCCGCCTGGCGGGCGTACTACGTGTGTCTCGCGACGGACGCCGACCGGCGGACCGCCGGCGGCGTGATCGACCGGGCGGGGATCCGGCGGGAGGCGGAGCGCGAGGCGGGCGCCTATCTCCGCGCGCCCGACCGGGGCGACGACGCTCCGACGTCGCTGATGACCCGCGCCGCCTTCCTGCGGGTCCTCGACTGCCTGGGCCGCGGCCGTGACGTGCCGCGGGCGGCCGTGACACGGCTCGCAGCCGATACCGCCCGCGTCGATCAGCCCGCGCCCGCCCTCTACGCGGTGGAGGCGCTGCGCGCCGCGGGCGTCGAGGCCACGCCGACCCGGGTCCTGCGGGAGGACGCGTCCCGCGCGCCGGACGACTGCGCCGGACTCGAAGCCGTTCAGCGGGCCGCGCTGATCCTCCTCGGCGGACGGTCGGACCGCTCCACGCGCGCGTGCCTGCGGCCCGCGTTGAGCGACCCCGATCCGCAGACGCGCTGGCTCGTCCGGCGGGCCCTCACCAGGGACGCTCCGGAGGCCGCGGCGGCACTGCCCCCGCCGGCCGCCCGGGTCGGCGCGGACGGGCTCGTCGCCAGGACGCCCGCCCAGATGGGCACGCTCAGCGCCACCTACGACGCCGCCCGCGCCCTCGCCGCCGGCGGCCGGCCGGGGGAGGCGCCGGGGTGGCTGGTGGCGGGGCTGCGGAGGCTCGGGACGGAGGACGGGCTCGATCCGGCGGACCGGGTGCTGCTCGCCATGACGTGCCATCGGCTGTCGCTGGAGTGCGGTCCGCAGGCCGAGAAGGGGGCCGAGGAGGCGGCCGCGCTGACGGTGCCGGGGCGGCTCACCCCGGACAACCGGCGGAGCTGGTACGGGGCGATGAGCGCCCGTGCCGAGTTCGGGCTCGGGTGCCGGCCGACCGTCGTGGACCTGCCGGCCGGGGATCCCGACCTGGCCGGTGTCGCCGCCGTGCTCGGCGAGGCCGGCTGTACGGAGCGGGCGGCGGAGCTCGTGGACGGCACCGACCTCGTCGGCCTGGCCCGGCGGGCGCTGCGGAACGGTGACCTGGTGGCGGCCGCGGAGGCGGTGCGGGCCGCGCTCGCCGCCGGGGTGACCGTCCCTCAGGCGTTCTGGGACGAGCTGCCCGCCCTGCTCGCGCGGCACCGGGACGCCCGCTACCCCGATCTGTACTCCGAGGCCGCGGGCGGTACCGCCGCCGCGGACGCCACCCTGGCCGCGTACCTCCTTCTCGCCTGACGACATTTGACGACACCTGACGACAACCCGACGACAACCGGCGGTCAGGACCCGTCCTGACCGCGACCCCAGCCCCCGAGGACGTCCTGTGAACCGTTCCGCCCCACCCGTCGTCGAGGCCGACGGGCTGTCCTTCCGGTACGCCTCCGGCGCGGGCCTCGCGCGCGCCGATCTCCGTCTGGAGGCGGGGGAGACGGTGGCCGTCGAGGGGTCGTCGGGCTCCGGGAAGAGCACGCTGGTCGCGCTGCTCGGGCTGGTCCTCGCCCCGTCCGGAGGGACGCTGCGCGTCGGCGGTACGGAGGTGGGCGGGCTGTCGGCGGCCGAGCGGGACCTGATGCGGCTCCGGTCGATCGGGATCGTGCTCCAGGACCTCGGGCTGCTGCCGTTCCTGGACACCTGGGAGAACGTCGCCGCAGCCTTCGGTCCCCGGTTCGCCCGGCACGAGGAGGAGGCCCGGAGCCTGCTGCGCGAGCTGGGGATGGAACGGCTGGCCCACGCGCGCGTGGAGGAGCTCTCCGGGGGCCAGCGGCAGCGGGTCGCCGTGGCCAGGGCAGCGGTGAAGAGGCCCCTGCTCGTCCTCGCCGACGAGCCGACGTCCGGGCTCGACCCCGCGAACGCGGAGGGGGTCCTGGGCGCGTTGCGCTCCTGCGCGGATCAGGGCTCAGCCGTCCTGCTCGTCACCCACGATCCGGTCGTCGCGGCGGCCTGCGACCGGCGGTACGTGCTGGAGGACGGGGTTCTCGCGGCCGTCCGCGAAGGGGGGCTGGTGTGAGCCGGTGGAGCCTGTACACCTGGTGGCGGGACGGGCGGTCGCTGCGCCGCTCGCTGCCCACGCTGGCCCTGCTCACGGCCGCGGTCGGGCTCTGCGCCGGGGTCGCGGGCGGCGCCGCCGGAGCGGTCGAGCGGGATGTGCTGGGGTCCGGCGGGCTGACCCAGATCGAGCTGTCCTCCTTCGAAGGGGACGCCTCGGTGCGGCCGTTGACCACGCGGGCGCTGCGGGAGGCCGCGCGGGTGCCCGGCGTCGAGCGGGTCGTCGCCGACCACCCGGCCACGCTGTACGCGGCGGAGGACGGCACGTACGACCTGGGCAGCCGTACGCTCACCCCGGCCGACGACCTGCCCGTCGTCGCCGGCCGGATCCCCGGTGCGCTCGGCGCCGGGGACGTGGTGCTGCCCGCCCGCGCGCAGGGCACCGACTTCCGTCCGGTGCTCGGGCGGACCGTCGCCTTCGGCCACACCCGCGCCACCGGGGTCGCCTCGGGGACGACGGACGTCGTCCGGCTGCGGGTCGTCGCCCTGTACGACCCCTCCTGGCAGAGCGACGGACGGGACGTCGCCTACCTCGCCGAGCCGACCGCTGCCCGGCTCGCGGCGGCCCGCGCCGGGCAGGAGACGGAGGCGTTCCGGGACCGGGAGGGCGCCGAGTCCGCCGTCGTGGTGGTCGCGCACCAGAGCCGGGTGGCGGCCGTGACCCGGGCGCTCCAGGAGCAGGGCTTCGCCGCCGCCCCCGTCTCCGACCGGGTCCGCCATCTGCCCGGCCTGTTCGGGTTCGCCGCGCTCGGGATGCGGTTCGGGGTGCCGGTGCTCGTGGTCGCGGCGGCCGTCCTCGGAGCCGTACGGGCCGCGGACAGCGCGCGGGCGCGGCTAGGGCAGTTCGCCGTGCTGCGGGTCCTCGGCGTGGGGCGCGGCGAGGTGCGGCGGATCCTGCTCGGCGAGGCGCTCCTGTCAGGGGGTGTGGCCGGGGTGGCCGGCGCGGGCGCCGGGGTGCTCTGCTCGGTGCTGGCCGCCGGGCCGCTCAGCGGCGTCCTGGGGCTGCCCATCGCCCTCGCGGACGCCCTGCCCAGGCCGTACGAGGCGCTCGCCCTGCTGCTCCTGCCCGCGACGGGGCTCGCCGTCGGCGTGCTGCTCGGCAGCCGCGAAGTGCTGCGACGCGATCCGTATCTGACGGTCCGGGCACACGGCTGACGCCTCCGGGCTCCCGGCGGGAGAGGGGTGATCTTCCTTCGAACGGCTGCTGTCGTGGGGTGGTTCGGGGGAGGGTGGGGGAGGCTTGGAAGGTGGAGGTGGGGTCGTGGACGGGGATGCGCGGTGGTGGGGCGGCGGGGCCGGGGCGGGGGGTGCCCGGGAGTTGGCCCGGTGGGCGTTGGGGGCGGCCTCGGGTGCGGTGGTCGTGCTGCTGTCGGCGTTGGGGGGTGGCGGGCTCTATGTGCTGCTGAGCGGGGTCGTGGGGCTGGTCGCCGGGGCCGTGGGGTTGTGGTGGTTCGTCGCGCACCGGGGGGTTCTGCGGGTCGCGGGGGGTGTGGTGGCGGTGGGGGCGCCGGTGGGCGTGCTCGTGCTGTACGTGGTCGGGGGGTTGTGGCTGTTCGCGCTGGCCGCGCTCGGGTTGTGGGCGGTGGCGCTGGCGTGTGCGCGGGCGGCGCTGCGCAGGCCGGGCGAGGTGGTCGACGCGCCCGCGCCCGCCGTGGCCGCCGTGCGGCCCCGGAACCCGGTGCTGATCATGAATCCGAAGTCGGGGGGCGGGAAGGTCGAGCGGTTCGGGCTCGTCCGCAAGGCGGAGCGGCTCGGGGCGCGGGTCGTCGTGCTCGATCCGGCCGCGTCCGTCGACGTCACGGCGCTCGCCCGGAAGGCCGTCGCCGACGGCGCCGATCTGCTCGGGGTCGCCGGCGGGGACGGTACCCAGGCCCTCGTCGCGGCGGTGGCCGTCGAGCACGATCTGCCCTTTCTCGTGATCTCGGCCGGGACGCGGAACCACTTCGCCATGGACCTGGGGCTCGACCGGAACGATCCGGCGGCCTGCCTGGACGCGCTCACCGACGGGGAGGAGCTCCGCGTCGACCTCGGCACGGTCGCCGGGCGGCCGTT
Organism: Streptomyces sp. NPDC047974; assembly: GCF_040653375.1. NCBI lineage: Bacteria > Bacillati > Actinomycetota > Actinomycetes > Kitasatosporales > Streptomycetaceae > Streptomyces > Streptomyces sp. NPDC047974. The sequence goes on from NZ_JBEZNU010000018.1 coordinate 133,478, forward strand.
CGTCAACACCGTCTCCTTCGGGGTGTACGCGGACGTGGTGCGGCGGCCCGAGTACCGCGACGCCAAGGCCGAGACCGCGTTCGAGGCGCTGCCCGACCTGCTGCGGGGCGGCCTCGGCGACCGGCTCGACGCGACCGCCGACGCCACCCGGCTGCCGGGCCAGCAGGCCCTGCTCGTCAGCAACAACCCGTATGCCGCGCCCGATCCGTTCAGCGCGGGCGCCGGGCACCGCACCCGGCTGGACGGCGGGCGGCTCGGCGTCATCGGCATCCGCGTCGACGGCGCCGCGCACGCCGCCGAGCTGGCCGTCCTCGGCAACCGTTCCGCCGCGCTCAACGTCCTGACCGCGCACCGCGTCGAAGTCCACGGAGGGGTCACCAACACGGGTGTGCCGAAGGCGGAGCGGACCCTGCCGGTGGCCGTGGACGGGGAGGCGCTCGTCCTGCCCACCCCGGTCGTCTGCGAACTGCGGCCGCGGGCGCTGCGCGTGCTGGTGCCGAGGGTCAGGCCGGGAGTGGTTCCGCCGCCCCCGCCGTTGGACTGGCGGCGGCTCGTACGGATCGCCTTCCCCGACCCGTACCGGGCCGGGGTGTCGAGCAGTTCGGCTATCAACCGTCCTCGGGCGTCGTCCGAGGACTCCTACAGGAGTGGCGCATGAGCAGCGAGGACGCGAGCAGGCACGAGGACGGGGGCGGGTACGAGGAGGGCGGCGGGCACGAGGAGGCGGGCGGCACGCGGACCGTGCCTCCCGTGCGGCTGCGGGACCGGCCCCGGGCCGCCGTCTCCACCGCCCAGGCCGTGCTGCACGACCTGCGGATGGTGGACGGGGCCGTGTACGGGGCGGTGGCCGCGACGCCCACGCCCGCCCTGGACGTCGGGCTGCGCCGGCTGTCGGGCGCCGCCGACCACTCCAAGATCTCCTTCGCCGTCGCCGCCGGGCTGGCCCTCTTCCCGGGGCGCCCGCGCCGTGCCGCGGCCGCCGGTCTCGGCGCGATCGCGATCGCCTCGGCGACGGCCAACCTCCTCGGCAAGCGGCTGGTCCGCCGGCCGCGCCCGGACCGGGAGGCGGCCCGGGTGGTGGTGGGCCGGCACGTGCCGATGCCGGAGTCGGCCTCGTTCCCGTCCGGGCACACCGCCTCGGCGGTCGCCTTCGCCACCGCGGCCGGCGTGGTCCTGCCGCCCGCGGCGGTGCCGCTGGGGCTGCTCGCCTGGGCGGTCGGCTACTCCCGCGTCCACACCGGGGTCCACTACCCCGGCGACGTGGCCGCCGGCGCCGTCCTCGGACTCGCCAGCGGCGCCGCCTCCCTGGCCGTCGGGGCCTCCGTGCTGAAGGCCCGCCGGGCGGCGGCCGGGTAGGGGAGCCGCCGGTCTACGGGACGCGGGTCATCGTCACCCGCCAGAGGCGGCGCGGGAGTTCGCCCTCCTCGAAGGCGGTGACCTCGTCGAGCCGCCAGCCCCCGGCGGCCAGGTCCTCGACCAGCTCGCGGGAGAAGAAGTGCACGGCGAAGCCGCCGTGCTCGTGGATGTCGTCGCCGAGGTCGCGGCCCGTCCCGTAGTGGGCGTCCCCGGTGTGCCGGACGGTGAAGACGAACCGGCCGCCGGGGCGCAGCACCCGGTGCACCTCGGCGGTCAGGGCCCGGATCTCGGCCGTCGACAGGGCCATGCACATCAGCATGTGGGCGAAGACCGCGTCCGCGGTGCCGTCGGCGGCGGCCAGCGGCTCGCGCACGTCCTGGACCGCGGTGCCGATCCGGTCCCCGAGTCCGCGCTCCTCGGCCGCCGCCCTCAGCTGGGCCAGGCCGGCGGCGCTGAAGTCCGTGGCCCGTACGGAGAATCCCGCACGGGCGAAGTGGAGAGCGTCCCGGCCGTGCCCGGCGCCCAGCTCCAGGACGTCCTGGACGCCCGCCACCCGGAAGAGCCCGGCGGCGTACAGGGCCGGGGCGGAGGGCTCGTACCCGTACATCCCGGGGTGGACGGTGTACGTGGACTGCCAGTGGTCCCGGTGGTCCGGGTGGTCCGGGTGGTCCCGGTGCTCCGGGCCCGCCGGGTCGCCGCTCCTCGGTTGGTGGCTGTTCATGGGGCCGACGGTACGGCCCCCCGGGATCAGTCCGGGTACACGGCGCGGGCCAGGGCCTCCGCCGGGATGTCCAGGGCCGCGAGGCGCTCCGGGTCGGCCAGGACCTGCATCCGGACGATGCGGTCCCCGACGATGGTGAAGGCGAGGAGCGAGGCCGGCTTGCCGTCGACGACCCCGAGGACGGCCGGGGCGCCGTTGACGACGAGCGGAAGCGCCGCGTTGCGGAAGCTCGCGTACAGGAGGGCCTGGCGGATGATCTCCTCGGCGCCGCGCACCACCTTGGAGGCGCCGGCGAGGAGCGGGCCGCCGTCGGCGCGCAGCACCGCGTCCGGGTCGAGGACGGCGAGCAGGCCCTCGAAGTCGCCGCCCTGGGAGGCGGCGAGGAAGGCGTCGGCGATCTCCCGCTGGCGGCGCGCGTCGGGGCCGGGGCCCGGATCGGCGTCCTGGACGCGCCGCCGCGCCCGGCTCGCCAGCTGCCGGGTCGCCGTCGGCGTGCGGTCCACGATCCGCGCGATCTCGTCGAAGGAGACGGAGAACATGTCGTGCAGCACGAAGGCGAGCCGCTCGGCGGGCGACAGCGTCTCCAGGACGACGAGGAGGGCGAGGCCGACGGACTCGGTGAGCTCGGCCGTGTGTTCCGGGTCGCCGACGCCGGGGACGTGCACGATCGGGTCCGGTACGTAGGTGTCGAGGGGGTCCTCGCGCCGGGTGCCGCGCGAACGCAGCATGTCCAGGCAGACGCGGCCGACGACCGTGGTCAGCCAGCCGGTGAGGTTGGCGACCCCGCTCACGTCGGTGCGGCTGAGCTTGAACCAGGTCTCCTGGACCGCGTCCTCGGCCTCGCTGAGCGAGCCGAGCATGCGGTAGGCGACGGCCCTCAGATGGCCGCGGTCGGCGTCGAACCGCCGCGCCAGCGCCTCGGCGGCGCCCGCGTCACCGGTCCCGGCGCCTGCCCCGGGCGCGGTCCCCGTCCCCGTCGCTGCCCCCGTCCCGGCCTCGGGCGCGGCTGCGGGCGTGGTCCCCGTCCCCGTCCCCGTCCCGGCCTCGGGTGCGGCTGCGGGCGTGGTCCCGGTTCCGGTCGTGCCGTCCGGCGTGCCTTCGGCCGCCCGCTCCGGCGTCGTCTCGTCCATCCGCCCGTGTCCCCCCTCGCGTCCCGTCATGCCTCCATGACGGATCAGAATCAGCGGATGTGACCCGCTGACGTCTCGGCCCGTGAGATCCCCGCCGTACGCATACGATCGCCCGGGTTTCCCCGGGCGAAGCCGTCGACCCCCGTGGAATGTCACTTCAGCGCGATGATCATCATCCGTAGATTGATCACCATGACGACGACGGACAACCAGGTCAAGCCCCTCAACCCCGTACTGCGCACCCCGCCGGCCTCCCCCGCCGCCGCGGCCGCCTACTTCTCCGCCAGCCTCGCCTTCCACGCGGACGTCTCGGACGTGGCCTCCGCCCTGGCCGACGCCCGCGAGACGGGCGCCGACCCCGGCTTCGTGCTGATCGACACCCGCTCGACCGCCTCCTGGGACCAGGGGCACGTCGTCGGCGCCGTCCACCTCCCCACCGCGCTCATCCCCGAGCAGGCGGAGCGGCTCCTCGACAAGGGCGTCCCGGTCGTCACCTACTGCTGGGGCCCCGGCTGCAACGGCGCCACGCGCGCCGCGCTCGCCCTCGCCGAGCTGGGCTTCCAGGTGAAGGAGATGCTCGGCGGCTTCGAGTACTGGGTGCGCGAGGGCTTCGCGTACGAGACCTGGGAGGGGGCGGCGCAGAAGGCCGCCGACCCGCTGACGGCCCCGGTCGACGCCGAGGACTGCGGCTGCTGACAGGCCGGTGAACGGCTGCCGGCCGACTGCCGGCCGACTGCGGGTCGGCGGCCGGCCGGGGTGCCCGGACCGGCTGCCTGGATATCGGATTTCGGATTCGGGCGTCCATGCCGTAAGGTCGTATTCACCGACGCGGGGTGGAGCAGCTCGGTAGCTCGCTGGGCTCATAACCCAGAGGTCGCAGGTTCAAATCCTGTCCCCGCTACTCAGTAGCCCGAAGGCCCGGATCGTATCCAAACGATCCGGGCCTTCGGCGTTCCCGGACGCTCGGCGCGGAGGGCGCGGCACCCCACCCGCGGCTTGACCTTTACGCAACGTCAAGTTCTACCGTTTTCGGCATGGAGTGGTCGATCCAGGAGATCGCCAGGAAGGCCGGCACCACCAGCCGCACGCTCCGCCACTACGGCGAGCTGGGGCTGCTGGAGCCGAGCCGGATCGGCGCGAACGGTTACCGGTACTACGACGAGGCGGCGCTCGTCCGGCTGCAGCGGATCCTGCTGCTGCGCGAGCTCGGGCTCTCGCTGCCCGCGATCGCCGAGGTCCTCGAAGGCCAGCGGGACACCTCGGCCGCGCTGCGCACGCATCTGGCCCTCCTCCAGCAGGAGCGCGAGCGCATCGGGCGGCAGATCGAGGCCGTGCGGACCACTCTCCACAAGACCGAGAGAGGAGAACGGCTCATGGCCGAGGAAGTCTTCGACGGCTTCGACCACACGCGGTACGAGGCGGAGGTCACCGAGCGGTGGGGCCGCGACGCCTACGAGCGGGGCGACCGCTGGTGGCGCTCGCTGGGCGAGGCCGAGAAGAAGGAGTTCATGGAGACGCAGGCGGCCATCGCCCGCGACTTCGGCGCGGCCGCCGCGGCCGGACTCGCGGCGGACGGCGAGGAGGTGCAGGCGCTGGCCCGGAGGCAGTACGAGTGGCTGTCGGTCACCACCGCGCCGACGAAGGAGTACCTGATCGGGCTCGGCCAGATGTACGTGGACGATCCGAGGTTCACCAAGAACTACGACAAGCACGGCGAGGGCACCGCCGTCCTGGTGCGGGACGCCCTGGCGGTGTGGGCCGAGCGGAATCTGTGAGGCCCGTGCGTCCCCGGCGTCCGAAGTAAACGGCGGCCGAAACCGTACCGCTCCGAGCCCCGCCTCTTTGCGCGGGCGCAAACGCGGAACGTAGCGTCGTGACCGCCATGTGTGACGAGACCGTGACGGACCGGCGAGGAGCAGCAGGAGGACGGGCGCCCGTCCTCCTGCTGCTCCTCGCGCTCCTCGCGCTCTTCGCCGGGATCTGCCACGGCGTCCCCGGCCCCGCCGGGCCCGCCCTGCCGGGGCACCCGGCGACCGGCGCGGCCGTCGCCGTCGTCGGCCCCGCCCACGGCGCCGTGCACGGCTGCGGGCAGGAAGGCGAGGGGCACTCCGCCGAGCTGCCGCCGCCCGCGCAGACGGCCGCCGTCCCGCAGCTCGACCCGCCGGGACCCGGCGCGGTCGTCACCGTCGGACACACCACCCCGCTGCCGCCCGCGGCGGAGCTCCGGCACGTCCGCACCCGGGCCGGGCCCTGCCCCGAGCCCGGACGGCTGCTCATCTCCCTCGGAGTGGACCGGAACTGAGACCGCCCCCGTCGCCGCACGCGACGGCCCGGCGCACCTCCTTCCGAAGCACCACCCGGAGCACCACCCACTTCCGAGGACACAGCCATGCCTCCGCACGCTCCCCTGCTCTCTCCCGCGCACCCCACCGTCGGCAACACCCCCGTCCTGTGGACGGACGACGGCTACTGGGCCAAGCTCGAAGGCTTCAACGCCGGCGGCATCAAGGACCGCCCGGCGCTCCACATGGTCGAGGAGGCCCGCCGCCGGGGCGATCTGCGGCCCGGCGCCCCCATCGTCGAGTCGACCTCCGGCACCCTCGGCCTCGGGCTCGCCCTCGCCGGGGTCCTCCACGGCCACCCCGTGCACGTCGTCACCGACCCCGGCCTGGAGCCGATCGTCGAGCGGATGCTCGTCGCCCACGGCGCCACCGTGCACGTCGTCACCGAGCCCCATCCGCGGGGCGGCTGGCAGCAGGCCCGCAAGGACCGGGTCGCCGAACTCCTCGCCGTCCTCGACGGCGCCTGGTGGCCCGACCAGTACGCGAACCCCGACAACCCCGCCGCCTACGCCGGCCTCGCCGCCGAACTCTCCGGGCAGCTCGACCGGATCGACGTGCTCGTCTGCGCCGTCGGCACCGGCGGCCACTCCGCCGGCATCGCCCGCGCGCTGCGCGCCACCAGCAGCCCCGCCCTGGAGCTCGTCGGCGTCGACTCGATCCGCTCCACCGTCTTCGGCCTGCCCGCCGGGGAACGGCTGATGCGCGGGCTCGGCTCCTCCATCCACCCCGCCAACGTCGACCACGCGGCCTTCGACGAGATCCACTGGATCGCCCCGGCGGAAGCGGTCCGCTCGGCCCGCCGGCTCGCCGCCCGCCAGTACGCCACCGGCGGCTGGAGCGTCGGCGCGGTCGCGCTCGTGGCGGGCTGGCTGGCCCGCACCCGCCCGCGCGGCACCCGGATCGCCGCCGTCTTCCCCGACGGCCCGCAGCGCTACTTCGACACCGTCTTCAACGACGCCTACTGCGCGGCCCACGGCCTCCTCGACGGACCCGTACGGGACGAACCCGCGCCCTATGAGGGCCCGGAGGGGATCGAGGCGTGGACCCGGCGCGTCCTCGACCGAAGCGGGGCGCGGACAGGAGCCGGGACGGGCGCCGCGGTCGCGGCGGGCGGGATCACGGGCGGTACGGAGGGCGGCCGGTGAGCACGACCACCCCCGCCACCCCCGCCCCGGCGGAGCCGGCCCGCGGCGGGATCTGGAAGCGGAGCCGCGGCTTCGACCCGTCCGTCCGGCTGCTCTTCCTCAACCAGCTCACCATCAACCTCGGCTTCTACATGCTGATGCCCTACCTGGCCGCCCACCTGGCCGACGGGCTCGGTCTGGCGGCCTGGGCGGTCGGACTCGTCCTCGGCGTCCGGAACCTCTCCCAGCAGGGCATGTTCCTGGTCGGCGGGGCGCTCGCCGACCGGCTCGGCTTCAAGCCGCTCATCGTCGCCGGGTGCGCGCTGCGGACCGTCGGCTTCGGCGCGCTCGCCTTCGCGCAGTCGCTGCCCTTCCTCATCGCCGCCTCGCTCGCCACCGGCCTCGCGGGCGCGCTCTTCAACCCGGCCGTCCGGGCCTGCCTGGCGGCGGAGGCGGGGGAGGAGCGCAGGGTCGAGGCGTTCGCGCTGTTCAACGCCTACTACCAGGCGGGCATCCTGCTCGGCCCGCTCGTCGGGGTGGCGCTCACCGGGGTGTCGTTCCGGCTGACGTGCCTGGTCGCGGCGGTGCTCTTCCTGGGCCTGACCCTGGTGCAGCTGCGCCACCTGCCGGTCACGGCGGGCGGCGGCCGACCGTCGCCCAAGGGCGGCGCGAAGGGCGGCGCGGAGGACGGGGCGGAAGGCGGCGCGGAGGACGGGACCCGGGGCCAGTTCCGTACCGTCCTCGGGAACCGGACCTTCTGGCTCTTCTCGCTCGCCATGACCGGCTCGTACGTCCTCTCCTTCCAGGTCTACCTGGCGCTGCCGCTCGCGGCGGGCGGCCCGGGCGTGACGACCGCGCTCTTCGTGGTCTCCGCGCTCGTCGCGCTCGCGGGGCAGCTGCGGATCACCGCCTGGTGCGCCGCCCGGCTCACCCGCGAGCGGAGCCTGGTCCTCGGCCTCGCCCTGATGGGCGGCGCCTTCCTGCTGCCGGCGCTGCTCGGCCGGGGCGTGCCCGCGCTGCTGCTGTGCGCGGCGGTCCTCGCGGTGGCGAACGCGGTGCTCTACCCGTACGAGATGGACACCGTCGTCGCCCTCTCCCGGGGCCGCTGGGTGGCCACCCACTACGGGCTCTACAACACCGTGTGCGGGGTCGGCATCACCCTCGGGAACCTCGGTACGGGCGTGCTGCTCGACGTCACGGGGTGGACGGCGGTCCCCTGGCTGGCCCTGTGCGCGGTCGGCCTGGGGTGCGCGGCGGCGGTCGGCCTCCTCGGCAGGGGCGGCCGCCTGCGGACCGAGGGACGGGGGAAGCCCTAGAGGGCGGCTCGGGGTACGCCGGTCGGACCCCCGCCGGTCGCCGCGCGGCGGCGGGGCGGGGAGGCTTGAGGGGTGTGCGGTCGCGGGTCCCGGCCCCGGACCGCACGGCCCGGTGGCGGGCCCCGACCGGTCAGGAGTTCTCAGGTGGCGCACCCTCGGGGCGAGGAGCCCGGCGGCCGTACCGCCGGGACCGGCGGTGTGCCCCGGGGACCCTACGGGGGCGAGCCGCGGCCGCCCGTCGCCTTCGGGGCGACCCGGAGGTTCCTGCAGGCGCTGCCGCCGCTGATCATCATCGGCGGGGTGGCCTTCGACCTGTCCACCCCGCCCTCGTACACGGCGGCGCCGCTCTTCTCCGCCGCGCCGCTGGTCGCCGCGCCGTTCTTCTCCCGGCTCACGACCCTGGTGACCGGGCTCGCGGCGATCCTCGCCTCGGTCGGGCTGCACGCGTACAACGACACGCTCTCCGACGTGCCCTCGCTCACCGAGACCCTCACCGTGGTGACCGTCTCCGCCCTCGCGATGCTGATCAACCTGGTGGTGCGGCGCAGCGGCGAGCGGCTGGCGTCGGCGCGGGTGATCGCCGAGGCGGCGCAGCGGGCGGTGCTTCCGATGCCGGCGGAGCGGATCGCGGGGCTCCAGTGCGCGGCGCGGTACGAGGCGGCGCAGGCGGACGCGTTCATCGGCGGCGACCTCTTCGCCGTGCAGGACACTCCGCACGGGGTGCGGCTCGTGGTCGGGGACGTGCGGGGCAAGGGGATGGACGCGGTGGAGGCGGTGGCCGTGGTGATCGGCGCCTTCCGGGAGGCGGCCGAGCAGGAGGCGGCCCTGGAGGGGGTGGCGGCGCGGCTCGAACGGGCGCTGACCCGGGAGGGGACGCGGCGCGAGGGCCTCGACGCCTTCGAGGGGTTCACCACGGCGGTGCTCGCCGAGATCCCGCGCGAGGGCGGGGTCGTACGGATCGTGAACCGGGGGCATCCGCCGCCGCTGCTGCTGTACGGGGACGGGCGGCTGGAGCCGCTGGAGCCGACCGAGGCGGCGCTGCCGCTCGGGATGGGGGAGCTGGCGGTGGGGCCGGACCGGGCCGACGAGTGGCCGTACCCGCCGGGCACGACGCTGCTGTTCCACACGGACGGGTTGTCGGAGGCGCGGGACGCGCGGGGGGTCTTCTACGATCCGGCGGCGCGGCTCGCGGGAGCGGTCTTCCCGGGGCCCGGGGAGCTCCTGGACGCGCTCGTGGACGACGTGCGGCGGCACACCGGCGGGCGTTCGACGGACGACATGGCGCTGCTCGCGGTGAGCCGGCCGGCGGCGGGTGCGCCGGAGCGGCGGCGGACGATGCCGGTGGTGCCGCCGGGACCGGCGCGTTGACGCGGGTACCGCACGTCCGACCCCGGTCACGGTCCGTGCTCACGAGGTCTCACAGCGATAACAATTGACATAACGTCAGATTCTCGGGGTGGAGCGAAGGCTCGCTGAAGGCGGCTCAACTCGGGCGATTCCCTGCCAATTCAATGAATGATCAAGGGGAACGGCTTGGAATAGGAGTGCGGTGTCTATTAACGTTCGATAACGCAGCGCGGTCGTCCCAGCCGTCGCAAGAGACGGCTCCGTGCGCACGTGCCGAATCCCGCAAGGGAACCGGGGAACCAACCCTTGGGGTGAATCGGGCCCCTCGCACCTCCCCCGTGCGAAGAGCCCGTAGGAGACCTTCCTGCTCCGAACCCGTCAGCTAACCCGGTAGGCGAGAAGGAAGGAAAGGAGCGCGCCTCCGTGGCGTCCAACACCCCCGTACCCGAAGCCCCCTTCGACCCCTTCGGCGGCCCGGGTGCCGTCGGCGCGGACGATCCGGACGGCTTCGCGCCCGGCGCGTACGAGACGGCCTCCTTCACCCCCGCCCCCGGCGAGTGGAACCCGACCGAGGGCTCCCTGCGCGCCGAGAGCCGCTCCGGCGGCCGGCACCGGGTCGTGAAGCAGCGGTCCAACTTCGCCCGCTCCTCCACCGTCCTCGGCGTCGGCGTCATCGCCGCCGTCGGCGCGGGCGGCCTCGCCACCGCGCAGGAGAAGGCCCCCGTCGCCATCTCCCTCCCCGACCTGCCCGACCTGGGCCTGCCGGACGCCCACGACCTGCCCGGCGTCGGCGACCTCCTGCCCGGCGGCGAGGAGGAGAAGACCGCCCCGGTCCGCGAGTCCGCGCCGGCCCCGGCCGGCGGCGTCGCCGCGAAGCCGCTGACCTCGGTCACGTACACCGCCCCGGCCGACACCGCCGCCGGCACCGAGGCCGTGGAGCGCACCGCCACCACCGCCGACGCCGGCGAGGCCCTGCGCGCCCGCATCCTCCAGCAGGCCGAACAGCAGCAGCAGGCCGCCGCCGACGCCGAGAAGCTCGCCGCCGAGAAGGCCGCCGCGGAGAAGGCCGCCGCCGACGCCCAGGCGCAGGCCGAGGCCGCCGCGAAGGCCGAGGCCGACCGCATCGCCGCCGAGAAGGCCAAGGCGGAGGCGGAGCGGCTCGCCGCGGAGAAGGCCGAGGCCGAGCGCATCGCCGCCGAGAAGGCGGAGGCCGAGCGGCTCGCCCAGCTGGCCGCCAGCTACTCCATGCCGCTCTCCTCCTACACCCTCACCTCCACCTACATGCAGTCCGGCTCGATGTGGTCATCCGGCTACCACACCGGCCTCGACTTCGCCGCCCCCACCGGCACCCCGCTCAAGGCGGTGCACGGCGGCACCATCAAGTCGGCCGGCTGGTCCGGCTCGTACGGCTACCGGATCGTCCTGGAGCTGGAGGACGGCACCGAGGTCTGGTACTGCCACCTCTCCTCGATGACCGTGGCCGCCGGCCAGACCGTCACCACCGGCGAGACCATCGGCCGCGTCGGCGCCACCGGCAACGTCACGGGTCCCCACCTCCACATGGAGGTCCACACCCCCGACGGTTCGGGCATCGACCCGGCGGAGTGGCTGCGCTCCAAGGGCCTGTCGGTCTGACCCCCGACGCATGAGCGTTCCGGCCGGGGTTCAGGCTCCTCGACCGGAATAGGCCCGGCGGCGCAGGGGGTTGAGTACGTCATGTCCTCACCCCTGCGCCCGCTGGGCACCTCCGACCTGCACGTCTTCCCGCTCGCCCTCGGCGGCAACGTCTTCGGCTGGAGCGCCGACGAGGAGCGGTCCTTCGCCGTCCTCGACGCCTACGCCGCCGCGGGCGGCAACTTCCTGGACACCGCCGACGTCTACTCCGAGTGGGTCGAGGGCAACGAGGGCGGGGAGTCCGAGACCATCATCGGCCGCTGGATGGCCGCCCGCGGCAACCGCTCCGACATCGTCGTCGCCACCAAGGTCGGCCACCACTCCCGCCTCAAGGGCCTGGCCGCCACCACCATCAAGGCCGGCGCGGAGGAGTCCCTGCGCCGCCTCGGCACCGACTACATCGACCTCTACTACACGCACTTCGACGACGAGTCCGTGCCGGTGGAGGAGATCGTCACCGCCCTCGACCAGCTCGTGAAGGACGGCAAGGTGCGGGCCGTCGCCGCCTCCAACATCTCCGCCGAGCGGCTGCGCGCCTCCCTCGACTTCGCCGAGGCCGAGGGGCTCGCCCGGTACGTGGCGCTCCAGCCCGAGTACAACCTCGTCGCCCGCGGGAAGTACGAGGGCCCGCTCCTCGACACCGCCGCAGAGACCGGCCTCGCCGCCGTCCCCTACTACGGCCTCGCCGCCGGCTTCCTCACCGGCAAGTACCGCCCGGGCCGGACCGTCGAGAGCGTCCGCGCCTACCGCGCCTCGGAGCTCGCCGAGACCACGCGCGGGCAGGCGGTGCTCGCCGCGCTCGACGAGGTCGCCGAGGCCCACGGCGCCGAGCCCGCGACCGTCGCCCTCGCCTGGCTCGCCTCCCGCCCCACCGTCACCGCGCCGATCGCCTCGGCCCGCACGGTCGAGCAGGTCCCCGCGCTCGTGGCGGTCGCCGACCTGAAGCTGACCGACGACGAACTGGCCCGTCTGACGGCCGCCTCCGAGACGCCCGAGAGCTAGCCCTTGTAGGGGTTGTAGCCGCCGTAGTCGAGGTACTGCGGCGGCACCCACACCCGGCCGGTGGCCCGCGCCGCGTACGAGAGCGCCGGCGCGGCCGTCGTCCGGCGCGCCCACAGGTGGTGCAGCAGCTCCTGCTCGCGGGCCGCGAAGTCCGGCACCGGGACCGTGCCCCGGCGGGCCCGCTCGCGGAGGAAGGCGAGGGTCGTCGCGAAGGACTCGTACTCGCCGACCGCCCGCGCGCCCGCCTTGCCGTACGTACGGGACGCCACCGCGCGCGCGGTGCGCCGGGCCCGCATCGAGGAGAGCGCCAGCGGCTCCTCCGGGGAGAGCCAGCCGGCCGCCGCGTACGCCGGGAGCACCCCGGCTATCGTGCGCAGCTCCTTCTGCCGGCTCCACACGGCGAGCCAGGTCAGCAGCCCGAAGGCCGGGACCATGAAGACGCCGTAGACCGCGTAGAAGGCGAGCGGGCCGCCGAAGGTCGCCGAGCCGTTCCACAGGGCGTGGACGCCCATCGCGAGCAGCAGCCCCGCGAGCGGCAGCAGCACCTTGCGCGGTCTGCGCACCTTGCCGCGCGGGGCGAGCGCGGCCAGGCCGAAGCCGATGCCGGTGAGCACGGTGAAGAGCGGGTGCGCGAACGGCGACATCACGACCCGGACGAAGAAGGTGCCGGCGGTGACGGCGCCGATGCCGCCGTCGCCGAGGTCCTGGTCCTCGCCGAAGGCGGTGCCGAGGTAGAGGATGTTCTCGGTGAACGCGAAGCCGGTCGCGGTGAAACCGGCGATCACCACCCCGTCGACCAGGCTCCGGAAGTCCCGCCGCCGGAAGAGGAACAGCAGCAGGATCGCGGCGGCCTTCGCGGACTCCTCCACCACCGGGGCGATCACGGTGGCGCCCAGGTCGTCGGCCGAGCGCGGATCGGCGGTCGCCGTGGCGATCCAGCGGACGGCGAAGGAGTTCGCGAGGATCGCGACCAGGGCGGCGGCGAACGCGCCCCACGCGAAGGCGAACAGCAGGTTCTTCCACGGCCCCGGCTCGACCCGGTCGAGCCAGCGGAACGCCGCCATGAGCAGCGGTACGGGGAACACCGCGAGCCCCAGGCCGACGAGGAAGCCCTCGGTGCCGGTCTGCTCGCGCACCAGGGCCAGGATCACCAGGGCGCAGAGCGCGAGCAGGGTGATGAGGGCGACGGCCCGGACGATCCGGCTCCGCCAGAAGGCCCGCCGCGGCCGGTACCGCCACTGGCGCCGGTCGGCGGCCACGGCGAACGACGGCTCGTCCCCCTCGCGGACGGGGACGTGGCCGTGGTCGTGGCCGTGGTCGTGGTCGTGGCTCTCGACCGCGGGAGCCCCGGCCTGCGCGGGCAGGAGGCCGGTCGCCGGCGGCGAGGTGGACTCGGGCGGGGTGGACTCGGGCGGGGTGGGCGGCGGGGTGGACGGGGGTGGGGACGGCGGCAGGGGTGACGACACGCCTTCGACCCTAGCGACCGCCACCGACAGGAGCGACGGACTTGAGGGACGGGGTCTTACTTCCGGCGGAAGAGCAGATCATGCACGGCGTGGCCCTTGTCCAGGCCCTGGCCCTCGAAGCGGGTGAGCGGTCGGAAGTCGGGGCGCGGCGCGTAGCCGCCGTCGGGGGCGGTGTTCTCGAAGTCCGGGTGCGCGGAGAGCACCTCCAGCATCTGCTCCGCGTACGGCTCCCAGTCCGTGGCGCAGTGCAGGACCCCGCCGGGCTTCAGCCGGGTCGCGAGCAGCGTCAGGAACTCCGGCTGGATCAGCCGGCGCTTGTGGTGCCGCTTCTTCGGCCACGGGTCGGGGAAGTAGACGCGGCAGCCGTCGAGGGCGGCGGGGTCGAGCATCTCGCGCAGCAGGATGATCGCGTCGCCGTTGGCGACGCGGACGTTGGTGAGCCCGTTGCGGTCGGCGAGGCCGAGCAGGTTTCCCTGGCCCGGGGTGTGCACGTCCACGGCGAGGATGCCGGTGCCGGGGTCGGCGGCGGCCATCTGCGCGGTCGCCTCGCCCATCCCGAAGCCGATCTCCAGGACGACGGGGAGTCCGCCGAACAGCTCGTGGAGGTCGAGCACCCGCTTGCCGTCGATGTCCAGACCCCAGTCGGGCCACCGCTTCAGCATCGCCTCGGCCTGGCCGGCGGTCACCCGGCTGCGGCGCGGCTGGAAGCTCCGGATCCGGCGCTCGAAGTGTGCGCCGGCGGGGTCGGGGCTGGGGCCCTCTCCGGGCGCGAACATACGACTGCCCCTGCGGGCGACGGACTCGCTGTGGTTCTCACGCTGCTCAGACACAATGCGGCCCATGGTACGGCCGCGCCCGTGCCACCGCGGGCCGCGCCCGTGCCGAATGCCCGCCGCACGAGGGGTGCGGGCTCGGGCGCGGAGAGCCTTGGCCCGGCACCGGGGCGCCGGGTCACAGCAGGCGCAGCGTGCGCCGGGCTATTTCCCGGCCGATGGGGAGGGAAGCGGTGGCCGCGGGCGAAGGCGCGTTGAGAACGTGCACCGTGCGAACGCCCTCGCGGATCAGGAAGTCGTCCACCAGCGTCCCGTCCCGCAGCACCGCCTGCGCCCGCACCCCCGCCGCCGTGGGCCGCAGGTCGGACTCGTCCACACCCGGCAGCAGCCGCCGCACGGACTCGGTGAAGGCCCGCTTGGACAGGGAGCGGCGCAGTTCGCCCGCCCCGTACCGCCAGTGGCGGCGCGCGATGCTCCAGGAGCCGGGCCACGCGAGCGTGCCGCCGAGCTCGCCGGGTCGGACGACCCCCCAGTCGTACCCCTCGCGGGCGAGCGCCGGCACCGCGTTCGGCCCGACGTGGACGCTGCCGTCGATGCCCCGTGTGAGGTGCACCCCGAGGAACGGGAAGGCGGGGTCCGGCACGGGATAGACCAGGCCCCGCACGAGCGACGGGTCGGCCAGTTCGTAGTACTCGCCCCGGAAGGGGACGATCCGCATGCCCGGGTCGTCCCCGGCGAGCCGCGCGATCCGGTCGCAGTGCAGCCCCGCGCAGTTCACCAGGACCTTGCCGCGCAGGATCCGCTGGTCGGCGGTGCGCACGGCGACGCCCCACGGGCGCCGGTCGATCGCCGTGACCTCCGCGCCGTAGAGGATCTCCGCGCCGGAGGACTCGGCGAGCCGCCGCGCGACCGCCTTGTAGTCGACGATGCCGGTCGTGCCGACGTGGATCGCGGCGAGCCCCCGGACCCGCGGCTCGTATTCGGTGATCTGCGAGGGCCCGAGCTCGCGCACCGGGATGCCGTTCTCCCGCCCGCGCTGGACCAGCGCGTGCAGCCGGGGCAGCTCCTCGCGCTCGGTGGCGACGACGAGCTTGCCGGTCACCTGGTGCGGAATGTCCCATTCTGCACAGAACTTGACCATCTCGGCCGCGCCCTCGACGGCGAACCGCGCTTTCAGGGACCCGGGCCGGTAGTAGAGGCCGCTGTGGATGACCCCGCTGTTGCGCCCGGTCTGGTGGCGCGCGGGGCCGTCCTCTTTCTCCAGGACGGCGACGCGGGTGCCGGGAGCGGCGCGCTGCAGCGCGTACGCCGTCGACAGACCGACGATCCCGCCGCCGATCACCAGCACGTCACAGTCAAACACCAGCGCCACCTCCCACCCCTGATAGTGCACTGGCCCACTGACAATCCCGCTAAACGCCCACGTCGTGGGATGCGCGTCACGCTTTCGCGCGCTCCCCCGCGCGCTCCGTCACGCCGGGGCGACCAGCAGCGGCCTGGCCCGCTCCCGCAGCTCCATGACCCTCGGCTCGTGCCCGTACGGCTCCAGGCGGTGCAGCAGGTCCCGTACGTACTCCGTGGTCCGCGCCGAGGAGATCCGGCCGGCCACCTCCACCGCGCGCGTGCCCGCCGCGCAGGCCGCGTCGAGGTTGCCGGACTCCAGCTCGGCGACGGCCGAGACGACGAGCCGCAGCCCGTGCGAGCGGACGAACTCCTCCGTCGGCCGGGACAGCGCCTGCTCGGTGAAGCGCCGCACCTCGCGCGGCATCCTGAGGTCCCGGTAGCACTCGGCGGCGTCCGCGCAGAACCGGTCGTACGAGTAGAAGCCCAGCCACGTCGGGTCGGCGTCGCCCTCCCGGGAGCGCTCCAGCCACCCCTCGGCCGACTTCAGGGCCGCGGCCGCCGCGGGCCCGTCGCCGGCCTTGGCGTGCGCGCGCGCCTCGACGAGGCGGAAGAAGGACATGGTGCGGGCGGTGGCGAGCCCCCGGTTCCGCTCCAGCGCCGCCTGGGCGAGGTCGACGCCCTCGTCGGCGAAGCCCCGGTAGGTGGCCTGGAGCGACATCGAGGCGAGGACGTACCCGCCGAGCGGCACGTCGGCGGCGGCCCGCGCGAGCCGCAGCGCCTGGATGTAGTACCGCTGGGCGGCCTCCTGCTGCCCGGTGTCGAAGGCCATCCACCCGGCCAGCCGGGTCAGTTCGGAGGTCGCGCCGAAGAGCGCCCTGCCGACCTCGTCCGAGTACGAGCCGAGCAGCAGCGGCGCCGCGTCCACCCTTAAGCACTCGGGCACCATCGAGGACCGCCAGTCGCCGCCCCCGTATTTGGAGTCCCACTTGCGCGCGTCCTCGGCCGCCTCGCGGAGCTTGGCGACGTCGCTGTGCCCCACGCGCACGTGCTCCCCGGAATCGGCGGGTCCGGGCCCGCTCCCGCCGCCTGCGCCGCGCCGGCCGGCGTCCCGCTCCACCGACGGGTCGGCGGGGGTGATGAGCCAGCGGGAGGCCGGGGTGGCGTAGGCGCTGACCGAGAACGAGCCGGCCAGCGACTGCCAGATCCCGCCCCCGCCGGCCCGCCGGCCGGCGAGATCCAGCCGGTACAGGTCGGTGGCGGCGCGGACCGCCTCCCCGACGTCCCGGGGGAAGGCGAGTCCCACCTCGGGCGCGGGGTCGGCGTCCGCGAGCCCGATCTCGTGCAGCGGCACGGGCCGGCCCAGCTTCTGGCCGATCGCGGCGGCGATCAGGTGCGGCGCGGCGCCCTGCGGCACCATCCCCTTGGAGACCCAGCGGGCCACCGAGGTCTTGTCGTAGCGAAGGGTCAGTCCGCGCTGCGCACCGAGGTCGTTGACGCGCCGGGCGAGGCCGGCGTTGCTGATTCCCGCGAGGGCGAGAACGGCGCCGAGCTTCTCGTTCGGCCCGCGTTGCTCCCTGGACATGACGCCACCCCTCGACATCCAGACGGCCGCCGCGACGCCGGGCATAGGCAGGCGGCATTCGTAAACACAGCGTAGTTCGCCGCATCCCCACCGTTAAGGGGCAGAGTTCCGTATGGCGAGATTGTTGTGTGACGAGCCGACCGGAAGCGGTCGCCGCCCGCTCCGTGCTCCGCCCGTGGCGCCGTGCGCCCGGCCGTGCGCTCTCGTCGCCCGGGGGCGGCGCCGCTTCGATGAGTCCTGCGTGGGTCGGCCCGTCCGGCCGGGAGGCGGAACGCCTGGTGTTCCGGTTCCCGCACCGGTGGGCTGGGGGACACCGCCGCCCCATTCCCCGCGGGCGGCGGACGGCGCCGGGGGGCGGGTCGCCTCCCGGACTGCCGGGAGTCGACCCGCCGGCGAGGGTGCGGACGGGCGTGCGGCAAGCTCCCGGGCCGCCGTTTCCGTGATCTCTTCTGTGCCTGACGGCAGGTCAAACTTCTTCACAGGGATGAGAATCGGCCGATTTCGCCGAGCGGCCCGGCCTCCGACGGGACCGGCCGGCTTCCTGCGGTGGGCACCTCCTCCCCGCGACAGGCTCCCCGCGGCAGGCTCCCGCGGTGGACTCCTCGCGGTGGACTCCTCCCTCCTCCGGGACCCTTCGCGCCGCGCGCTCGCCGCCGCCCGCCTCCGGAGCCCCGCCTCCGGAGCCCCGCGCCCGCGCCACTCCGCGCCCCGCGCCACCCCGCGTTCCCCCGGTGGCCAACTGGCGCATGCCAGGGGCGCATTCGGCTTTCGGGCGCGTGCGCCCGGACCCCGCCCCGTGCGCCGTTGTCATGGCAGCATGGCCCCACCGAAACGGACGTGGAGGCGCCGATGCGATGGCTGGTGGGCTGGAGCAGTGTCGCCGCGGGGTACGCCACGACGGCCGGGGCGCGCGCCGGAGCGAGCGACGGGGCCCGCGGCGCGTACGGCGCGCCCGGCGCGTACGACCCCCACATCCCGCCCCAGGCGCGCCCCTACGCCGAGAGCGGCGGGCACGTCGGGGGGCGCACGGTGCAGCCGGTGGGCGCACAGCTCCTGTGGGGCGATCCCGACCCGCTGTGGGCGGTCGGCGACTGGCGCCCCGACGAGGTCCGGGTGGTCTCCCTCGACGACGGCACCCGGCTCGCCGTCCTCGGCTGCTGCGCCGCCGGCGACGACGAACTCCGCCGCGGCCTCGTCACCGCGCGCGGCGGCGCCCTGCGCCACCTGACGGCCTGGCCCGGCAGCTACACCGCCGTCGTCAAGGCCGGCCGCCGGGTCACGGTCACCGGCGACCTCGCGGGCGCCCGGCCCGTCTTCCACACCCCCTGGGAAGGCGGCACCGCCTACGCCACCGCCGCCCTGCCGCTCGCCGACCTCGTGGAGGCCCAGCTCGACATCGGCCACCTCGCCGCGCTGCTCGCCTGCCCCGAGTCCCCGGAGGCGCTGCGCGACTCGACCCCGTACGAGGGCGTCCGCCGCGTCCCGCCGGGCCACGCGCTGATCCTGCGCGAGGGCTCCCGCGAGATCGCCGGGTACGAGACGGTGGCCTCGCTCGCCGTCGCCGCCCCGCAGGCCGAGCCCCGGCAGGCCGTCGAGGCGGTCAGGGACGCGCTGGTGGAGTCCGTACGGGCCCGGCTCACGGCCCCCCGGCACGCCCCCGAGGCGCCCCTGCCGGATCCCGGACCGGTCCCCGGGATGGGGCCCGCGGACCGGCGGGCGGCCCGCGGCGCCGGTCCGGTGCCCGGCATCGGCGCGGACCTGTCCGGCGGCAGCGCCTCCGCCACCCTCGCCCTGCTCGCCGCGGGACTGCCCGGGGTGCCCGGCACGATCCTCGGACACGGCGCGGACGCGGGGGAGCGGCTGCTCGCGGTCACCTTCAACGACCTGGCGGCCAAGCCGGGCCCGGGCAGGACGGCCGAACTGGAGCGGGCCCGCGAGCTGGCGGCCGACCCCCGGCTGCGCCACGTGGTCGTCGCGGCGGGCGAGGAGGCCCTCCCGTACGCCGCCCTCGACGGGCCGCTCACCGACGAGCCGGGGCCCGCGCTCGTCACCGCCGAACGGCACCGCAGGCGGCTCGCCGGAGGCAGCGCCGACCACTTCACCGGGCTCGGCGCCCGGCAGGTCCTGGACGCCCACCCGGCGCGCCTCGCCGACCTGCTGATGGACCGCCGGCGCCGCTCCCTGGTGCGTCCGGTGACGGCCCTCGCCAAGGCGAGCGGTCCGTCGGCGGGCGCCTTCCTGGTGCCGGTCACCGTCTACCGCGCGGCGCGCAGGCTCGCCCGTACGCCCTACCGGGCCGGTCTGGAGACAGCCGCCCGGCACGTCCTCGACGCCAACCGCGACCCCGCCGACACCCACGGCCCGCTGGCCGCCTCGCTCTCCGCGCTCGCCTGGTCCCGGCCGGGTCCCGCGGCCCGGTGGCTGACGGGCGAGGCGCTCGCCGAGGTGTCCGCGCGCCTCAACCGGGCAGCCACCCTGCCGCCGACCGTGCAGCGTCCCGGCGAGGCACGCGCGCGTGCCGCCCTCGCGCGCGCGGCGGCCGACCACCGGGTCCTGGAACAGGCGGCCGAGATCCGCGGCCAGCGACTGCACGCGCCGTTCCTCGACAACCAGGTCGTCCGCGCCTGCCGCGACCTCCCCGAAGCGCTCCGCGTCCAGCCCGACGCACGCGCCGGCGTCCTGCGCACGGTCCTCGCCGACACCGGCATCCGCGACCTGCCGCCCGGCTGGGGCGCCCCGTACCCCGCGGTCCCCGCCGGCACCGCGCGCGCGGGCCTGCGCGCCGCCCTCCCGACCCTCCTGGCCCTCTTCGAGGCACCCCTCCTCGCCGACGCGGGGCTCATCGAGGCCGGCACGGTCCGCGAGGCCCTGCGCGCCGCCGCCGACGGCGCGCGCGTCCCCCTCGACGGCCTCGCCGACCTCGTCTCCACCGAACTCTGGCTCCGCCGCCTCCTCGCCCGCCGCGGCTCCTGCTGGACCGACACGGCCACCCCGCGCGCGCCCCGCGCCGTCCAGGGGCCCCTGATCCCGGCGTCCCGGTCGCTGCCGGCGCGGTGAAACGTCACAGCACGCCCGTTCGAGTGAATGCGTTCCTGACCCGGTCCCGGCGGCCGTCCTAAGCTGGGAGCGTCGCACCGAGCGAAGGAGGTCCAGCATGGCCATGCCGCTGCCGGCGCCCGGCGAGGCGTTTCCCGAGGAGACGCCCGACTTCGAGGGTGCGAGTGTGCAGGAGACCTTCGAGCTGTTCAGTGCCTCGGCCCCCAAGGGCTGGCGCGTGGAGCTGATCGAAGGGGAGATCTACGTGGTGCCTCCGGCCAACGGCGAGCACGAGGAGATCGTGTCGGAGCTGAGCGGTCAGGTCCGAGACCACGACAGGGGACTCGGGCGCTACACCGGCATCGGCCTCAGTCTCCCTGGGACGAACGGGACCATCCGCGTCATCCCGGACCTCGCGATCGCTCCCAAGGGAAGCTTCGGCGACCAGCAGGACTGGCACGCCCCCGACCCCGTCCTCCTCGTCGCCGAGGTCACCTCTCCGTCCACCGCGAGCCGCGACCGCGTGCAGAAGATCCGCGCCTACGCCCGCGCCGGGATCCCCGTCTATCTGATGGTCGACCGCGAGGCCGACGAGGCCGTCGTCTGCTCCGCGCCCGACGGCGACGACTACACCCACAAGTCCATCCACAAGCTGGGGACCGAGGTCCCGCTCCCCGCACCCCTCGGCTTCACCCTGGACACCGCCGCGTTCTGACCGCCTCCGGGCTCAGGGACCGGCCCGGGGAAACCCCGAGGCGCCCCCGGCTCGCGGCGGCAAGAATGGGCCGGTGCGGTATCTCCTCCTCGGCACCACCGAGGTCCTCGGCCCCGACGGCGCCCCCCTGCCCCTGGGCGGTGCCCGGCTGCGCGCGCTGCTCGCCGCGCTCGCGCTGCGCGCCGGACGGGCCGTGCCGGTCGGGGAGCTCGTCGACGACGTGTACGGGGACGAGCCGCCGCTCGACGCGCCCGCCGCGCTCCAGGCGCTCGTCGGCCGGCTGCGCAGGGTCCTCGGCCGGGAGGCCGTCGCCGCGACGCCCGGACCCGGATACCGGCTCCTCGCCGGACCCGAGGACGTCGACCTGTACGTGTTCGAGCGCCGCGCCGCGGAGGCCGGCGCCCGGCTCGACGCCGGCGACCCCGAGACGGCCGCCGCGCTCCTCAGGGAAGCCCTGGGGCTCTTCCGCGGGCCCGCCCTCGCCGACCTGCCGGGACCGGCGGGCATCCGCCCCGAGGCGCAGCGCCTCGCCGCCCTGCGCCGGCGCGTCGAGGCCGACCTGCGGCGCGGCGCCGTCGACGGACTCGTACCGGAGCTGTCCGGACTCACCGCCGCGCACCCGTACGACGAGGGCTTCCACGCCCAGCTCGTCCGCGCCCTGCGCGCCGAGGGCCGCCACGCGGACGCGCTCGCCGCGTACGAGACGGCCCGCCGCACCCTCGCGGACGCCCTCGGCACCGACCCGGGCCCCGAACTGACCGCCCTCCACCGCGAACTCCTCACCCCGGAGCACGCCGCACACGCCGCACACGCCGATCGCGCCGAACTCCCCGTGCACTCCGCGCACCCCACCCGAAGCGCGCCCACCGTCCCCACCGCCCCCACCGTCCCCACAGAGCCCCCGCGTCCCGCCGAGTCCCCCGGTCCCGCCCCCCAGCCGCCGCCCGCCGCGCACGGCAACATCCGGCCCCGGCTCACCTCCTTCGTCGGGCGCGAGCCCGAGCTCGCGGCGCTCCGGGAGGACCTCGGGCGGTTCCGGCTCGTCACGCTCACCGGGCCCGGCGGCTCGGGGAAGACGCGGCTCGCCGAGGAGGTCGCCCGGCGGGCCGCCGGGCCCGACGCGTGGATCGCGGAGCTCGCACCGCTCGACGACCCGGGCGCGCTGCCCGGCGCCGTCCTCTCCGCGCTCCGCCTCCGCGAGATCAACCTGATCACCCGCGACGGCACCGCGCTCC
Organism: Streptomyces sp. NPDC047974; assembly: GCF_040653375.1. Taxonomy (NCBI): domain Bacteria; kingdom Bacillati; phylum Actinomycetota; class Actinomycetes; order Kitasatosporales; family Streptomycetaceae; genus Streptomyces; species Streptomyces sp. NPDC047974. The sequence continues at coordinate 155,641 of NZ_JBEZNU010000018.1, forward strand.
AGGACGACCCCACCGCCCACCTCGTCGAGCACCTCGCCCACCGCCCCGGCCTCCTCCTCGTCCTCGACAACTGCGAGCACGTCGTCGACGCCGCCGCGGCCCTCACCGAGACCCTCCTCGCGCACTGCCCGGACCTGCGGATCCTCGCCACCAGCCGCGAACCGCTGGGCGTCCCCGGCGAGACCGTCCGCCCGGTCGAGCCCCTGCCGCCCGCCCCCGCGCACCGGCTCTTCGCCGAGCGGGCCCGGGCCGTCCGCCCCGCCTTCGACCGGGACCACGCGCGCGAGGCGGGCGCCGCCGACGCCGTCGCGGAGATCTGCCGCCGCCTCGACGGCCTGCCCCTCGCCATCGAACTGGCCGCCGCCCGGCTGCGGCTGCTCACCCCCCGCCAGATCGCGGACCGGCTCGACGACCGCTTCCGGCTCCTCAGTTCCGGCGCCCGCACCCTGCTGCCCCGCCAGCAGACCCTCCGCGCGGTCGTCGACTGGTCCTGGGACCTCCTCGACCCGGCCGAGCGCACCCTGCTCCGCCGGGTCTCCGTCTTCACCGGCGGCTGGGACCTCCAGGCCGCCGAGGCCGTCGCCGGCCCGGCCGGGGAGGACACCACCCTCACCACCCTCGGCGCCCTGGTCGACAAGTCCCTCGTCGTCGCCGCGCCCGCCGACGACGGCGCCATGCGCTACCGCCTCCTGGAGACCATCCACGAGTACGCCGTCGAGCGCGCCGCCGAGACCCCGGAGCTGCTCGCGGCCGCCGAGGCCGCCCACACCGCGCACTTCACGGCCCTCGCGGAGGAGGCCGAGCCGAAGCTCCGCTCCGGTGAGCAGTTGCCCTGGATCGACCGGATCGAACGGGACCTCGACAACATCAGGGCGGCCCTCCACCGCACCCTCGGCACCGCCCCCAAGCTCGTCGGGCAAGGGGGACCCCAGCCCGACGAGCGCGCCGGGCTCCGGCTGGTCTTCGCCATGGGCTGGTTCTGGTGGCTGCGCAACTACCGCCCGGAGGGCCTGGCCTGGACCCGGCGCGCCCTCGCCCTGGGGGAGGACCCGGACGACCGGGCCGACCCCCGCCACTGGCCGCGCATGCACCTGCGGATGCTGTCGTTCTTCCTCGGGATGGAGGACGAGCACATGTACACCGGCGACCTCCGCGAGGACGCGGAGGCGCTCGCGCTGGTCCGCCGCGTCCGGGACGCCTTCGGCGAGGACCCCGGCCCCGAGTCCGCCCGCTTCCCCGGCCTGCTCTGGCCGTTCACCGCGTACCTCACCGAGGAGCCGGCGACGGTCCGCGCCCTCCTCGACACCGGCGTCGAGGTCTGCCGCCGGTACGGCGGCGACTGGGAGGTCGGGGTGAGCCTGATGTTCCGCACCCACATGATCGTGGACATGCCCGGCGGCATGCAGGGCGTCGACGAGGACCTCGCCGAACTCCGCCTCCTCACCCGCCGGGTCGGCGACCGCTGGATGGGCGCCCAGGTCGCCTCCGCCGCCGCCGAGGCCAACATGATGCGGGGCCGCCGCGAGGAGGCCAGGGAGGCGTACGAGGAGGCCCTGGCGCTCGCCCGCGAGGTCGGCGCCCACGCCGAGGCCCCGTTCCTCGTCGCCCGGCTCGCCGAACTGGCCTACCGCGACGGCGACTCGGCCGCCGCCGAGCGCGGCCTCGAAGCGGCCGCCCGGGAGTCCGAGCGGCTACGCCTCCAGGACGCCCTCGCCTACGTGGACTTCATGCGCGCGGTCCTCGCCCTCGACCGGAACGACCCCGCACGCGCGCGTGCCGCGATCTCCTCGGCCGGCGCCCATGTCCGCAGCGGCACCCCGCCGCCGCACTTCACCATCGCCCTGGAGGGCTTCGTCGCCCGCATCGAGGCCCAGGAGGGCGCGGGCGCGGCGGCCGTCACCACCGCCGCCGAGGTCCTGCGCGCCGCCCTCACCGGCCACTGCGCGGACATCATCGTGATCAGCCTCGGCGAGGGGCTCGTCTACGCCCTGCACCGGGCCGGCGACGCCGCCCGCTGCGCGCGCGTGGCCGCCGCCGTCGACACCTGGCGGCGGGACGTCCCCCGCTCGGTGCCCGAACGGCGCGAGGCCGAGGAGGTCACCGCCGCCTGCCGGACCGCGCTCGGCGAGGAAGGACTCGCCGCCGCCCGCGCGGCCGGCGCGGACCTCGGCCCCGAGGCCGTACTGGCCCTCGTCGAGCCGTACGCCGCCGGTGCCGGGGGCCCGGTCAGGAGCAGCTGATCCGGGACTCCGCCCAGTCGGCGACGGCGGCCCGCCCGAAGGGCGTGTGCTCCTCCACCACGAGCCGCATCGTGGAGCGGCCGGTGATGTCGACGTGGACCGGGAGCGCCGGGTCGCCCGGCCGGAGCACGGGGGAGCGCCAGAGCCGCTCGCCGTCCCCGTAGACGGAGAAGCGGACGCCTCCGGGGCCGAGCGGGGCGCTGAGGTCGTCGACGCCGACCATCGCGTCGTAGCCGGTGCACTGCCGGTTGAGGCGGATGAGCAGCGAGGACGGGGCGTGCACGCTGACGCCGTACGCGTACGTGCTGTCGCCGATCGACATGCCGTCGCGCGCCCACATCCAGGTGCCGCCCTCCTGGACGACCTCGGGCTTGCTGCCGTCGCCGAAGGCCTCGTACTCCAGCTCGTCGACCTGGTAGAAGGCGGGCGGGGGCGGCGGGGGAGGTGTCGTCGGCGTCGGCGTGGGGGTCGGCGTCGGCGTCGGGGTGGGGCTGGGCGGCGGGGGCGTCGGCGTCGGTGTCGGGGTCGGCGAGGGCTTGACCACCGGCTTCACCACCGGCTTCGGCTTCGGCTTCACGACGGGCTTCGGCGCCGGCGGGGGCGTCGTCACCACCGGCTTCGGCTTCGGCTGCGGCGCGGGAGGAACCACCGGCTCGGGCGCGGGCTTCGGCGGCGGGGGCGGGGCAGGAGTCGTGGGGGCCGCGGTCGTCGGCAGCGGCTTCGGCGCGGCGACGGGCTGCGGGTCGCCGGTCATCGCCCAGACGAGCCCGGCCGCGGCGGCGACCGCCGCGGCGGCGGCGATCCCGACCTTCGCGGGCGCGCCGAGCCCCTCGGCGGCGGCCCCGCCGGAGGCGGCGCCGGACGTCGTCCCGCCGGTGGCGGCCGCCGCGGCGCCGGCGCCGGCCGCGCCCACCGCGCCGCCGGCGACGATGCCGGCGGCCTTGAGGGAGTACCCGGCGGCGAACCAGCCGATGACCGCGATCGGGAGGAGCGCCGGGATCCCGGCGTTGACGTGGGCCAGTTCGCCGGCGGCGATCCGGCACTTGGCGCACTCGTCGAGGTGCTTGCGCAGGCCGCGCTCGGCCCGCATCCGCAGCCCGCCGCGCGCGTAGGCGCCGAGCCGGTCGGCGTACTGCGCGCAGTCGCCGCCGGCGGTGAGCGCCTGGCTGACGTGAGCCTGGAGGTAGGCCTGCTTGAGGCCCTCGCGGGCACGGCTGGCGAGCACGGCGGTGGCGTTGGCGGTGAGGCCGAAGAGGGGGGCGACCTCGCTGGGCGACTCCTCCTCGACGGTGGTGTGCCACAGGACGGCCTGCCAGCGCTCGGGCAGCGAGCGGAACGCCTGCATGGCCAGCGACTGTTCGGCCTCCTGCATGGCCCGGACCTCGGCGCCGAGGTCCATGGTGTCCTGGTCGGAGACCTCGGAGGAGCGGGCGGCGTCGGCGGCGAAGACGGCGAAGTCCTCGACGAGGTGCTCGCGCTTCTGGGTCTTGGCCCAGGCGGCGCCGACCCGCCGGACGGTGGTCATCAGGTAGGCGCGGACGGCCTGTTCGGGCCCGGCGCCGCCGCGCACGGCCTGGAGGGTGCGGGCGAAGACCTCGGCGGTCAGGTCGTCGGCGGTGTGCGCGTCCCGGCAGCAGGTCCTGGCGTAGCGGCGTACGGGCTCCGAGTGGCGGCGGAACAGCTCCTCGTACGCGGAGTCGTCGCCGTCCCGCATGCGCCGGATCAGATCGGCGTCGGAGGGTGCGAGCTCCCGGGGCGGCGGCAGCACGCCCTCGCCGTCGTCATCCGTCAGGTCCCCCGTCAGGTCCCCGTCGGACGGGCCGACGGGTGCGGGTGCGGGTGCGGCGAGGGGTGCGGCGCCCGCGGAGGACGCCTCGCGCTGCTGCGGCACGCTCGGTTCGCCCGGGCCGTGCGGTGCTCCCGGGGAGCCGCCGGGGCCTCCCTGGCTCGGTACGTGCCCGGCGGGCGGGCCCGGGGTCTCCGTGGCGCCGCCGCCGTTCAGCGGATCGTCCCGACCGTCACCGCTCATCGCGGAAGCCCCCGTACGCCTGCGCAGACCCGAACACCGGGCAAGAGTGCCACACGACGCGGGCATGCCGAAGCGCCGCGTCCGCATACCACCCGTCCGGGGCGACTTCTCGCAACCCGGCGTAACCGCTCACGCGTTCGTGTCATGCTCCTTGGTCCGCCCGGCCCAGAGGCCCGGCGGACCGGCGGCGGGACCGGCAGGCGACCGGCCGGCCGCTACCGCGAGCGCAGACCCTCCAGGAGGATGTCCAGGAGCCGGGCCGAGGCCGCCGCCTGCTGGGCCGCGTCCGGCAGCGCCGGGGCCGAGGTGGCGATGACCAGCAGGACGTCTGCCACGGTCACGTCCGTCCGCAGCTCACCCGCCTCACGGGCCCGGTCGACAAGCCGGCCGACGACCTCCAGGAGCTCCGCCGCGCCGGCGTCGTCCCGCTCGTCCGCCGGAACCGCCCGGGGCGCCACCACGCGCGCGTCGGCCTGCTCGCCGAGCCCCCGCTGGTACGGCACCCGGGCCCCGCCCTCGGTGTCGTCCACCGGCAGCACCGGCTCGTCCACGCCGACCCGCAGCACCTGCGGCGGCAGCAGCCGCCCGGCACCCGAGGCCACCGACGTCCGCAGGAAGCGCGAGAGCGCCGACCACGGCTCGTCCTCCTGACCGAGGGCGGCCCGCGCCTGCTCGGTCAGCCGCGCGGTCTCCTCCTCGGCTATCCGCCGCACCAGCACGTCCTTGCTGGGGAAGCGCCGGTACACCGTGCCCACGCCCACGCGGGCCCGCCGCGCCACGTCCTCCATCGGCGCCCCGTAACCGAGCTCGCCGAAGACCTCGCGCGCCGCACGGAGCACGTGCTCCAGATTGCGCTGCGCGTCCACCCGCAGCGGCGCCGCGCGGCCGCCCGCGGCCGCGCCGTTCACGACCGTGCCCGCGCCCGCGACGGTGCCGCCGGTCAGCGCGCCACCGGCCACCGGCACGGAGGCCACGGCCCCCGCACCCCTGTCGTCGCGCTCGGCGCCGACGACGGACTGCCAACGAGAATCCTGAATCTGCATAAGCGTTCCCCCGCTCATGATGTCTCCCCCCGGAGACTCCCCGCCCTGATACGGGGCTCCCGGCCGATGTGCGCAAGCGGTCCGCGCGCACGCCGACCCGACACCCCGACGAACTACGAACATAGTTGAGTCCGGGTCAATTCAGAAGGGGCAGCTCCGGATGGTGCGCCCCCCGATCGGAGCAAGGCGCCGGAGCCGCCCGTTTCGTACCACCCTGCTCACCACCCACGCCCGCCGTGACCTGCGCCGTTGCACACGGACGCCGCGCGCGCGCCACCCCGCGCCTCCGCACCCCTCCGGTCACACAATTCGCCGGGCCTGTGGACAAACCCCGGACGGCGATGCCTCATGGGACGGTGACCCAACCTGCGCGCATTCTCGTGGTCGGCGGTGGCTACGTCGGCATGTACACCGCGCTGCGCCTCCAGCGGCAGCTCAGGGCGGAGCTCGGCGGCGGCTCCGCCGAGATCGTGGTGGTCACCCCCGACCCGTACATGACGTACCAGCCGTTCCTCCCCGAGGCCGCCGCCGGCTCGCTCTCGCCGCGCCACGTCGTCGTCCCGCTCCGCCGCGTCCTGGACCGCTGCCGCCTCCTCATCGGCGAGGTCGAGTCCATCGACCACGCCAAGCGCACCGCGACCCTCACCACCCTCGCCACCGACGAGGAGGGCGCGGGCCCGGTCGCCCTCGCCTACGACGAACTCGTCCTCGCCCCCGGCTCGGTCTCCCGCACCCTCCCGGTCCCCGGCCTCGCCGAACACGGCATCGGCTTCAAGACCGTCGAGGAGGCGATCGGCCTGCGCAACCACGTCCTGGAACAGCTCGACATCGCCTCCTCCACCCGCGACCCGGCCCTCCGCGACGCCGCCCTCACGTTCGTCTTCGTCGGCGGCGGGTACGCGGGCGTGGAGGCCCTCGCCGAGCTGGAGGACATGGCCCGCTACGCCACCCGCTACTACCACAACGTCAAGCCCGAGGACCTGAGATGGGTCCTCGTCGAAGCCGCCGGCCGGATCCTCCCCGAGGTCGGCGACGAGATGGGCGGCTACGCGATCCGCGAGCTCCGCGGCCGGAACATCGACGTCCGCCTCGACACCCGCCTCGACGGCTGCGAGGACCGCGTCGCCGTCCTCAGCGACGGCACCCGCCTGCCCACCCGCACCGTCGTCTGGACCGCCGGGGTCAAGCCCGCCCCCGTCCTCGCCGCCACCGACCTCCCCCGCGACGAGCGCGGCCGGATCCGCTGCACCGCCCACCTCACCGTCGCGGACACCCCCCACGCGTGGGCGGCCGGCGACGCCGCCGCCGTCCCCGACCTCACCGCGAAGGAGCCCGGCACCCCCTGCGCGCCCAACGCCCAGCACGCCGTCCGCCAGGCCAAGGTCCTCGCCGAGAACCTCGCCGCCTCGCTCCGCGGCCGCCCGCTCAAGGAGTACGCGCACGCGTACGCGGGCTCCGTCGCCTCCCTCGGCCTCCACAAGGGCGTCGCCCACGTGTACGGACGCAAGTTCAAGGGATACCCGGCCTGGCTCATGCACCGCGCCTACCACCTCAGCCGGATGCCCACCGCCAACCGCAAGGCCCGCGTCCTCGCCGAATGGACCCTCTCCGGCCTCTTCAAGCGCGAGGTCGTCTCCCTCGGCTCCCTGGAACACCCCAGGGCCGAATTCGAACTCGCGGCCGCACCACCCCCGCCCCCACCCCCCGGACCCCGCCCCGAAGGGAACGACGGGGCGTCCTCCTGACATCACTGTCAGTGCACTCGTCCACACTGGACGTGTGACCATAGGTGGGCTCACACCTGCACAGCGTGACTCCGCACGGCACCGACACCACGAGGCATACAGATCCGTGAACTTCACCCGTTGGAGCGCCCGGCTCCCCGGCACGCAGCGCCGCGCGGCCCGGGGGACCGAAGGCTCCGTGCCCGCAGCCCGCGGTGAGTACGGTCCCCGGTCGGAGCACCCCGCCGAGGGCACCGCCGCCGACGCGGAGGCCACCTTGGACACCGACGCCACCGAGGTCCCCGCCCTGGAGGACTTCTCCGTACGGGACCTCCTCGGCCGCCTCCCCGGCCTCGTCGCCCTCGTGTACGGCCCCGAGCACCGCATCGCGTACGTCAACGAGGCGTACGCCTCCGCCTTCGGCCCCCGCACCCCGGGCGCCACCGTCGCCGCCACCTGCCCCGAGGCCGAGGACCTCGGCCTGCTGCCCCTCCTCGACCAGGTCCTGCGCAGCGGCAAGCCCCGCACCGTGAAGTCCCGCCGCACCGAGAGCGGCGGCTCCTACACCGTCACCTGCCTCCCCGTCGACAGCCCGCACCTCGACGGCGCCGGCGTCCTCGTCCACGCCGCCGACGTCACCGACCACGCCGAGGCCGCCGAGCGGCTCCGCGCCAGCGAGCGCCGCCACCGCGAGACCGCCGTCACCCTCCAGCGCTCCCTCCTCCCGCAGGAGCTGGAGCAGCCCGACGACCTGCGGATCGCCGCCACCTACCAGCCCGGCGTCGCGGACGCCGCGGTCGGCGGCGACTGGTACGACGTCATCACCCTCGGCGCCGGCCGCACCGCCCTCGTCATCGGAGACGTCATGGGCCGCGGCGTCCGCGCCGCCGCCGTCATGGGCCAGCTCCGCACCGCCGTCCGCGCCTACGCGCGCCTGGACCTCCCCCCGCACGAGGTCCTCCAGCTCCTCGACGGCCTCGCCGCCGAGATCGACGCCAGCCAGATCGCCACCTGCGTCTACGCCGTCCACGACCCCAACGAGGGCAAGCTCGTCTACGCCTCCGCCGGCCACCTCCCGATCCTCGTGCGCGACGAGGACGGCACCGTCCGCAAGGCCGGCGACCCCACCGGACCCCCGCTCGGCACCGGCGGCTGGCTGCACGCCTCCGGCTCCATCGCCCTGCCGCCCGGCTCCACCGCCGTCCTCTACACCGACGGCCTGGTCGAGCGCCGCCGCGAGGACATCGACGAGGGCGTCGACGCCCTCGCCCGCGCGCTCGCCGGCGCCAGCGGCACCCCCCAGGTGATCTGCGGCCGGCTCCTCCGCGCCCTCGGCGTCACCGCCGAGCACGACGACGACGTCGCCGTCCTCGTCGTCCAGCACCCCGCCCGCGACGGCGCCGACGCCGAGCTCTTCCACAACGCCGCCCTGGAACTCCTCGGCGGCGTCGAGGCCGCCCCACGCGCGCGTGCCTTCGCCTCCGGAGTCCTCTCCTCCTGGCGCTTCCCCGTCGAACTCCGCGACCTCGGCGTCCTCGCCACCAGCGAACTCGTCGCCAACAGCCTCCAGCACGGCACCCCGCCCATGCGCCTGCGGCTGCGCCGCACCGACCGCCGCCTGATCATCGAGGTCACCGACGGCGACGACCACCTCCCGCGCCGCCGCAGGGCGGAAACGGAGGACGAGGCGGGTCGCGGGATCTCCATCATCGCGACGATCGCCTCGTCCTGGGGCAGCCGCCGCACTCCCGGCGGCGGCAAAGCGGTGTGGTGCGAATTCGCCCTCCGCGACTAGGGCGCGCCTAGGCCGTTTCCTTCGGATCGGGCCCGGCACGATCCGGAAGAGACGGCCTTAGGCGGCGGCGGTCTCCTTCTCCGGCTCGTGCCGCACCACGATCCGGGACGGCTTGGCGGCCAGGGCGGGCTGGTTCTGCACCGGCGTGAGCTGCCTGCCCAGCCGTACCGCGAGCACCGTGACGAGGAGCGAGAACAGCACGAAGGTCACGATGTACGGGCCGTGCAGCGACGCCCCCATCGGACCGCCCACCGCCGGACCGACCGCCAGCGCCAGCTGCTTCACCAGGGCGAAGGCGGAGTTGTACGAGCCCACCATCGACTCCGGCGCCAGATCCGCGACCAGCGGCGCCACGGTCGGCGACAGCATCGCCTCGCCGAGCCCGAACAGCGCGTACGTGGACACGAACGCCGCCGTCGCCATCGCCTGGCTGCCGTGCCCGAGGCCCGCGTACCCGGCGATGATCCACGCCACCGCCCAGATCAGCCCCACGGCCGCGATCACCCGGGTGCGCTTGCGGCGCTCCACGAACTTCAGCACCAGGAACTGCGCCAGGACGATCACCGCCGTGTTGGCGGCGAGCGCGATGCCGAGCGTCGACGGCTCGATGCCCGCGGCCTCGGTGCCGTAGGCGGCCAGACCCGACTCGAACTGTCCGTAGCAGGCGAAGAAGAGGACGAAGCCGAGCACGCACAGCTGGACCATCGCCTTGTGGCCGAGCAGCGCCCGGACCCCGCCGCCCTTGCCGCCCTCGGCGGGCCGCGCGCCCTGGAAGGCCGGCGAACCGGCCATCCGGGCGCTGCCGGCCACCGCGGCGAGGACCAGGAACATCACGGCCTCGATCGAGAACAGCAGCAGGAAGCTGTCGGGCCGGCTCACGTCGACGAGCTGGCCGCCGATCAGACCACCGACACCCAGACCGAGGTTCTGCAGGAAGAACTGGAGCGCGAAGGCACGGGTCCGCCCGGCGGGCTCGGAGCACCACACGATCATCGTGGCCAGCGCCGGCTGGAGGACCGCGGTTCCCGCGCCGAGCAGCGCGGCGGCACCCACCGCCGCCGGCACGCTCGACGCGAGCCCCATCCCCACGGCGCCGACCGCGGCGAGACCGGAGGCGACGAGCAGCACGGGAACGGGCCCGCGCCGGTCGATCGCCCGCCCGCTGAACGGCAGCACCACGAGCGCGGCCATGGCGAAGACGGCCAGCACCACACCCGCGGTCGTCGCGCCCAGATCCCGCACCTGCGCCACGTACACATAGAGGTACGGCACGGTGAAGCCGAGTCCGAACGCGCTCAGCGCGCTGCCTGCCTGAATCCGGCGCATCGCAGCGCCCCTCGCCTTGGTCACACTCACCCACTTCGGTCGCGGGTCAGGCCCGGGTTCACCCCTGTACGCCTGAACCCTGAAGACTTAAACCCTAAAGTTCGATCCTTAACAGTACACATAGAAGGACTTCAACGCCAACGAGGACCGTGGGATACTCGCCCCCATGTCCGACACCCCGGAGCGGTCCGCCTCGCAAGAGCCGCAGGAGCCGACGCTCGACGAGCAGATCGCCGCGTATCAGCGCGAGTACCGCGACCTGGACCCCCAGGTGGAGAAGGTGGTCTCCGCGCTCGGCCGGCTGAACCGCCGGATGAACGTGGCGTACGGCCGCCAGCTCGCCGACCTCGGCATCAGCAACGCCGAGTGGGAGGTCCTCAAGACCCTCGTCCTTTCCGGCGCCCCCTACCGACTGGGCCCCGGCGAGCTCGCCAAGCGCCTCGGTCTCACCCCGGCCGCCATGACCCACCGCATCGACCGCATGGCCGGCGAGGGCCTGGTGACCCGCGACCGCGACGAGAACAACCGCGTCCGCGTGATCGTCGAGCTCACGGACGAGGGCCGTACGAAGTGGCTGGAGGCGATGCGCATGGCCACGGACTTCGAGGAGAAGCTCCTCCAGGACCTCGAACCCGAGGAGCGGGGCCTCCTGGGCGACGCCCTGATCCGCCTCCTGCGCCGGGTGGAGCTGACCCAGCCGGACGCCGGCGGCAGGCTCTCCGACCTGGACTGAGGACGCCCCCCGGGGCACCCTCGGACGTCACCGAAGGGGGGTTGACACCCCCCTGGGGGACGCGTAGTGTTCTCCGAGTTGTCACGGAGCCGGAACGGTTCTGCGACAGCCATCCCGCCGCGATAGCGGCACCTCAACCCAGCACGATCTCCCTCACGGGATGAATTTCGGCGTGCCGAAATTCAATTCGAACGACTCGATTATGAGTCGCCGAAGGAATCCGCTAAGGTTTGAGACGTCGGAACGGCCCAACAGCCGGGAAGACAAACCCCACTGACTGGGAATCAGACGCCGAAAGGATCTGATAGAGTCGGAAACGCCGGAAGGGCCCGGAGCGAAAGCGAAAGGGACCGGAAAGCACCGAGGAAATCGGATCGGAAAGATCTGATAGAGTCGGAAACGAAGGAAGCGCCCGGAGGGCCTGGAAACAGGAACGAAGGA